>DASQGL010000015.1:0-6773 GCA_035632635.1 Candidatus Limnocylindrales bacterium
CGCGGCCACCTGGGCGGGCTGGCGGCCGCCGCGCGTGAGGCGATTCATCTGCTCGACGCGTCCGGCCGCGACGTCGTGCTGGTCGAGACAGTCGGCGTCGGCCAGTCGGAGATGGACGTCGCGACCGCCAGTGACACCACGGTACTGGTGCTCACGCCCGAGTCCGGGGACGCGGTCCAGAGCCTCAAGGCCGGCATCATGGAGATCGCCGATGTCTTCGTCGTCAACAAGTCGGACCTGGGCGGCGCGGAGAAGACCCGCCGGTTGATCCAGGACGCCCTGGCGCTTGCGCCCAAGCAGGCCTGGGAGCCTCCGGTCCTGCTTGCCTCCGCGGTGAAGGAGGAGGGCGTGGATCGGCTCTTCGAGGTGATCACGCGCCATCGCGCGCACCTGCAGGAAACCGGCGAGCTGGGCCGGCGGCGCTTGCAGCGCGTCAAGCAGGAGGTGATCGCCCTGGTGGCGGAACGGGCCCGCCAGCGCGCCGCGTCGGCCCTGGAGGAGGACGCCACGCTCAACGCTCGCCTGCAGGGCAACGGCGCGGGACCGGTCAACCCCTACGCGCTGGCCAGCGAGGTCTTTGCCCGGGTCAGCCGCGACGGAGGGGCCGGCTGATGGCGCTCCGGCGGAGCCGTACGGCGCGCGAAGAATGGGAGGAGCACTACCGCAGCGGCAAGCAGGCGGCGCGCGATGGGGCGGAGACGATCTCGGGCCTGCCGATCCAGCCGCTCTACACGCCGGCGGACCTCGAAGGATTCGACTACGAGCGCAAGCTCGGCTATCCCGGGCACTTCCCCTACACGCGGGGCGTCTATCACTCCATGTACCGCGGGCGTCCCTGGACGATCCGCCAGTTCGCCGGCTACGGCAGCGCCCGCGAGACGAACGCGCGCTACAAGTTCCTGCTGGCCCAGGGCCAGGCCGGCCTCTCGGTCGCGTTCGACATGCCGACGCTGATGGGCTATGACTCGGACGATCCACTCAGCCGGGGCGAGGTCGGCCACTGCGGCGTCGCGATCGACTCGCTCGAGGACATGGAAGTCCTCCTCAGCGGCATCCGGCTCGACGCGATCACGACCTCCATGACGATCAACTCGCCCGCCGCCATCCTCTGGGCGATGTACATCGCGGTCGCCGAGAGGGGCGGCGTTCCCCTCGATCGCCTGGGCGGCACCCTTCAGAATGACATCCTCAAGGAATACATCGCGCAGAAGGAGTACATCTTCCCGCCGGAGCCGTCGATGCGGCTGGTGGTGGACACGATCGTCTTCGCGGCCCGGCAGGCGCCGCGCTGGAACCCGGTGTCGATCTCCGGGTACCACATCCGGGAAGCGGGATCGACCGCGGTCCAGGAGCTCGCCTTCACCCTGGCCGATGGGATGGCCTACGTCGAGGCCGCCGTGCGGGCCGGGCTTCAGGTCGACGAGTTCGCGCCCCGACTGTCGTTCTTCTTCGATTCGCACATCGACTTCTTCGAAGAGATCGCGAAGTTCCGGGCGGCCCGCCGGCTGTGGGCGTCCATCATGCGAGATCGCTACGGAGCCCGCGATCCGCGCTCGGGAATGCTGCGATTCCACACCCAGACCGCGGGTGTCTCGCTGACCCGGCAGCAGGTCGAGAACAACGTCAGCCGGACCGCCGTCGAGGCGTTGGCCGCCGTGCTCGGGGGCACGAACTCCCTGCACACGAACGCCATGGACGAAGTGCTCGCCCTGCCGACCGAGCGCGCGGCCCAGATCGCGCTCAGGACGCAGCAGATCCTTGCCTATGAGACCGGGGTGACGAACACGATCGACCCGCTCGGTGGGTCGTACTTCATCGAGCGACTGACCGACGAGATGGAAGCCGGTGCGCGGCAGTACTTCGAGCGGATCGACGCCGAGGGTGGGGTGCTCGCCGCGATCGAGAAGGGATTCTTCCAGCGCGAGATCGCCGACGCGGCGTTCGCCTTCGAGCGCAAGCTGGAGGCGAACGAACGGATCGTCGTCGGCGTCAACGCCTTCATGGAGGGGGAGAGCGCGCCGGTGCCCACGCTTCGAATCGGACCGGAGACGGAGGAGGCGCAGGTCAGGAGCCTCAAGGCGTTGCGCGCCCGCCGGGACAATACCAGCGTCCACAACCGCCTCGAGGACTTGAAGGCCGTGGCCCGCGGCCGGGACAATCTGATGCCGCCCCTGATCGCCTGCGTCAAGGCGTACGCCACCGAAGGGGAGATCATGACGGCGCTCAAGGACGTCTTCGGCGTCTACCGCGAGCAGTCACTGTTTTGAACCGATGAAGGCGAAGGCGGAGCAACGCGACCGGCGACCCGGACGGAAACCGTACCGGGTCCTCACCTGCAAGGTGGGTTTGGATGGGCACGACCGGGGCGTCAAGGTGGTCTCCCGCGCGCTGCGTGACGCCGGCGTCGAGGTGATCTATGCCGGGTTGCGACAGACCCCGGAGATGGTGGTCGAGGCCGCCATCCAGGAGGACGTCGACGCGGTCGGCGTCAGCCTGCACAGCGGGGCGCACATGACGCTGATCCCACGCATCCTGGAGCTGCTCAAGCAGCGGGATGCCGGCGATATCGTCGTCTTCGGCGGCGGCATCATCCCGGACGAGGATGCCCGGGAGCTCAAGCAGATGGGGGTGGCCGAGATCTTCGGGCCGGGGACGGCGCTCCAGGCGATCGTGGAGTTCGTCAACAACGGGTTTCGGTCGAAGGCGGCGTGATCCCCTCCCCGGTGCGCACGCTCGGCCGCTTCCAGCTGCACTGCCTCAGCGACGGTCACTGGCGGATGGACGGCGGCGCGGTCTTTGGGGTGGTCCCCAAGGTCATGTGGGAGAAGCTGAAGACGCCGGACGCGCGCAACCGGATCACGATGGCGACCAACTGCATGCTCGTGCGCACGCCCGACGCCAACGTGCTGATCGAGGCCGGGATCGGGCCCAAGCTCTCGGACAAGGAGCGCGACATCTATGCCTACGAGCGGGATCCGGGCCTGCCCGACGCGCTCCGCTCGCTGGGGCTGACTGAGCAGGACATCGACCTGGTGGTGCTGAGCCACCTGCATTTCGATCACTGCGGCGCGCTGGTGACGCCGGCCCGGGATGGGGAGCTGGCCCCGCTGTTCCCCCGCGCGCGGCACGTCGTTCAGCGGGTCGAGCTGGAGGCATGGCGCCATCCCGACCCTCGCAGCAAGCCGTCCTACAAGCCCGAGAACCTCCAGCTGCTCGAGGCGGCCGGACGCCTCCAGGTGGTCGACGGTGATACCGAGGTGGCGCCCGGCATCCAGGTGCGCGTGACCGGCGGGCACACCCGGGGCCACCAGGCGGTCTACGTGCGGGACCAGGAGCAGACCGTGGTCTTCACCGGGGACTTCCTGTTCATGCCCGCCTTCCTCAAGATCAACTGGGTCAGCGCGCTCGATCTCTTTCCGCTCGAGTCGATGGAGCGGAAGGCGGCCTTCCTGCGCGAAGCGTCACGAGAGCGGCAGCTGATCTGGTTCTACCACGAGACCGAGCACCGGCTCGGCTACTGGACGGAGCAGGGCTTCGAGCCTGTCTGAGTCGGGCTAGCGCGGCCCCCGGTGGCCGTTCCCGTTGCCGTTGCGCGCGTGGTCGAACGAGCGCGACACCAGCCCGATCAGCGTCTCCAGTTCCTCTTCGCTGAGGTCACGTGCGTGCCAGATCAGCCGGACGAGCTCGGGGCGCTCGGCGACCTCGGTCACGATCTCGTCGATCAGGGCTCCCCGACCGGTGTAGACGCGCCGGGCGAACGGAACCCGGGAACCTGGCATGCCGCCTCCTCTGGTCCAGACTATAGCGCGCCGGATCAACGAGTTCCAGTCAACGCCGGTCCCGGTATCATCCGGACATGGGTGAGACTGGCGCCGCGGCGCTGCAGCGGGCCGGACAGCGCCTGACGCCCCAGCGGATGGCGATCGCCGAGGCGCTCGCCAAGAGTGGCAAGGAGGCGACCGTCCAGGAGCTGTACGAGGCGGTGCGCCGCCGCCACCCGTACATCGGCCGGGCCACCGTCTTTCGCGCGGTGGACATGCTGGTCGACGCCGGCCTGGCGCAGCGGCTGGAGCGGCCCGGCCACGTGTCCGCCTACGTCTGGTGCGCCCCCGGGCATCATCACCACCTGATCTGCACCAGCTGCCGCGCGGTCGAGGAGCTGGACGAGCCCGCTGTCGCGCCCTTGCTCGAGACCATCCGCCGCCAGCGCGGTTTCCGCGTCGATCACGCGACGCTCGATTTCTACGGGCAATGCGCGGCCTGCGCCGCCCGGGCTAACTGACGATCAACAGGACCTCGCCGGCGCAGCGTTCGCACGCGCCGCGCACGATGTAGTTGCCGGTCGGCACGTTGACGACCTCAGGATTGCAAAGCGCGACCGCCACGCGGCAGGCGCGGCAGTGTGCCTTCATCGGCGCGACCCTGGGAAACGGGGCCTCGAAGGTCCAGGTATGGGGCGCGATCTGATGCATCGAATGAGTGATGGCCATGGCCGGCTCCTGTAATGGACAACGTCACACGGTCCGGTTCCGGTTGGGCTCAACGGGCCAATCGCCTACGTCGATTGCGGTACCATCCGTAGCCGTATGCCGCCTGAGGTCGATCGACCCGAGGTCCCCCCCGAGCAGGTCGACCTCGTCCAGGACATGCCCGTCCTGGATCGAAGCGGGCGCCGGCTCGGCTTGCTCGACGAAGCCCGCTGCCCCGGCCCCGAGCACATCGCCCAGTGGCTGGTCGTTCGAAGGCGGCTCCGGGAACGGCGCGTGCTGGGCAACCCGCGGATTCGCGGCGGCCGCGGGTCGGCGCTGCTGACCGACCTCGCCGCCTCCGACTGGAGCGGGCTGCCGCCGGCGCTGGACGATGCGGATCTGCGTGCCCTGATCGAGGCGGCGCTGGCGCCCGAGGGCGACCCCGCCCAATCCCCGCTGCGGACGTTGACCATCACGGTCGAGGCCCAGCGCGTGTTCGTGCAGGGATACCTGCGTACAGCCGAGCAGGTGCAAGCGGTGGAGGGTCGCCTGCGAGCGATCGCCGGCGTCCTGGACCTGCGGACCCGGATCATGACCGACGCCGAGCTCGAGGCAGCCGTCCGCCGCGCGCTCGAGCACGACCCCAGGGTCAGTCGCCAGGCGATCGGGGTGCGCGCGGCCCTCGGCCGGATCGACCTGCTCGGAGAGGTCTCCACCGCCGCGGCCGCCCAGGCGGCGGACCGGATCGCGGCAGGGGTGCCAGGCGTGCTGGCGGTTCATGCCTACCTGGCGGTCAGCGCCCCCCGGGCGGCAGCCTCACGCTAGGCCAGCGGGCTGCCCTCAGCCGGGATGGCCGAGCCCCTCAATGGACTGATGGGCCTGCTGCACCTGGTCGTTGAGCCTTTCGACCAGCGTCCGGTACTCGACCAGCAGCTCGCGGGCCCGCAGCCGCACTTCGCGGTAGTCCTGGATCGTCGCCGCCGATGCGCGGCGTCGGTTCGTGATTGGCTGAAGGATGGACACCAGCTCCTGGCTCTTCTGCGCCATGACGGCGAGGATCTCGCCCTGGATACGGGGGGAGACGTTCTCGAGCATGGAGGCATAGCCCGCCATGGCGGACATATGGGCTCTGACGCGCAGCAGCAAGGGTGAGGAGGCGATGTGGGCTCGGGGCCGGCGGGGCGGCGGAAGAGGCAGCACATTATCCAGGTCGGGCGTCCGCGACCGCCGCAGGCTCACGTCGGCTGCTCCAGAGAGAGGCCGTAGCCGCGACCGAGCGCCGACCGGATGCTGCAGGGCATCTGCAGCTCGCGAATCCGGGCCCGCAGCCGCACGATGTAGCTGCGGAGCTGTTCCTCGGACAGGTAGGGGGCGTGCCACGCCTCGGCGCACAGCCGCTCGGCGCTGAAGAACTGATTCGGATGGCCAGCCAGGAACGTGAACAGCTGCGCTTCGCGGCGGGTGAGCACGACCTCACGGCCGTTGTGGCGCAGGCGCCGTTCGGCGGCGTCGAAATCGATCCCGCCGAGCTCCCAGGCGCGACGCTGCCAGAACTCGAGGCGCGAGTCGAGGTGTCGACGGTGGCGCTCGAGGGCGGCCAGGTCGTGGAGCGCACCCCGGCGGGACTCCGGCTCGAGCAACCGCGCCAGCGATCGCTCGACGAACTCGGCCAGCTCGGAGTACACGGTGACCCAGTGGCGAGCATCCTCGACGAACGAGGTCTCGGGTAGCTCACCGGGCAGGAGGAGGAGCTCGAGTCGGGCGTCCTCTGCGATCGGCCGGCTCATGACGACGATCGCCCTCCTTTGCCCCGCGGCCTATGGCCACCGTATCACAGGTCACAGGTTGGGGGTACGATGGCGCGGGAAGGAGGACGCGGATGTCTCAGGACGTCGTCGAAGAGTCCCCGGAGGGCACACTTACCAGCGGCCCTCGTCCCTTCCCGGGAGCGGCATTTGACATCGTCGCGCTGGCCGCGTCGGCCGGAGGCATCGTGGCACTTGGCTGCGTCCTGGCCGGCCTGCCCAGCGGGTTTCCCGCGGCCGTCGTGGTCGTGCAACACCTCGACCCCCGTCACCGCAGTCTGCTGGCCGACATCCTCAGCCGGCGCACTCGCGTGAGCGTCACGCAAGCCGAGGACGGGCAGACGATCCGGCCGGCCACCGTCTACATCGCGCCACCGGACCGGCACCTGCTGGTCAACCCGGACGGCACGCTGGCGCTCTCGCACTCGGAGCTGGTGCACTTCGTGCGACCATCCGCGGACCTCCTCTTCGAGTCCGTGGGCGCCAGCTACAAGGCGCG
>DASQGL010000016.1:0-6924 GCA_035632635.1 Candidatus Limnocylindrales bacterium
CCCCACGGCCCCGACGGGGCAGGAAAACCGACCACTGAGCGATGGTCGGTTTTCCGTTTTCCGGCCCGGATCCAGAGCCGGCCGTCCGCTCAGAGACCGCCGGATTCGCGCAGGCTGCGAAAGCGCTGCGCGCTCACCACCAGGTGATCGAGCACCTCGATCCCGAGCAGGCGTCCGGCCTCGCGCAGGTGCCGGGTGACCGCGAGGTCCTCGGGACTGGGGGTGGGGTCGCCCGAGGGATGGTTGTGGGCGAGGATCACGGCGGCCGCGCCGAGCCGCAGGGCGGGCTCGAAGACCTCGCGCGGCTGCAGCGCCGCGACGTTGAGGCCGCCGACGGCGACCGTCTCACAGCCGAGCGGCTGGTTGCGCGTGTTCAGGTACAGGACGCCGAAGCGCTCCCGGGCCGAGCGTCGGAGGTCCTGGAACTGCAGGAGCGCCTCGCGCGGCGAGGTCACGGACGGCGCGGCGCTGTCCTGCGGCTGCTGCCAGCGCCGGACGAGCTCGCGCAGCGCGAGGAGCCGGCGGAGCTCGACGCGGGCGATGCCGTGCCGCCGCGCGGTCGCGCGCAACTCCCCAAGCGGCTGATCGACCAGCGAGGAGTCGCGCAGGAAGGCCGCCAGCGCCGAGGCCTGGGCCGCACGGCACCCGATCGCGGTGAAGACCAGCGCGGCGTCGTCAGCCGCGGAGGCGATGGCGCCGGATCGCACAGGCGAGACGCCTGCCCGCACGCTCGCCCACACCGGCACGCTGCCAGTATATCTAAATTTGTAGTTCTGTCAAGACTAGTGATGGAGGACGATCAGGAGCACGATCACGATGATGACCAGCGCCAGCACGCCGAAGCCCGCGTAGAGCAGGGCCCCGACGTTGAAGACGCTCGCCGCGATCGGCGGGCCGACCGACTGCGGCGCACCGGGGACGAGCGGCGCACCCTGACCCGGGCGAAGTCCGGATCCGGCGGCGGCGGCCGGCGGGGTCGCCGAGGCGCCGGGCTGGGCGGAGGTCGCGGAGCCCGCGCTCTCCGGGCTCGGGCCCGTGCTGGTGCCGGCGCTCGTGCCCGCGCTCGCCTCCTCCCCTTCGCCGGCCCCGTCGTCCGGCGGCACGTAGGTCGGATAGGTGGGGGCCTTTCCCTCGTCTGACGGCGGCGGCGCGTCCTTCGCTTGCTCGTTCATCCTTGCCACTCCGATGCTTGCGTGATGTTGCCGAGGACCCATCCGAACTGCCCGGTGGTGACGACCGCCTTGCAGTACTGGCAGACGCCCGATTCGTTGATGGTCAGCGGGGCGCCGCAGTTCGGACACTGCGTGATCTCGGCGGACTCACCCGCCTTCGTCCGCACCGTGCCGCTGCGCGTGAACGTCCAGTATTCCGTGAACGGCTGCTGCTGACGCGAGCCGGAGACCATCCGCCCGCTCTGATCGTCGACCGTGTAATCGGTGGCGGCCGCGTCGATCCGGACCGTGATCGAATCGAAGTTCGCGTCGGTCTGCACCTTGACCACGCGGATCCCGCCCACCACCAGGTTCTCGAGCACGTCGCGCTTGTGCGCGGCCATCATCTGATCGATCTGCATCTTCCAGCGATGGTAGATCGCGTCCGACAGGTAGACGCGCGCCGGCTCCAGGTTGCGGTCGACCCAGGCCTTCTGCAGCGCGAAGAACGTGGTCTGGGCGCGGTCGTTGAAGACCTGCTCGTTGAAGTTCGGGTCCTTCGCCTGGAGCGCGGCCATCCCCTGGTCGACGCTCTGGAGGGGAGCCATGTTCTGCAGCAGCGGCGGGGGGCTGCCCCCGTAGGGGCTGGCCGTCATCGGCCGGCTGAAGTTGGAGAACCGCCGGTACGCGTTATAGAGCGCGAACAGGATGAACAGGAAGAAGATGATGGTGCCGATCCCGCCACCCCCGCCGAAGAAGATGGGGATCGGGAAATAGCCGCCACCTCCGGAGAAGCCGCCTCCGCCGAAGCCGCCGCCCGAGAAGCCGCCACCCCCGAAGCCGCCCCCGAAGCCTTCACCGCCGCCGGCGCGGAGCAGGACGAGCAAGGCGATCACGCCGCGGTCACCCCGCGGGCGGTTGCGGCGGCGCGGCCGTTGGCGACGCGGGCTCGGTCAGCGACTGGCCGCAGCTCGTGCAGAAGCGCGCCGTGGCCGCGTTCTGCGTCTGGCAATGCGGGCAGGCGACGGTGGCGCCCACCGGAGCCGGCGCCGGCTGCAGCGCCTGGCCGCAGCTGTTGCAGAACTTGGCGTTCTCGGCGTTGAGCGCGTGGCACTGCGGGCAGCGCACCTGGATCTGCCCCGAGGCCGCGACCGTCTGCCCCAGCTGGCCGGTCATCAGCCCGCCCACGCCCAGACCGACCCCCAGGAAGGCGGGATTGCCGCCGCCCTGGCCGGGGCCCTGGGCCAGGCCCTTGCCCGCCCCCAGCATCGCCTCGCCCGAGGCGTACTGCTGGAAGCCGCCCGCCAGCTTCGTGTACTGCACGTCCTGGAGGAAGCCCTTCAGCTTCTCCTCGTCTTCGGGCTTGAGCGTGATGGTGAAGTTCCCGAGTCGCACGATCTGCAGGCCGTAGGTGTTGACGTTGCGCTGCACCTGGGTGATCGTCTCCGACTCGATCTGGTCGGTGTGCGCGGCGATGCCGAGCAGCGGCCAGCCGCTGGAGACGACATGGGTGACGACGTCGGTTCGGAGCGTCTTGAGGAGCTGCTCCCGCATCCAGTCGGTGATCTCGTCGTTGGTGGAGAGGTTCTGGGTCCCGACCAGGTTCACGATCAGGGACTGCGGCTCGACCACCTTGAGCGAGTATTCGCCGAAGACGCGCAGGCCGACTCCGAAGTTCGTCTGCGGATCGACGACGTTATCGATCGCGCCGCCGAAGGGGAGGTTGGGGAACTCGCGCGTGCTGATGAAATACAGCTCGGTGCGGAACAGGTTGCCGCCGGTGGCGGCGTCGACCAGCGCGCCGAGGAACGGGATCTCGGACGAGTCGAGCGTGACACGGCCGGGCTGGATCGTGCCCTGCACCTTGCCGTCGCGGAAGAAGACCGCGAGCTCGTCCTGCTCGACGGTCAGCTGCGTGAACTTCCGAATGTTCTGATCGGGCCACTTGAAGAGGATCTGCCCCTTCGCCGGGTCGGGCCTCGCGATGAACTGCCGCTGGACCTGTCCGAAAATGCCCATACCCACCTCCGTTAGATGCTGTACCCGCTTTTGCCTCGGGCAAACGCCGGCCAGCCGCACGCGGAACGCGACGCCGCGTCAGGTATAGCAGATCCCCGCGGCTGCCAGCGGCGGCTGGAAGATTGCCCCGATCCGGCCCGTTGCACCGGCATCGCCACGAGCATCCGACGTCCGCGTCTGCCCGATGCCGGTCGCACCCTGGCCGCGGCCGGCTGTTACCTGATGCTCGCCGTCGCCCTGTTCTGGTCGTCCTGGCAGGACCCGGGCCGACTGACCCCGGGCGGCGGGGGCGACATCGCGTACACGATCTGGTTCCTCCGCTGGGTGGCGTTCGCGATCACGCACGGGCACAACCCGCTGCTCACCACCTACCTCGACTACCCGGCGGGCGTGAACCTGATGTGGAGCGGCCTCTTCCTCCTGCCGGCCGTCCTGCTCACGCCGGTGACGCTCACGCTCGGGCCGGTGGTCGCCCACACGCTGTTCGCCACCCTGGCGGTTGCCGGGTCGGCCTTCACCGGGTACCTCGCCATCCGACGCTACGTGCGTCACGAATGGGGCGCGCTGCTGGGCGGCGCCCTCTACGGCTTCTCGCCGGCCATGATCGCGCAATCCCTGGGCCACCTCCAGATCGCGGTCGCCATCATCCCGCCGCTGATGCTGATCGCGCTCGACGAGATCCTGGTCCGGCAGCGGCGCTCGTGGGTCGTCGCCGGCGCCGGCCTGGGCGCGCTCGGGGCGGCGCAGCTGTGGACCGGCGAGGAGCTGGTGGCCTGTGAGGCGCTGGTCGCGATCATCGGGATCGCGCTGCTCGCCGGGCTGCATCCCGAGGCCGTTCGCCTGAAGGCGCCCCACGCACTCCGGGCCTTCGCCGTGGCCGCGCCCCTGGCGCTGCTGCTCTCCGCCTACCCGCTCGCCGTGCAGTTCCTCGGCCCCCAGCGCGTCAGCGGCACCCTGCAGCCGCTCAACATCTACGCCAGCGACCTGTTGAACTTCATCCTGCCGACCCGCGTGCAGGCGCTCGCGCCCCCGGCGCTGGTGCAGATCACCGATCGCTTCAGCGGCAACCTCTCCGAGTGGAACGCCTACCTCGGGATCGCCTTGATCGCGATCCTGGTGATGGCAGCCGTCTCCCGCTGGAGGGAACCGGTGATCCGGCTGTCGGCGCTGATGGGCGTGCTGATCGCCATCCTGTCGCTCGGCGTCACCCTGCACGTGGGCGGCGCGATGACCGCGCTGCCGGTCCCGCTGCTCGGCGTCGTCTTCCCCCAGGTCCGGCACGGCGTGCCGGGGAGGACGATGCTCTTCACGCTGGCCGGCAGCTGGGCGGCGCTGAGCCTGCTGCCGGTGGTCCACGACATCCTGCCCAACCGGCTGATGCTGTTCGTCTTCCTCTTCGCCGGCATCCTGCTGGCCGCCTTCGTCGAGTCGGTCGCCCGGGCCGCTGCGCCCCGGACGCGCCGGCTGGGCGCGCTCGCGATCGGGCTGGCGCTGTTGCCGCTGCTGCCCAGCCTGCCCTTCCCCACCATGGACGCGCGCAGCCCGCGCTACTTCGAGGCCGACGCGGCGAGCGGGCTCCCGGCGGGCGCGGTGGCACTGATCGCCCCCTACTCGCGAGGCGGCTATGCGGACGCCATGCTCTGGCAGGCTGCCTCCGGGATGGCGTTTCGCATGCCCGAGGGGTACGCGTTCGTCCCCGGACCCTCACCCAACCCGCCGCCGACCGCGATCGGGATCCGGATGGTCGAGATCGAACAGCGCGGCGGATCCGCGCTCACGCCGGCGGAGCGGGAGACCATGCTGCAGGACCTTCACGCGTGGCAGGTGCGCACGGTGATCATCGGCCCGATGGCGCATCGGGCGGACATGGTGGCGTTCTTCCGCACGCTGCTGGCGCAGGAGCCGGTGCAGCAGGACGGCGTCGTGGTGTTCGCCGGGGTGCGCGGGTAACGCGGCTCAGGCGGCGTCGTCGATCGCCGGGACCGGCGCCGCGCTCGGGCTCGGGCGCGCCAGCCGGGACGCGATCCGCACCAGGCCGGCGGCGGCCGCGACCAGGATGGCGATCCCGAGCGGCCAGGTGTCCTGCCCCAGGAAGCGGACGCGCATCTGCGCGGCGAGCACCGCGTTCGGCTCGCGCACGCCCCCCGCCGACCACATGTAGATCAGCGCGGCAGCGGTGACGACCAGGCACTCGAGCACGGCGATCAGGACCATGGCCCGGGTCGCCGGCCAGCGGGCGAGCGCGACCATGGTCAGGGTGATCAACGCCGGAAGGAAGACCGCCTGCGCCGCCGCCCATCCGTTTCCCCACCCATTGATGAGCACGGTGGCGATGAGCACCCCGCCGGCGGCGTAGGCGACGATCGCCCGGGCCGGTCCGCGATCCGGGCGTGCCGTCGCGGGGCGGCGTCCCAGCAGCCGCGCCAGCGTGCGGAGCAGAAAGCCGGCGCCCAGGAGCCCGACCGCCGATCCGAGATACATGATGAAGAGGTCGGGCAGCAGGCCGATGCCCCGATACATCCCGAGGCTGGCCGGCAGCAGGGAGCTGGCCAGGATCACGACGTGGTCGACGATCCACAACCCGATGCTGGGTGAGGCGGGCTGCGGGTAGCCGAGCAGGCCGGCCCGCCAGCCGTACTGGGCGACCGCCCACGCGTACCAGGGGAGCGCGACCAGCGCCGCCATCAGCACGGCCAGCAGCCCCGCCCGCCAGCGGCGCCGGCGCAGCGCGTCGCGCCCGAGCAGGACGTAGAGCGGGAGCAGGTATCCGACGAAGCCGGCATGCGCCATCACGGTCAGGCCGCCGGCCAACCCGAACTCCAGCCCGCGGCGCGGCGCCGCGTCGGCCGGCGCCGCGGTGAGCCCAAGGAAGCGCTCGAGCGCGAGCAGGGCGCAGAACAGGACGAGGCCCTTGGGCCAGGTGTAGGCGGTGCAGAACAGGATCATCGGACTGAGCGCCAGCGCCGCGATCAGTCCGCTGCCGGGCGACCCGAGCACCCGGCGGGCGAGCAGCGCCGCGGGCAGCGCCCAGAGCCAGCCGACCGCCGCCGCGACCACCTGGAAGATCGTGAAGCGGTCGCCCACCGCGCTCAGCGCCAGGCTGGCGAGCAGGTTGAACAGCGGCGTGCGCGAGGTGATCGTGGAGCCGTCGCCGTAGCTGCGCCAGAATCCGCTCGGCGCCCGGTAGAAGTTCGCGAGGTCGAAGTGCTCCCACCAGTCCCAGAAGAGCATCGCGATCCCGTAATGGGGCACGGTTGCCTCGATGCCGAGCGTCATCGCGGCGACGCCCGCGATCGCGAGCAGCAGCGTCCGGGGCGACGGGCCGCGCCGGGTCGGGCGATCCGGTTGATCAGCGCGCGTCCACCAGACCAGCGTCCCGCTGCCCAGCGCCGCGCCCGCCAGGGCGAGCAGCCCGGCCGTCCGCGGCGGCCCGGGCGCGAGCACGAGGAAGAAGCGGCCCAGCGCGCCGGCCGCCCAGCCGGCGACGCCGATCGCGGCGCCCAGCGCGACGGCCTCGACCGGGGCGTGCCGCCGCCAGAGCCAGGCCGCCGGGAGCAGGAGGGCCCCGGCGAGGAGCGGGTACCAGAGCAGGTCCACCCCTGCGTAGAACTTTCCCGGCAGTTCAACTTTGCGTGGTCGACGGTGGCCGCACGATCACCGCCGCCGAGTGGGTGGCTCCGGAGACTGGATTCGAACCAGCAACCGTCGCGTTAACAGCGCGCTGCTCTACCGTTGAGCTACTCCGGAACGGCAC
>DASQGL010000017.1:0-24387 GCA_035632635.1 Candidatus Limnocylindrales bacterium
ATTCATCGGCCTGGACGGCCGGGCGAGGTCATCAAGACCTCTGAAACAGGACCGTCTAGGCGATCTTGGCTTCGGACGCGTCGCCGGTAATGCGTTGCGGCAGCGAGGAGGTGGCGAAAGCGGCCACCAGCCGGGGATCCCACTGGCTGCCGGATCCCGCTGCCAGGATCTCGAGCGCCCGGGCTGAGCTGAAGGCCGGGCGATAGGGCCGGTTGGTAGTGAGAGCGTGATAGGCGTCGGCGACGGATACGATCCGGGCCATCATCGGGATGGCGGGGCCCTTCAGCTTGTCGGGGTAGCCGGTGCCATCCCACCGCTCGTGGTGATGGCGGATCGCCGGGGCGAGCACGGCAGCCGGCCGGAACGGCCCGGCGAGTTCCGCGCCCAGGATCGTGTGTTGCTGGATCCGCTCGAATTCCTCCGGGGTCAGGCTTCCCTGCCGGTTGAGGAGCTCTTCCGGCAGCCCGATCTGCCCGATGTCATGGAGCAGGCCGGCATGGTACGCGACCTCCTGGTCCTCCGCGTCCAACCCGATCAAGCGGGCGAGCGCCTGGGCCGTCAGCGCGACCCGGTCGTCGAAGGGCGCCTTGGACTGGGTGGGGTCTTCCTTCTGGACGATCGCGCGCAGGCTCTCCTGCGCCGAGCGCAGGTCCTTCCGCAGCTCCTTGAGCCTGAGCAGCGCCCGGACGCGCACCTGCAGGTCGCGCATCGGAACCGGTTTGACGATCAGATCATCACCGCCCGCCTCCACCATCTTCGACCGCTCGGGTCGGGGGTCGAACCCGGTCATCATCAGCACCGGGATATCGGTGGTCGCGGGGTCCGCCTTGAGGCGCCGGCAGGCCTCGTGCCCGTTCATCTCCGGCATCTCGATGTCGAGGAGGACGAGATCAGGGTGCAGCCGCCGGACCACGTCCAGGGCCTCCCGGCCGTTGGCGGCCGCCTCGGTCCAGAAGCCGAGGGTCGACAGCATTCCACTGATGGCATCGCGGCTCGCCGCGCTGTCGTCGGCCACCAGGATCGTCCGACGCTCAGGCATCGGCCCGGTGGTCAGCGGCTCCACGGCAGGTACGACGTAGGAAGTCATCGGTTCCTTCGTTGCATGGGTCGATGAGTCGTCGCATCACACAACCGGCGGCCCTGGGGACGGCCTCCACCGTCCTGCTGACGGTTGAGGACGTGGCGCGGGCCATCCGGCGGCACCCAGAGGTCGTCCGCCGCCAGGCGCGCGACGGCCGCCTCCCGGGCGAAAAGATCGGCCGTGGCTGGTTCTTCCGCCCGGAATGGCTGGTGGCAGCCGGCTATTCGCAGTTCGCCGGCGCGGTGACGAGCGCCGCGACCGCCGCCGACGAGTCCGCGCGCAGCCGCGCCTTCCTCGAGGCCCTGAGCCAGGCGGGGATGGACGCCGTATCCCTTCTCGACCAGGACGCCATCCTGTCGGCCGTGGGCGATCGGCTCCTCCAGGCCGGAGTTGGGTCGTTCTTCTTCCTGACCACCGATGACGGTACGGGATTGCGGATCGTTCACCGCAGCCCGGTGGGCGACGGCCCCGCCCGCGCGGCATTCGCCCCGCTCGGTCATGTGCTGCCGTTCAGCAAGGTTCCCGCCCTCAAGCTGGCCTGCGAAACCCGCCGGCCGCAGTTCATCGGGGATCCGGCCGTCCTGCTGCGGCGGACCGCCGAGAGCCTCGGCGGGCCGGGTTGGGAGCGGGCCCGGACGATCAGCCGAGAGCTGCAGATGCGCACCGCCATCTCGGCACCGCTGTGCGCGGGGACACGGGTCATCGGCGCCATGACGGTCGTCGGCCCGGCGCTGCGCGAAGCCGACATCCTCGCGGTCGCCGCCTTTGCGAACCAGACGGCGGCTGCCATCCAGGCAGCCCGGCTGCTCAAGCAGTCGCGGGAGGGCCAGGAGGCCATGGTCGAGATGCTGGCCATGGCCATCGAGCTGCGCGCCGGAACCAGCCAGCGAGCGACCGCGCTCGGCGACTGCGCGGTCGAGCTCGCACGGCATCTCCATCTACCGCCCGACGTCTGCCAGCGCGTGCGTCAGGCCATGTTGTTGCAGGACGTCGGACTGGTCGGCTTGCCGGACGGGGTCCTGCGGAAGGCCCGGGGACTCGACGCAGAGGAGCGCGCCGTGCTCCTGACCCATCCGAGCGTCGGCGCCCAATTCCTGAGCCGGTTCCAGCCGCTTGCCCAGCTGGCCCCGATCGTCCGCGCCCATCACGAGCGCCACGACGGGGAGGGCTATCCCGACGGCCTGCGGGCGGACGCTATCCCGCTGGAGACGCGGCTGATCAGCGTGGTCAACGCCTTCGCGCAGACCGTCGAGGACGCGGCGGCGCGCCCGCCGATCCAGATGCCGGACGTCCTCGGCCGGCTACGGGACCAGCGCGGCGTGAGCCTGGACCCGGTCACACTGGACGGGTTCATCGAGATGGCCTTACTGGCCGCGGCTGCGCACCAGCCCTGGCTGGAGCAGTTGCTGCGCCAGGCCGCACCTCAAGCAGCGCCCCAGGCACAGCCGGAGGGCCCCCGCGACATGCTCACCGCGGCCGATTCCCGTGAGCTCCGCATCATTTACCGCATCGCTCAAGAGACGAACGCCGTGCTGGACCTCGACACGCTGCTCAAGCGCATTGTGGCGATCGTGCGGGAGGTGATGGGCTACTACCTCGTCTCGCTGGTGCTGCCGAGCGGGCTGCGGCCCGGCGAGCTGCGGGTCGGGGCGCAGAGCGGATACGTCGCGGATATCGGGGGAACGATCATCCCGGCGGATCAGGGCATCACCGGCTGGGTCTTCACCCACGGTGAGCCGCTGCTCGTGCCGGACGTGAGCCGCGATGCCCGCTACATCCAGCTCGATCCGAACGTCCGCTCAGAGCTTGCGTTTCCGCTCATGAGCCGCGGGCGGACGATCGGGGTGCTGAACGCGGAGAGCGTCCAGCTGAACGCCTTCACGCCGCGCGACCTCGCCCTCATGGTGGCGGTCGGGTCGCAGCTTGCCTCGACCCTCGAGGTTGCCCAGCTCCACGATCGCCTCAAGCACGAGGCCATGCACGATCACCTGACCCGTGTCTACAACCGGCGCCTGCTGTTGGAGCGGCTGCACCAGGCGATCGCCCATGCCGACCGCCACCACGAGTCGCTCGCCCTGCTGTTCGTGGACGTCAATCAGCTCAAGCACGTCAATGACACGTATGGGCACCTGGCGGGCGACGCTTTGCTCCGCGAGGTGGCGATCGCGCTGACCGACTCCGTCCGGGCCGAGGACGTCGTCGCCCGGTATGGGGGCGACGAGTTCGTCGTGCTGCTCGCCTCGACCTCGTCCGAGGCGGCGGCCGTGGTGGCGAACCGTGTCCGCGATGGGATCGCACGCCACCGGTTCATGGCCGCAGGCCAGCTGATCACGGTGCCCGGCGTCAGCCTGGGCGTCGCGACCTATCCGCAACAGGGTCGAACGGTCGAAGACCTGCTCGCCGCCGCCGACGCGAGCCTGTACGAGCAGAAGCGCAGCCTGTCGGCGTAGGGATCGGCCGTCAGCCGAACACGCTGGCGAGATCGTAGAGTTCGCGCGGCACGTGCCGGGTCTCGCGGATGACCTCGCGCAACGGCGCCACGGCCACGCCGCCGTCCTTGCGGATTGGAATCAGGCCCGACTTCTGCTCCGCCAGCAGATCGACGGCTGCCACGCCAAGCCGGGTCGCCCAGATCCGGTCGACGGGTGACGGCGAGCCCCCGCGCTGCAAGTGACCCAACACCGTGACGCGCGTCTCGAAACCGGTTGCCTCCTCGATCCGCGTGCTGAGCGCCTCGCCGACCCCTTGCTTGGACAGCTGGACATGGCCGAAGGCATCACGCTTTTCCTCTCCCGCCGAGCGCACCTCCGCCGCGGCCGGCTGCAGCTCCTTCATCTTCACGCCTTCCGCGATCACGATGATGCTGAAGTCCTTGCCGTCGCCCCGGCGCCGGTGAAGGTGGGAGACGACCTCGTCGAAGCCGATGGGGAACTCGGGGATGATGATCAGGTCCGCGCCTCCGGCGAGACCGCCGACCATCGCGACCCATCCGGTATCGCGGCCCATGACCTCGACCACCATCACCCGATGGTGCGCCGACGCGGTCGTATGCAGGCGATCGAGCGCTTCGACGACGACGCCTACCGCGGTATCGAACCCGATGCAGAACTCGGTCGTCGACAGGTCGTTGTCGATCGTCTTCGGAACCCCGACCACCGGGTAGCCGGCTTCGCTCATGGCGGCCGCCACCGAGAGCGTGTCGTCGCCGCCGATCGCGCAGAGTCCGTCGATGCCGTTGCCGCGAAGGAGCGCGATCACCCGCGGAATGCCGTCCTTCTCCTTGAGCGGATTGGTCCGGGATGTGCCCAGAATCGTGCCCCCCAGCGGCAGGATCCCGCGGACCGCCTGGGGCGGGAGGTCCTCGAAATCGCCCTGGCCCAGGCAGCCGGCCCAGCCGTTCTTGATGCCGGTCACCTGGAAGCCGCGCTGATAGGCTCGTCGCGCCACCGCCCGAATTGCCGCGTTCAGCCCCGGCGCGTCACCGCCGCCGGTCAGGATGCCGATGCGCACCGGTCAATTATCCGGGATGGGTCGGTCCACGCCGCTGCCTGAGCAGGGCCGCGATCACCCAGACGACGCCCACCACGATCAGCAGGACGGCCCAGGTCGTGGCACTCAGGGTCAGCAGCTGGCGGCCGCTGAGCCCGATCAAGCCTTCGAAGAAGACCAGGCCGGCGACGAACAGCGCGGCCCCGACCAGCGCGCTCGTCCTGCCACGATCGACCAACGCCGGCCGGCGATAGCGCCAGCCCGCCAGCATCAGCCCGATCCCCGGCCCAAGCGGCGCGACCAGGGCCCAGGCATAGGCCCAGGTCGCCCACAGATCGGTCGCGTTTTGAAACGCCAGGAGGAGTCCCACCGCGGTGATCACGCACCCGCCGACCATCATCCCGACGCCGGCATCTGACGCGGTCGACAGACCGGCCACCAGCAGGATGACGCCCGGCACGATCACGAACAGCGGCCAGCCGTAGCGGCCCAGGTCGACCTGGACGAGGTTGCCCAGCAACCAGGCGGCCCCGCCGACGATGAGCACCACTCCGAGCAGCGCCGGCATCGCGCGATCAGCCCCGCCCCCGGTTCCCATAGGAGCCAGGCTACGCCTTCCTCAGGATCTGCGGGGTGGCCGGCGCTTCCTGAGGCTCGAGCTCGGGCAGAAGTCGTTCAGGACGCACTCGGGGCACCGGGGCGCACGCGCCACGCAGATCCGCCGGCCGTGGAGTATGAGGCGGAGGCTGAGCCCCGTCCACTCCGACGGCGGCACCATCTTGGTGACCTCGGCTTCAATCTTGATGGGATCCCTGGATCGCGTCAGACCGAGCCGGTTCGTGAGACGGGTGACGTGCGTATCGACGGCGAAGCCGGGCAGGCCGAAGGCGACGCCGAGCACGACGTTCGCAGTCTTGCGGCCCACGCCGGGGAGGGTGACGAGGGCCTCGATCGTCCCAGGCACCACGCCGCCGAAGCGCTCGGTCAGGGCTCGGCTCGCCGCGATGATCGTCCTCGCCTTGACATGGAAGAACCCGGTCGGCTTGATCTGCGCTTCGACCGCCTCGGGGTCGGCGCGAGCCAGTGCCGCCGCGTCCGGGTAGCGCAAAAACAGGCCGGGAGTCACGGTGTTGACCGCCCGGTCGGTCGTCTGCGCCGAAAGGATGGTGGCGATCAGCATCTGGAAGGCCCCCTCGTGCGCGAGCTCGGTCACGGCCGGGTAGAGCGCCCGCAACCGCTCGACGGTCAGCTGGGCTCGCCGACGGGGAGTCGTGCGCTCCACGGTGACAAGCCTAGTCTCCAGACCCCGGACCAGCGCCGCGGCTCCCCGTAACGGGCCGGTAACGGCGCCCGCCCCGAGGCCGCGGCTCGCAACTTCCGCGAAACGTGGCCGTTTCCTGCCTTGTGGGTATCCCCCCGGTCAACCTGCGCCGGGCACACACCCTGCGCTGGTACATGTCGGTCGGCTTCCTGCTGGTCGCGGTCTGCCCCTTGCTCCTGTATGGGGCCCAGAGGGTTTCCTCGCTGTTCACCCAGCAGAACAACAGCATCCAGGACAAGCACCAGCGACTGGCCGCGGTCCTGGCCCAGTCGATCGACGGGTTCATGCGCGACCAGACGGCCGCCCTGGAGAGTACCGCCCGGCAGATCCAGTCCTCCGACCAGCCGGCCACCATGCACCTGAACGATCCCAGCTTCGACCCGACCCGCCTGAACAGCGAGCTGGCGGCTGCCCACTCCGCCCAGCCGTCGGTGCTGCAGCTCTACGTCGGCAACCTGCAGGGCCGCGCCGTCGCCGCCGACCCGTCGACCGAGATCTCGCACGACTTCAGCCAGTTCCACTACGTCCGCCAGGTCCTGTCCCCCGGATTCAACGCCGCCACCTACTCGGACGTCCTCCGGGGCCGCGGCTCGCCCGATGTCTCATCGATCGTGATCGCCGTGCCGCTCCTCAACACGGACCACAGCGTGGTCGGCTACCTGGCGGGGACTGTCGATCTGCAGGAGGTACAGGTCCTGTCTTCGTACAGCCAGGTCGGCCACGGCGACGTCATCGTCGTCGACAGCCAGGGGCGCGTGATCGCCGCTCCGCGGGCGGACTGGCGGCTGCAGGCACGTGACCTCTCCTCGGAGGGGGTCTTTCAGCAGGCGGTGGCGCAGGGCGATGGCGTCGCCTGGTACACGAACATCGACGGAGTACCGACGGTCGCCGGGTTCGCCACGGTCCCGCAGCTGCGCTGGCGGGTGTGGGTATCGCAACCGATCGCCGAGTTGCGAGCGGAACTGACCCCACTCGTGACGGGCACCCTCCAGTGGCTGCTGGTTGCGGTCGTCCTCGCCCTCGTGCTGGCCTTCCTGGCGACGGCGTGGTTGTCGCGGCCGGTCGACGATCTCAATCGGGCCGCCGCGCGGATGGCCACCGGGGACTTCACGACCAAGGCCACGATTCGGGATCGGTTCGCCGCCCGAGAGCTGCTCGTGCTCGCCCAGACGTTCAACCAGATGGCCACCCAGCTCAGCGGGGCCTACCAGACGCTGGAGGAGAAAGTCTCTGTGCGAACGAGCGAGCTGCAGGCGGCGAACCAGGAGCTGGCCCGGGCCAACCGGCTGAAGTCCGAGTTCCTGGCCAACGTCTCCCACGAGCTGCGCACGCCGCTCTCGGCGATCATCGGTTTCTCCCAGATCCTGCTCGACGGCATCGACGGCCCGCTCACCGAGGAGCAGCAGCAGGACATCGCCCAGGTGAACAAGAGCGGCCAATCCCTGCTCAACCTGATCAACCAGATCCTCGACCTGAGCAAGATCGAGGCCGGGAAGATGGAGCTGTCCACCGAGCGGGTCGACCTTCCCGAGCTGGTGGCCTCCGTCCTCGACGCCATCCGCCCGCTGGCCATGGAAAAGGGGCTGCGCATCGATGCCCGCCTGCCGGTCGATCTGCCACCCTGCGATGCCGATCCCGTCCGGCTCAAGCAGATCTTCATCAACCTGCTGTCGAACGCGGTCAAGTTCACGGAGCGAGGCCATATCGAGATCTGGGCCCAGCCTTCGGGCCGGATGATGCGGATCGCCGTACGAGACACCGGGATCGGCATCTCGCCCGAGTCTCAGAAGGTCATCTTCGACGAGTTCGTGCAGGGCGATGGCAGCAGCACCCGGCGCCACGGCGGCACCGGGCTCGGGTTGAGCATCGTGCGCCGGCTGGTCGAGATGCACGGCGGCGCGATCACCGTCATCAGCGAAGCCGGCATGGGCAGCACCTTCACCTTCACGGTGCCGATGTGGGCCGCGGCGCCCGCCGCACCGAAGATCGGGCCGCGCCGGCCGATCCAGCCGGCTACCGGGGTCGCCGGCCGCGCCATCCTCGTCGTGGACGACGACCCAAGCGTCCGTCAGCTGATCGCGCGCCAGCTGGAACAGGAAGGGTGGCGCACGATCCAGGCCGCCAACGCCGCGGATGCGCTCGAGCTGGCTCACGAGAGCCAGCCGGCACTGGTGACGCTCGACATCATGATGCCGGACGCCTCGGGCTGGTGGGTGCTCGAACGCCTCAAGGAGGATCCCCAGACGGCCGGCATTCCGGTCCTCGTCGTGAGCATCGTGGAAGATCAGCGGACCGTGTTCGCGCTGGGCGCCTCCGATTTCCTGAGTAAGCCGTACGACCGAAAACAGCTGCTCGAGCGGGTCAAACGGCTCCTCCCCGACCTGCACGGGAAGCGGGTGCTCGTCGTCGATGACGAGCCGGAGGCCCGGACCATGCTCGGCAGGATCTTGAGCGAGGAAGGGGCGCAGGTCGAGCAGGTGGCAGGCGGCGAGGAGGCGATCGCGGCGATCGCCCGGGTGCCAGTCGACCTGGTGCTCCTCGACCTGATGATGCCGGGTATGAGCGGGTTCGAGACCGTGGCGCGCTTGCGCGCGACACCGGCGACTGCCGCGCTCCCGGTCGTGATCGTCAGCGCCAAGGAGCTGACTGCCGAGGACATGCGCACCCTCAACGGGCACGTCCAGCGCTTCATCGCCAAGGGCGAGATCGAGCCGGCGGGCCTGAGCGCGGCCGTCCGCCAGGTGCTCGGCCAGGCCACCGCACGGCGGGAGGCGGCGGCGTGACCCCGCTGGTATTGGTCGTCGAGGATGACGCGCTGATGCAGAAGATGGCGCTCAAAGTCCTCCGCTCACGCGGCTACGTCTGCGAGCTCGCCCGCAGCGGCCGGGAGGCCGTCGAGATGGGCCACCGGCTCATGCCCGGGCTGATCCTCATGGATCTGTCCCTGCCCGAAATGAACGGATGGGAGGCCACCCGGGCGCTCAAGGCGGACCCTGCCACGGCGAAGATCCCGGTCATCGCGATCACGGCGCACGCCATGGTCGGGGATCGGGAAACGGCGATCGAGGCGGGCTGCTCGGAGTGCCTGACGAAGCCCTACGAGATCGCCGACCTGGTCAGCCTCGTCGAGCGCTACCTGGGCCCGGCGCACGCGCAGACGGCCTAGCCACGAGAAGGCGGCCGGATCCCGTCCGGCCGCCCTCGTCTATCGGTCCCTAGTTGTTGCCGCCGCCGCCCCCGCCGCCGCCGCCGCCCCCGCCGCCACCACCGTTGCCACCGTGCTGGCCGGCCAGCGCGCGCACGAACAGGTTCGCGTCAACGGTGCCGAGTCCGGTCACGAGGTCGTAGCCGGGGCCCGCCGAATATCCGGGGACGGTGACGAGATTGCCGCCGGCATCGTGAAAGGTGTGCGAGTTGTTCCCCACGGTGACGTCGACGATCCCGCTTTCGTCCTGACGCGCGAGCCGGTAAAGCCGATCGTTCAGGTACCCGAGCCGCTCTCCGGCTGCCTGGTCGGCGATCGCAACGATACCGGCGAACAGCGGGCTGGATTCGCTGGTGCCGGCCACCAGGTGATAGCCGGGGGGGAGTCCGCCGAAGCTGGAATAGAAGACCACGTCCCCGTCCGGGGCGCCACTCATGCTGATGTCGGGCGTGCCACGCCGCGAGCCGACGACGTTCGACACCCGATCTTGAAAGTCAGGGCGAGCAAACACATGCGAGGGACCACCGCCGGAACCGCTCCACCCGATGTCAGGCGCGAGCCGGTTTCCCTGGAGATCGAGGGTCAGCTGGGTGCCTCCGACGGACGTCACCAGGGGATCCGACGAAGGCCAGGAGTTGACCTGGAACGGATAGCAGCAGGTCACGTCCGGGAGTGCGTTGGTGGCTCCGAAGTCTCCGGACGCCGCAAGAACCGTCACCTGATGGCGCGACGCGTTCCTGAACGCATCGCGGAGCCCGAGAATCTGCTGGGGACGCGTGAAGGTCTCCTCCGTCGCTCCAAAGCTCTGCGAAATGACGTCACCGAGCCGGTGGTCGATGACGTAGTTTTCCGCCCTCACGATTTCTGGAAAGCCGGTGATCCCTTCGACCTCGTCGGTGGGCGTCGCGACGAGGAGGATGCTGGCGCCGGGCGCGATCACATGCGACCACTCGACGTCCAGCGTGGTCTCGACGGCCCAGCTGGCCATGTCGCCGCCGAGAGCATTCGGATCGTAGGGCGGGACCGGGCCCGCAGGCTGGATGACCTGGAAGGACGGCGGATCCGGGAGCCCGAAGGTCCGGTCGAAGACTTTCAGGTCGTTCTGAATCGTCGGGGAGCCGAACGAGTCGACGATGACGATCGTGCGCCCGCGGCCGGTCAGGCCGTCGGCGTAGAGCGGTTTCAGGTCATAGGCAGCCTGGAACTGGGCAGGCTGGTAGCAGTGTCGATGAAGGACCGTCAGGCAGTAGTTCGTGTCGGGTGGAAAGCTGAGTCCCGGCCCGAGCATGTGAAGGTTGACGGCCGGCCGCAGGATGACGGCAGCGGGCGGCGCCGTGGCAAGTCCGGGTCCGGCAGCGCTCGCAAGGCCCAGGCCGGCGGCCAGGAGCGCACCGGCAGCACGTGACAGGTGATGTCGGATCATGGTCGTCCCTCCCCGATGCGCGGACTTCGCCCGCGCACTCCTGGCGTCATGCTAGGTCCGGCCGGGCAGCAAGTCAACGGGTTGTAAAGAACCGTAAAGTCGGCTCAGGGCCGGCTGTCACGCCATCGTGACGATCGGCGAAACGCCGCAAAGCGCGGCTGCGCGGCGGCGTTGCGCGGGCGATGGGTTCCTTCGCCCGCCGGGCCCGTGCCCCGCTGCTCGGGGGGATCGCGATCTGGCTCCTGAGTTTCCCTCTGACGACGACTCACGCCGCCCGGGCGATCACGCCGACCCTCGCCTCGGCGATCGCCTCAGGACCGTCGACCGACGACCGCCCGAGCCCGACCCACCACGCCGCGCGATCGTTGCTGATCGGCGAGGAGGTCGCCGCAGCCCCCGCGCCGGCGACCGCGCCGGCAGCCCCGCAGCCGGCCGCCCCGGTTCGCCCGGTCGCGGCGGCGCCCCGGGTGGGCGCGAACTGGCTCCTGATCCCGCGGCTCGGATTGAGCCAGCCGGTCGGCTGGTACAGCGACTGTCTGGGCCGGGCCCCGGTGCCCCGGTGGGGCACGTGGCGGGAAGGCTGCGCCGGCTCGGGCAACACGTACATCATGGCTCACAATCCCGGCGTCTTCAGCCCGATCCTCGCGATGCGCCCGGGCGATATCGTCCTCTACGGGGACCCGAATGGCATCGTGCACACCTACCGCATCACGTTCACGACGATCGTGAGCAACACGCAGCTGTGGCCGCTGGGCGCGCTGGCGGCGCCGTCACTGACGCTCCAGACCTGCTGGACCTGGGACGGTTCACGCGACTTCATCGTGCGCGGCATCCAGGTCTAGCCGCGACGGGCCCTGGATCGAGCGGCCCTAGGCGGCGTCCTCCGACAGCAGGGCGCGGCAGCGATCCAGCCAGCGGGTCAGAAGCCGCTCCTGCTCACGCAGCTCGGCCATCTTCCCCGGGTACTGGTCGATGTTGTCGTGCAGCATCGTGAACCGTTCCCGGGTCAGCGGGTCGTGCTCGAAGATCCGCCGCATGGCGACCGCCCGCTGGTGCTGATGGGTCAGCTCCTTCATCTGCGCCCGGACCTGGTGCAGCTCGGCCCGAAGGTCTCCTTCGACCTCTCTGAGCGCGTCGCGCTGGACGGGTTCCTGCGGATCCATCGCTTCTACCGGCGCACCCCGACCGTGAAATCGGGGGCCTTGCGATCGGGGTACAGCGCGGCGAGCGCGGGCGCGATGGCGACTCGCTTCGAATAGATCTTTGCCATCGCATTCGGCCGGATGCCGGTCGGGTTCAGCTTGCCGGCGATGCGCCCGGCGGCGTCAACTCCTGATTCCTCGAACAGGAACACGTCTTGCAGGGTGATCGTGTCGCCTTCACGACCGACCACCTCGGTGATGTTCGTGATTCGGCGCGATCCGTCACGCATGCGCGACTGCTGGACGATCAGCTGGATCGCGGACGCGATCTGCTCGCGAATGGCTCGCTGGGGCAGGTCGATACCGGACATGAGGACCAGGGTCTCGAGCCGGGCGAGGGTGTCGCGCGGAGAGTTCGCGTGGATCGTGGTCAGCGAGCCGTCGTGCCCGGTGTTCATGGCCTGGAGCATGTCCAGGGCCTCGCCGCTGCGGCACTCGCCGATCACGATCCGATCGGGCCGCATGCGCAGGCAGTTGACCATCAGCTCGCGAATCGTGATGCGGCCGGTGCCATCGATCCGCGCCGGGCGAGACTCCAGGCGGACCTTGTGCGGCTGGCGAAGCTGCAGTTCCGCAGCGTCCTCGATCGTCACCACGCGCTCCGTATCCGGGATGAACGAGGAGAGCACGTTGAGGGTGGTCGTCTTGCCTGATCCGGTCCCGCCCGCCACGAGGATGTTGAACCGTGCCTTCACGCACGCTTCCAGGAACGCGGCTGCCTCGCCCGTGAGGGTCCCAAAGGAGACCAGGTCGGCCACCGTGTATGGGTCTCTCGAGAATTTGCGAATCGTCAGCGACGATCCGTCCAGGGCGAGCGGAGGGATGATCGCGTTGACCCGCGATCCATCGGGCAGCCGCGCGTCCACCATGGGCGAGTCGTCGTCGACCCGCCGCCCGACGAATGCCGCGATTTCCCGGATGACGCGGATCAGCTGTTCCTCATCGGCGAAGGTGACGTCCGACTGGATCAGCTGCCCCTCGCGCTCGATGTAGACCTGGTGCGGGCCATTCACCATCACCTCGCTGATCGAGTCATCGTTCAGCAGGTGAGTGATCGGCCCGTAATCCCGACCGCGCAGGCTTTGCGGATCGTGGACCGGCTCGAGCTCGACCGGCACTCGCTCCAGGAGCTCCGCCATCGCATCCACGATTCCTGACGATACGCATGGATTCCTACAGGTTGCGTAACGAGCCGGGAGCAGGATGGCGTCACGGAGCCATCACGGGAGCTCGACGGCAACGTAAAGCCGCACGTCTCAGCGCACTCTCAGCGATCGTGGCGATCACCCTCAGGCAGCGCCACCAGACTGGGCCCATCGAGATCAATCGTCGCAGGAGGTTGTTGTAAAAATGTTCGGGAAGTTCTTCGTCGGTAAGGCGCTCGCCGGCGTCGTCGTCGCCGGCGTGCTCTGTGGGGCGCTTGCCACAGGCGTCATGGCCGCGCCCGCGGCCACCGCCGCAAGCCCCGCCGCGGCGGGCAAACAGCGCGCGCCGCGCCCCCACGTCATCGCCGGATGGGTGACCGCGATCAGCGACACGCAGCTCACGCTCAAGGACCGGGCCGGGGCCAGCAAGACCGTGCTGCGCGATGCCGCCACCACCGTGTACCGGGGCAAGGACCGCGCCAGCTGGTCGGAGATCGAGGTCAACAGCCAGGTCGCCGTCCGTACTGCTGCGCGCCAGGGCAAGCTGTACGCCGTCCGGGTCCAGATCGGCCGCGCGCACATCGCGGGCAAGGTCCTGGGCGTGGATGGAAACACCATCTCGATCGAGACTCGCGACGGTAAGGACGTCAAGATCAGCGTGACAGCGCAGACGAAGTACGTCGAGCGCCTGGGCAAGGGCCAGCGGAAGGCCGCCTCGCTCAGCGACATCCACGCGGGTCAGCGGCTCGCCGCCGCCGGCAGCTGGGACAAGAACGGCAACTTCGACGCGGCGCTCGTGCTCTTCCGCAATCCAGCCACGCGTTGATCCTCGTCGCGCACGCAAGAGCTCCCCGCTGGGAGCTCTTTCGTCATGGCGCGAGGCGCTCGATGCGCCAGGCGCCATCGGCCCGGCGCCGGTACCGGATCCGGTCGTGGAGCCGGTTGTCCCGGTGCAGCCAGAACTCGATCGCCGTGGGCGCAAGGCGGTATCCCCCCCAGCTGCCGGGCCGCGGGGGATCCGTGCCCCGGGCGCGTAGCGCGTCGACCCTCGCCTCGAGCGCCTCGCGGCTCTCCAGGATCCGGCTCTGGGGGGAGGCGGCCGCGCTCAACCGGCTCTCCAGCGGCCGGGTCGCGAAATAGGCATCCGACGCATCGGCCGGGAGCCGGCTGACCGTGCCGGTCACGCGCACCTGGCGTCCGAGCGCCGGCCAGTAGAAGACGAGCGCGGCTCGCGGGTTTTCCGCCAGTTGCGTCCCCTTCTCGCTCTCGTAGTTCGTGAAGAACGTGAAGCCGCGGTCGTCGACGCCTTTGCAGAGCACCATGCGCGCCGACGGCGCCCCGTCCCTGCCCGCGGTCGCCAGGGTCATCGCCTCGGGCAAGGGCTCGGACGCCGTCTTCGCTTCCTCGAACCACCGCTGGAACTGCGCGATCGGATCGCGGTCGACCGCGGACTCCGACAGCTCGCGATCAGCCGGCGAGGCCATGCTCCCGGAGGTGCTCCCCGAACCCGCGCGGCTGAAAACCGAAATTCCGCGCCACCGCGTCCAGCTCCGTGATGTTGTCGAAGTCGAACAGCTCGAGCGTGGCGGGGACGAGGGGCGGGTCGGGAAGGATCGTGAACAGCCGGGCCTGGATGCGGGCGATGGGCATCGGCAGCGGCACCGTCGGCCGTCGCACGCCGGCCGCGGCCATGATCAGCCGAATGACCTCGGCGAAGGCGATCTGCTCAGGACCTCCGAGGTCGATCGACCGGCCGTCCCATCGGGGGTCCGCGACGGCCATGGCCAGGCAGGTCACGAGGTCCTCGACCCACAGCGGCTGCAGGCGCGTGCGTCCACGCAACACGGGCATGACGGGAAGCTGCCGCGCCAGTCGCGCGAACGCGGTGACGAACGCCGCTCCATCGCCGAAGAGGACAGACGGCTGCAGCGCCACGAAGCCAAGCCCGCTGGTCCTGACGGCCTCGGCCATCTCCCAGCGGGTCCGCATGTAGCTGTGCGGCCGGCCCGGCCTGGTCCCCAGCCCGTTGACCAGCACGATGCGCCGCACGCCCTGCCGCCGGGCGGCTTCGACGAGGTTGCGAGTTCCCTGGCCATTGACGCGCGCGTACTCGCCCGGGTAGCGCTCCTTGCGATCCGCGGTGACGGCGGCGCAATGGACGAGAGTGTGCACCCCGGAGAGTGCCGCGTCGAGCAAGGCGATCTCGAGGACGTCGGCAGCCACGATCGGGGCGCCGGCCGGCAAGCTCGAGGGGGCACGACCGGGATCCCGGACGAGGCACCGGAGCGGCTGCCCGCCGGCGTGCAGGCGGGCGGCCAGGTGACGCCCGACGAAGCCGGTGGCCCCGGCGATCGCGATCACGCGTCCTCCCCCCTGCCGCGGCGGCGGCGGCCGAGCAGCCGGCCCGGGACGAGCGCCGCGGCATTCCCGAGGTCATTGAGGGCCAGCACGGCTTCGACCATCCGGCCGATGGCCACGTAAAAGCGGTGGATGTTGCGCAGCCGGTCCCGGAGAAAGCGGTACTCGTCGGCTGACAGGCGCCCGCGCTCGGCGTCCAGCGCCCGAAGGCTGCGCTCGACGCTGCCGATCGCGTGCTCGAGCTCCTTCTGCTCCCGCTCTCGCATGACGCGCTGCACGAAGCGCCAGAAGTCGGTCTCGGCCGAATAGCGCTCGCGGCGCTCGCCGACCACGGCGTGCCGGTCGACCAGGTGCAACCGCTCGAGCGCACGCAGGTTCGTGCTGACGTGGCCTTTCGTGACGCCGACCGCGGCGCCGAGCTCTTCCATGCTGAGCGGCTCCGGACTGAGATAGAGCACGCCCCAGAGCCGGCCCATCACCCGTCCGACGCCCCAGAAATCGGCGATTCGCCCCATCCCGTCGACGAAGACGGCCCGGGGGTCGTCCCTGGTCGCCGTGCGGGACGCGGCGGTCGTTGCCATTGTTTAGAACATACTAAACTAACGGAACCAAGTCAACCCGCATCCGCAGGCCAGCCCCACCGGCGGGCTCAGAACAGCCGGTGCGACCAGCGCACGCTGCCGTCCCGGTAGGCCGGGGCCAGCTGCCGCGCGATGATCCAGACCCCGGCGGCTTCGAGCTGGGCCTGCGCTTCCGCCTCGCTCAGCTCCGTGAAGGCGAGCAGCTCCCAGCGGCGCGGCTCGATCGACCAGCCCAGCGCCTCCATCTTGCGCAGCAGGAGCGCCAGCTTCTTCAAGCGCTGCCCGAGCGCTTCGCCGAGCGCCTCGACCGAGGCGCTCGCGGGGGCGGTCCGTGAGCTCGTCCCGTAGCTTCGGTACAGGCGCTCGATCCATTCCGGGACCTCGCCGTCGACGGTCGCCGCGAGCTCGTCACGCGGGGTCCGGAATAGTCCAAGCTTGAGAGTGGCCATCACCGCCATCATGCCCATCCCACCTTCAGGCCGGCAATACCCCATATCCCACGCGGACCAGGCGGCAGTCGTCACGGAAGTCGGCGCCGGGCTGCGCACCTACGTCCGGGGCGATTGGACCGTCCTGGACGGGTATCGCGAGGACGAGATGTGTCGCGCGGCGCGCGGGGCGGCCTTGATCCCCTGGCCGAACCGTCTCCAGGACGGCCATTACGAGTTCGGTGGCGAAGCGTTCACCGTGCCGCTCAGCGAGCCCGAGCGTCACAATGCCATCCACGGGCTGACCCGCTGGCTCAACTGGGAGGCCCGCCGCCACCGCGGGAACGAGGTCGTGATGGGCCTGGTGCTCCATCCTCGAGAGGGCTACCCGTTCACCCTGGACCTGGAGATCGCCTACCGCCTCGACGAGAGCGGCCTCCAGGTCTCCACGACGGCGCGCAACCTCGGCGACCGGCCCCTCCCGTTCGGGACAGGCCACCATCCCTACGTCCGGGTGGGGACCGAGGCGGTCGACCAGGCCTGGCTGCGGCTGCCGGCGGGCACGCGGCTGGAGACGGACGTCCGGCAGAACGCGACCGGGCGCCGGATCGAGGTCGCCGGGACGCCTTACGACTTCCGGTCGGGGCGCCCGATCGGCGACCTCCCGCTGGACACCGCGTTCGCGGACCTCGACCGCGACCCCGACGGCCGGGCGCGGATCGTGGTCCGTGGCGAGCCGTGGCAGCTCACCCTGTGGCTCGACGCCGCCTACGCCTACCTGATGGTCTTCACGGGGGACTCCCTGCCGGCCCCGGAGCGCCGCCGCAGCCTCGGGCTGGAGCCGATGACCTGTGGCCCGAACGCGTTCCGCCTGCCCCACCTGGGACTGGTCAGCCTGGACCCCGGCGAGCGCTTCCAGGGGAGTTGGGGACTCACCCTCTAGCGATCGCCCACACTCTCTCTATATAGTGAACTGAGACCCCTAAAACAGGGGTGCCAGGCTTCCACACTTGCTATTCGCGGCAAAGGAGATTTCGTGTACGCCAAGATCTACGTTCCGGTAGACAACTCCGAGCACTCGAACGCCGCCATCGAAGTCGCGGTGCGCCTGGCCAAGACGCTCGACGCCGCGCTGGTCGGTTGCCACGTCTACGCCGCGCGGATGCACGACGTCCGCTTCAAGCAGATGGAGTACACGCTGCCGGACGAATACCAGGACGAGCAGGAGCTCGATCGCCAGCGCCGCATCCACGACTCGCTGATCACCCGTGGATTGCAGCTGATCTCCGACTCCTACCTCGACGTGATGAAGGGGATCTGCGAGCGCGAACAGATCGGCTACGACTACCGAACCTTCGACGGCAAGAACTGGGAATGCCTGGTCCAGGACATCGCCGCCTCCGACTACGACCTCGTGGTCATGGGCGCGCTCGGCATGGGCGCGGTCAAGGACAGCCAGATCGGCAGCGTGACCGACCGGGTCGTACGCCGGATCCGCGTGGACAGCCTCGTGGTCCGGGACCCGCATTCCTTGCGCGACGACGCCTCGGACCGGATCGTCGTCGGGGTGGACGGCAGCCCGCAAGCGTTCGCCGGGCTGCGGACGGCCCTGGCGCTGGGCAAGGCCCTGGGCAAGCGGGTGGAGGCGGTGTCCGTCTACGACCCGTACCTGCACTACGCGATGTTCAACGGCATCGTCGACGTGCTCTCGGCTGAAGCGTCCAAGGTCTTTCGCTTCAAGGAGCAGGAGCAGCTGCACGAGGAGATCATCGACACCGGGCTGGCCAAGATCTACGAATCGCATCTGCGAGTCGCCGCCTCGATCGCCAGGGACGAGGGCGTCCCGCTGACGACCACCCTGTTCGACGGCAAGGCCTTCAAGAAGATCCTCCAGCACGTGCGGCAGGATCCGCCGTGGCTCCTGGTCACCGGACGGATCGGCGTCCACTCGGCCGACCAGATGGACATCGGCAGCAACACCGACAACCTGCTTCGGATGGCCCCCTGCAACGTCCTCCTCTCCAGTCGCGCCTACGTCCCACCCGTCGACCTGCAGGCCGAAGCGAGCGTCGTCTGGACGGAGGAAGCGGAGGCCCGGATGGAACGCGTGCCGGCCGCCTTCCGTGGCATCACCCGAACCGCGATCTGCCGCTACGCGATGGAGCGGGGTCATTCCATCATCAGCTCGTCGATCATCGATGATGCCGTCGCGGAGGTGATGCCGGAGCACGCCGCCCGCGCGATGGGCGTCGAGCCGCGCCGCACCCCCGCCGCCGGGAGCGGCGGGCAGCGCGAGGAGGGCGGCGCACGCGTCGATCGCCAGACCTGGATCTGCCGGCGCTGCGGCCGCAGCTCGCACGGCGATCGCCCCCAGGCCTGCGCGGTGTGCGAGGGCACCCAGTTCCAGGCGGTGGACAAGGCCGCGGTGGCGGCGGCCGCCCGCCAGGAGGGCGAGGTCGTGGAAGAGGAGGCCTTCGACGGCTTCAAGGTGAAATGGACGGCCGAGGCCCGGGCGGTGCTGAGCCCGGTGCCGAAGGGATACGAGCGTCGCCGGGTGAAGGCCCGCATCGAGAAGCTCGCCCGGGTTCGCCGCCTGCCGTCGATCACCCGCGACTTCGCGCAGGCCAACCTGGACGAAGCCTACGCTCCAGTCGCCGAGGCGGTCAGCGACCGGCTGCCCGCATCGCGGTCGGCGTCCGCGGATGGCAACGGCGAGCTCCGCTGGACGGACGAAGCCGCGGCCCGCATGGAGCACGTACCCGGCGGCTTCATGCGCGTGATGGCCAGGGCCAAGGTCGAGGAGTTCGCCCAGAAGATCCACGCCACGGAGGTCACGCTGGACGTCGTCGAGGGCGGCCTGGCCGACGCGCGGGACCTGATGCACCAGAGCCTCAAGGCCTACACCCCCGAGCAGGTCGAGGCGGCCATGAAGGCGCACGGACACGGCAGCACGGCCGACCCGGACGGCCCCGGCACGGTCAGCTCGCCCGGCTGGACCGAGGACGGGGTCCGACGCCTGAACGAGGTGGAGATCACGGCAGCGGAGAAGTTCGACCCGGCGCGCGCCCGCGAACTTGCCCAGCACGCGGCCGAGTCCCGTGCCGCCCGCACCAGCGAGGCGATCAACGCGGCGTTCCTCGAGCGACTCGGAATCAAGATCGGCTACGGGCACCCGCTCAGCCCGAAGACCTTCGAGCACTACTTCCAGTGGACACCGGAGGCGGAAGCCCGGCTCGAAGCGCTGCCCTCCTACTGCCGCGAGCTCAGCCGGTGGCGGGTCGAATGGACCGCCTACAAGAAAGGGCTCGGTCCGCTGATCACGCCCGAGGTCATGGACGTCAAGTTCGACATGTGGGGCCAGGTCTCGACGGCCCTCGTGGAGCGCGGACCCTCGCTGGCCTGGGAAGCAGCCGCCGAAGCCCGCCTGGCCAACATGCCCCCCTTCGTCCGCGGGCAGGTCATGGAGGCGATCGAGGGCAACGCCCGGGAGCTGGGGGAGGCCACGGTGACGCCCGCCGTGATGGATCGCGTGATCGCGAAATGGATCGCCACCGGCGACTTTCACGAGGGACGGTACGGATTCAAAGCCTGACATGACGACGCTGCTGAGTGCGCGACGCCTGACGCGCTCATATCAGAACGGCAAGGGGATCCACGAGGTCTCGGTCGACGTCGAGCCCGGCGAGCTGATCGCCGTGATGGGCCCCAACGGCTCGGGCAAGAGCACGCTCCTGCGCATCCTGGGAACCGCCGCCACGCCCTCGAGCGGCGAGGTGTCCTGGTTCGGCCGCACCGACTTCCGCGATCCGAGCGTGCGCCGGCGGCTGGGCGTCGTCCTCGACCAGGCGGCCCATTTCGAGGACATGACCGCCTACCAGAACGCCTGGTTCTTCGCGCGCCAGTTCGGTCTGCCGCCGCGCACCGCGGCGGAACGCCTGGAGGACTCCCTGCGCTGGGCGGGGTTGTGGGAGGCGCGCCATCAGCTGGTGCGGGAGTACTCGCTCGGGATGCGTCGCAAGCTCAGCCTCGTCGAGGCGTTCGTGCACCGTCCCCAGATCCTGCTCCTGGACGAACCGACGCTGGGCCTCGATTACCGGGCCGAGCTCGCGCTGATCGAGCGCCTCCAGGTGCTCAGCCTGACCGGCACGGGCATCGTGATCGCGACCAACGACGTCCATCTGGCCGAGCGGCTCTGCCACCGCGTCCTCCTGCTGCACGAAGGCCGGGTCATCAAGGAGGGACGGGTCGCCTCCCTGCTGACCGAGCTGGCCGGCGTCAAGGAGCTGGAACTGCGCATGCTGTCGCCCATCGAGCTGGACGGCATTCGCCGCCTGCCGGAGGTCGAGGCGGTCAGCGCCGAGGCGGACAGCGTCCACGTCCTGCTCAAGCGGGGCGCGAATCCGGCGCAGGTGCTGGCGGTACTGAACGGCACCGCCGACCTGGTCAGCGCGATGCGCGTCCGGCAGCCCAACCTCGGCGACCTCTTCCTCAAGCTCACCGGCGTCAGCCTGCGGCTCGAGGCGGCGGCCGAATGACCGGGCACGGGCTGGCGGCGACCGTCTGGCAGCGGGAGCTGCTCGAATTCGCGCAACGGCGGCGCGCTCTGGTGATCAAGCTGATCTTCCCGCTGGTGGTCGGCCTGCCGCTCCTCTTCAGCCGGGCGCCCAGCGTCTACGCCGCCATGGCCCTGACCATGCTGGCCACCATGATCGGGGCGGTCGGCTCCGGCGCGGTGCTCACCCGGGAACGCCTGACCGGGCTGAACGTCCGCTACCGCTTGCTCCCGCGCCGGCCGGCCGCGCTCCTGTGCGAGCGGCTTGCGGTCAGTGCGGCGATCGACCTGATGCAGCTGTCGCCGATCCTGATCCTGCTCGCCATTCGGCATCCGAGCCGGTGGCCCTACTGGCCCGCCCTGCTGATCGGCACCGCGGCGGTGCTGGCCATGACCAACGTACTGGGCGCCTGGGCCAGCACGCTGACCACCTCGCCGGGCGAGGTCATGCTCGTGGTCCTGCTCCCCGTGCTGCCTGCGCTGTTCCTCAGCGGCGTGTTCACCACGCCGGCGAGCCCGGCATGGCGCGCCATCGCGAACGTCCTGCCCTTCACCTACCTCCACGATGCGCTGCTCGGCGCCCTGTTCGCCGCACCCCGGCTCTCGGCCCTCATGGACCTGGGCGGCGCCACCGTCTTCGTCCTGGTCGCGGGGCTTTGCGCCATGCTGCTGGCGCGGCACGTACTGGAAACCGACTGAGCGCCGTGGCTCCCCTCAACGGGATCCAGAGCGTCCTGGCCCTGAACCGCCCGGATATCCAGTTCCCGGTGGTGGGGAACCGTTTCCTGGTGGGCGCGTTCTTCCTGGCCCATATCATCTTCGGGTCCTTCTCGATGGGCGCCGTGCTCATCTCGCCCGCGTTCGAGTGGCTGGGCGTCCTCCGTCGTGACCCGCGCCTGACACGCTTCGCCCGCGGCATCGCCGCCACCAACTTGAAGGTCTTCAGCTTCGGCGCGACGCTCGGCGCCTTCGCCGTCCTCACGCTGATCGGGCTCTACCCGAAGCTGTTCGTCTCCCTGGTCACCATCTTCTTCTGGCCGCTGCTGCTCGCCTTCCTCAGCTGGTTCCTGACCATCCCCCTGCTGCTGATCTACGTCTTCCGCTGGCGGCGCATGGAGCGCCACCCGGTCCGGCATATCACGATCGGCGTGATCGGCGGGCTGAGCGAGCAGCTCTTTCTCGTGCTCATCGTCGGCCTGGACAGCTTCCTGCTGACCCCATCGGTGGGCCTGGGCCCGGGCACGTTCTTCAATCCCTCGTACGCCCCCGAGCTGGCCCACCGCTTCGTCGGCAACCTCTCCTGGGCGTCGTTCTTCATCGCCGCCGTGATGGCCTTCTACGCGGTGCGACGGCCCCTTCCGCAGGACCGCGCTTACTTCGCGTGGGGCAGCCGCGTCAGCCTGGTCCTCGGGTTCCTGACCTTGCTGATCCAGGTCGGGCTCGGCTTCCTCTTCGTCGAGAGCATCAAGCGCGCCTCCCCGGGCGCCTTCGCCTACTCGCTGCAGGGGCCCTTCAGCTGGCTCTGGATCGTGCAGGGCGTCCTGCTCGGCACGCTCCTGTTCGGGAGCAACTGGTACTTCCTGCAGTCGCGCCCGGGCAACCGCCCGGTGCGGCTCTCGATCACCATCTTGGTCGCCCTCCTCGCGCTGCTCGAGATGGCGCCGGCCGCGCTCTATCCCCGATCGGTCTTCTGGCTGCGCTACATCTTCCTCGGCACGGCGATCCTCCTGAGCCTGGCCCACTGGGCGCTCTGGCGCCGTCCCAGGCCGTCGCTGGAGACCGGCATCCGCCGCGGCGGCCACCTGGCCCTGACCCTGACCGGTGCCGCGGCCTTGCTGCTCTTCCTGCTCATGGGCGTGATCCGGGAAACGGCGCGCGGCGACTACACCGTTTACGGCCAGCTCAAGGAATCGAACAGCTCCGGCCTGTTCCAGGCCCCCAGCAAGGGCTTCTACCCGTGAGGACCTCCTGATGGGCGTGATCCAGACCTTCTACTACCTCGCCATCATCAGCAGCTCGCTGGTCATCCTGGCGCTCATCTTCGTGGCGATCGCGGTCCGCGAGCTGCGACGCCTGTTTCGTGAAGGCGACGATCCCCTGACCGCCTGGCTGGTTGCCGGCGCCACCGCGCTCGTGTTCGTCTTCGTGATCGGGACGACCGCCGGCATCTTGATCGGAGTCGTGAGCCGTGGAAGCTCATAGGCGGGAGCTCTCGCGGCGCCGCTTCGCGATCGCCGGCACGCAGGTGGTCGGGGCCGGGGTGGCCGTCATGCTGGGGGTCCCGATTGTGGGCTTCCTGCTGAACCCGATCTTTCGGCCCCGGTCGATCATCGAGCAGAAAGTCGGCTTCATCGGCAACATCCCGCCGGATCAGCCCACGCCCTTCAAGTTCCCGTTCAGCCCGCAGAGCTCGTGGCCCGCACCTGAGGCGAATTACATCCTCTATGTGGTCCGTTCGGGAAGCGGGCTTGACCAGGTGCGGGTGTTCTCCAACATCTGCTCGCACATGCAGTGCCCCGTCCGCTGGGATCCAGCGCTCAAGCTCTTCCTCTGCCCGTGCCATGGCGGCCTCTACGACCTCAACGGCGTCAACGTCGGCGGTCCTCCGCCCAGGCCGCTGCCCCAATGGGTCCACCGCATCGACGGCAACGGCGTCCTCTACGTCACCAACGCGCTGACGGAGCCGATATGACCCGGCTGCTCGGACGGATCGTCGGACTTCACCGGGCGCGTGCTTTCGCCCGCACTGCCTACGAGTGGCTCGACGAGCGCATGGCGATTCGCTATCTGCTGCGCAAGGGGCTGTACGAAGCGGTCCCGGTGCGCGGCGCATGGTTCTACACGCTGGGCAGCGCGACCCTGGTCTTGATCCTGGTCCAGCTGGTCACCGGCATCTTCCTCACGATGCTGTTCGTCCCCTCGGTGCGCGAGGCCTGGGAAAGCCTCAACTACATCAAGCAGCACGACGCCTTCGCCGACGTCGTCCGGGGTATCCACCTGTGGGATGCCTATCTCCTGCTGCTGGTCATCGGGCTGCACATGGTGCGCACGTTCACGTCCGGGTCCTACAAGAGACCCCGGGAGCTCAACTGGCTGAGCGGGGTGTCGCTCTTCCTGCTCGTCCTGGCCATGGCGATCACGGGCGCGATGCTGCCCTGGGATCAAGCCGCATACTGGACCGCGGTCGTCACCACGAACATCCCGAGCTACATTCCGCTGGTCGGTCCGTTCGTGCGCGACCTGTGGCGGGGAGGCACGTTCGTGGGGCCGATCACGCTCGTGCGCACCTTCGGCATCCACATCTGGCTGGTCCCGGTGCTCCTATTCCCCCTGATCGGGGCGCACCTGGCGCTGCTGCGCAAGCACGGCGAGTTCGGCTCCTACGTGAACTACCGGGGCGCCTACCGGAGCTACGAAGGACGGGTGGTGCCGCGCGCCCCGACTGAGCGGCCGATCGAGCCGCCCTATCCCTCGACGCCGAGCGAGTCGGAGTGGGCGGCGCCCCTCCAGACCGAAGACTTCTACCCCTACCAGACCTTCAAGGATGGCATCGTGTCGCTCGCCTGCATGCTGATCGTGCTGGCGCTCGCGCTGGGGGTTGG
>DASQGL010000018.1:0-4953 GCA_035632635.1 Candidatus Limnocylindrales bacterium
GACCAGCGCGCCGCCAAGCGCGACCCCCCAGCGCACCGCCCGCGCGGGTTTCCCCCCCGGCCCGGCGGCCGCGAGGGTCACGTCCGCTTGATCACGATGGCCGAGATCTCGTCGGCGCTCCGGTCGATGCAGTCGGCCGAGTTCTTCAGGTGCCGGTAGATCTCCCGGATCTTCAGGATGGTCCCGGTGCTCATCGAGCTGTCGAGCAGGTTGCTGAGCGCCTGGTGGTACAGCGAATCGATCCGGTTCTCGGAGCGCTTGGCCCGGACGGCGTGCTCGGCCGCGACGCGGGGGTGGTCGAGCAGCTCCCCGACCGATGCGCGGACGTGCCGGGCCCCGTCGTGGAGGACGTTGGTCATCTCCTTGAAGTTCTCCGGAGGGCTCAGGCGATACATGGCCAGCTCGATGATGGTCTCGTTGGCCGCGTCCAGGATGTCGTCGATGCTCCGGGACAGGCCGAACAGGTCCTCGCGGTCGAACGGGGTCGCGTACGTGTGCAGCAGTTCGTCGATCAGGACGCGACGCACCTCGTCGCCGGCGCGCTCGATCTCCTTCACGGCCGCCAGCGTCGGCGCATGCGGCCCGGGCTCGGTCGCGTACCGCTCCAGCACCTCGAGGGCGCTGACCGCGAGGTCCGCCTGCTGGCAGAGCAGCTGCACGAACCGCCGGTCGTTCGACTTGAAGAGGGCGCGGAGCGCAAACAGCTTTGGCATGGGGTCAGCCCACCATGTTCCACACGCGATGGGTGGTGAATGCTAGCACGAGCGCGCTGGGAAAGGCGATCAGCCAGCTGGCCAGCATGCTGCGCACCACCGCCCAGCGCACGGCCGAGGCTCGGAACGCGGCCCCGACCCCGATCAGCGCCCCGCCCGTGGTCTGGGTCATGCTGACCGGCACGCCCGCCACGGCCAGGGCCGCCACCACGCTGCCCGCCGCGAACTGCTCGGTCAGCGCCTGGAGCGGCGACATCCGGCTGATGCCGAACCCGATCCGCTCCGCGATCCCCCATCCCCCGATCACGGTCCCGAGCAGGAAGGTGAGCACGGCCAGCCCGACCGCCTGCAGTCCCGCGAACGCCGCCGCATGGCCGGGCAGGACGAGCGAGATCCCGATCAAGCCGACCACCTTCTCCAGGTCGTTGCCGCCGTAGGCGAAGACCAGCAGCAGCGAGGTCAACGCCTGCACCCGGGTGAAGGCCAGGACGCGGGCATGCGGCAGGCCGCCCAGGAGGCGCTGGATGAAGGCGAAGGCCCAGAAGGCGAGCAGGCCGCCGGCCAGCACCGAGGCCGCCGTCCCGACCAGCACCGCGACCACGGCCACCCAGTGCACCGCCGCGACCGATCCGCCTGCCAGCGCCCAGCCCACCATGGCGCCGACCAGGGAGAGCGTCATGCTGGTCGGGACCCGGGCGCGCCACGACGCGAGCACGACCAGGATCGACACGAGCGGGATCAGGACCAGCCCGCGCACGCCCTGGCCGGGCAGGTCGATGATGCGGTAGGCGACGGTCTGCGCCACCGCCGTCCCCAGCAGGATCGGGCCCAGGGCGACCGCGAGCAGGAGCAGCAGCGCCTGCCGGCGGCTGATCACGCGACCGGCGGTCATCGCGGCCAGGAGGTTGCCGCCGTCGTTGAAGCCTGAGATGATGCCGTAGAGGCAGGCGACCAGCGTGGTGGCGGGCATGGCCCAATGTAACATGCGATACATCCCTTGACAACGAAGCGGCCGCTGGCACGGCGGCCTCGCGTCACCCGCGCAAAGGGGACGCCGCGCGGCCCGCGGCAATGGCTGCAGCTCGTCTACCAGATCCCGTCCGAGCCGTCCCGGCACCGGGTCTTCATCTGGCGCCGGGTGAAGGCGCTCGGAGCGCTCTACCTGCGCGACGGCGTCTGCATCGCGCCCGATCGCCCCGTGGTGCGCGAGGCGCTGCAGACGCTGCTCAACGAGCTGCGGGCGTTCGGCAGCTGGGGCGACCTCTTCGAGCTGAGCCTGGACCCGCCCCAGCGCGGGGCTTACGTCGAAGCCTTGAATGCGCGCCGCGACGAGGAGTACGGGGAGGTCCTCGAGGACGCCGCCCGGCTCGCGGCCCGGATCGAACGGCACCTGCTCCAGCGCGACTACGCCTTTCAGGAGGTGGAGGAGCTGGACGAGGAGCTGCAGAAGCTCCGCCGCTGGCGGGACAAGGTCGCCAGGCGTGATTTCTTCCAGTGCGCCCGCGCCGGCGAGGGCGAGGGCGCCCTCCGCCGGTGCGCCGCCGAGCTGGAGCGCTTCGAGCGGGCGGTGGTCAAGGAAGGCGAAGACCGGCAGGCCGGCCGGGTGGCGGCCGCCGCGCCCCGCCGCGCCGGCCGCGCCTCCCTCTCGCGCCTCCAGGCCCCGTGATGTATCATTCGTCACAAGTAACAGTCGTCACATTTCACGCGGGAGTGCTTGAGTCATGAGTGTCCTGGTTGTCCTGGCGACCTTCCTGGCGGCCGGTGTCGAGTGGGTCGAGGCGCTGACCATCGTGCTCGCGGTGGGCATGTTCAAGGGCTGGCGGAGCGCGTTCCTCGGGCTCGCGGCCGCGCTGGTCGCGCTCATTGCGCTCGTCACCCTCTTCGGGTTCACGGTGACCTCGTATGTCTCGATCGCCGCGGCCCGCGCCATCGTCGGGGTCTTCCTCTTGCTGTTCGGCTTGAAGTGGCTGCACAAGGCGATCCTGCGCTCGAGCGGCATCAAGTCCCTCCACGACGAGGCCGCCGCCTTCGAAGAGACGCGCATCCACCTGGTGCGGCAGCGCGGCGGTGCGGTCGCCGGCGCGCTGGACTGGGTGGGCGCCACGACCGCCTTCAACGGCGTCTTCCTCGAGGGCCTGGAGGTCGTCTTCATCGTGGTCGCGCTTGGCGGGCTGCACAGCCTGCAGGCGGCGGCGGCCGGCGCGCTCGCGTCCCTGGTGGCCGTCACCGTGCTCGGGGTGGGCCTGCGTCACCCCCTCACCCGGATTCCGGAGAACACGATGAAGTACGTGGTCGGCATCATGCTGACCGCGTTCGGCACCTTCTTTGCCGGCGAGGGCATCGGGGTCATCTGGTGGCGCAGCGACCTGGTCCTCCTGCCCCTGATCGTGGTCTACGGCCTGGCGTCGATCCTCTTCGTACAGATCCTCAAGAACCCGCCCCGCTTCGTCGCCTCAGAGATCCGGGCGCTCAGGGCGGTCCGCGCGGTGGTCAAGGAGGTCGCCGGCCTCTTCATCGACGACGGATCGCTGGCGGTGGTGGCGGTGGCCGTGCTGCTGGCCGTGGCCGTCTTCGCCGATCGGGTCGGGCGCGGGATGACGGCAGGCGTCCTGATGGTGGGTGGGATCTTGCTCGCCGTCTCGATCAGCCTGTCCGGCGTCGCGCGGCAGCACCGTCGCACCCACAAGCCGCCCGTCGCTCACCCTCACCCCTCCGCGGCGAACGAGCAGGAGGTCGCCCTCTAGCCTCAGTTCCCCGTTTGCGACACTGCTCCTCATGCCGGAGCTGTCGACGTCGCACGCGATCCGCTCCTTCGACCTGGTGGTGGTCGGTGCCGGCATCCTGGGGCTGGCGACCGCGCGGGAGTATCTCCAGCGCCGTCCCGGCGCCCGCCTCGGCGTCCTGGAGAAGGAGGCGCGCATCGCCGCCCATCAGACCGGGCGAAACAGCGGCGTCATTCATTCTGGCGTCTACTACACGCCCGGATCGCTCAAGGCGACCCTGTGCGTGCGCGGCGCCGCGATGCTCCGGGCCTATTGCGCGCAGCAGGACATCCCGGTGGTCGAATGCGGCAAGGTCATCGTGGCCACCCGCGAGGCGCAGCTCGCACGGCTCGCCGAGCTGCACCGGCGCGGCCAGGCCAACGGCGTCAAGGACCTGCGGGTGCTGAGGGATGATGACATCCCGCAGATCGAACCCGCGGCCGCCGGGATCGCGGGCCTCCACGTCCCGCACGCCGCCATCGTCGACTACGGCGCGGTCGCCCGCGCGTTTGCCCAGGATGTCGCGCGGATGGGCGGCGACGTCATGCTCGGCCGCGAGGTCCGCGCGATCCGCCGCCTCGACGGCCGGTGGCGGATCGAGACTGGCGACGGCGCCGTCGACGCCGCGGGCCTGATCGTCTGCGCGGGCCTCCACGCCGATCGCCTCGCGCTGATGACCGGCGCCGCCCGGGATCCGCGCATCATCCCGTTTCGCGGCGACTACTGGGCGCTCGATCCCGAGCAGGCCGCCCGGGTGCGCGGCCTGGTCTATCCGGTCCCGAATCCGCGCTTTCCCTTCCTCGGCATCCACGCGACCCGGCGGATCGACGGCTCGGTCTGGCTCGGACCGAACGCGGTCCTGGCCTTCGCCCGCGAGGGTTACCGGGTCTCGACCGTGCGCGCGGCCGATCTCCGCGACGCCCTGGCGTGGCCCGGCTTCCGCCGCCTCGCCTGGCGCTACTGGCGGACCGGCCTGCTGGAGATGGCGCGCGATCTGAGCCAAACGCTCTACGTGCGCGAGGCGGCCCGCTACCTGCCCGGCCTGCGCATCCGGCACGTGACCCGGGCGCCCGCCGGGGTGCGCGCCCAGGCGGTCTCCGCCGACGGGCGGATGATCGACGACTTCGTCTTCAGCGAGGAAGAGGGGGTCCTCCACGTCCGCAATGCCCCCTCGCCGGCGGCCACCAGCTCGCTCGCCATCGCGGAGCGGATCGTCGATCGCTTCCTCGACGCGGGTCACGGCGCAGTCCGGCCCCTAACAGGACTGTAACCCCGCCTTTAGCGTCCGGCTCTCATCTGCTCCTCATCCACCGATCCGGACCGCGATTGCCACCCTCCCCGACATGGCGGCGGCCTCGACCATGGGTGGGCCGCAAAGCCAACGATTCGTAACCGTCCGCGCCTGACCCTCTTACCTTCCCGTCTTCCACGCCGCGTAACCTGCCCCTCCTGTCATGTGGCACGTCCTGCACGCGGCG
>DASQGL010000019.1:0-21308 GCA_035632635.1 Candidatus Limnocylindrales bacterium
CCCGCCCAGCTTCGCCATCGATCCCAACGGCCTGCGCGGTGATTGGCGTTTCCTCGGCATCGACGAGGGTGAGGGGATGATCGAGGGCTTCCGGATCACGGCCCGGGAGATCCCGCACAAGGGCGGGCGGACCTTCGGCTATCGCATCCAGGACGGCGCCGCGACGATGGCCTACCTCTCCGACCACAGCCCGAGGGCGGCTGGTCCGGGACCAGCGGGGTTCGGCGAGTATCACGATGCGGCGCGCACCCTGGCGGACGGCGTGGACCTCCTCCTGCACGACGCGCAGTACACGGCCGAGGACTTCCCCCGGTATGCGCTCTTCGGCCACGCCACGGTTGACTACGCGGTGCAGCTCGCCACGTCCTGCCACGTGTCGCGCGTGCTGCTCTTCCATCACGCCCCGCATCGCACCGACGACCAGCTCGACGCGATCGTGCGGGCCTACGAGGGCTTTGCGCCGCGCGTCGAGGCGGCCGCCGAAGGGCTGACCATCGATCTGCCCGCGACGGGTGCCGCCGGTGCCTGATGCGGTCGTGGTGGGCGCCGGACCGAACGGGCTGGCGGCCGCGATCGCGCTCGCCCGCGCGGGAAAGGTCGTCACCGTGCTGGAGGGCGCGGACCGCATCGGCGGTGGCACCCGCTCCGAGCCGCTCACGCTGCCCGGTTTCACCCACGACGTCTGCTCCGCCATTCATCCGCTGGCCCGCATCTCGCCGTTCTTCCAGGGGCTGCCGCTCGAGGCCCGCGGCCTGACCTTCATCGAGCCGCCCGTCGCCCTCGCCCATCCCCTCGACGGCGGCCGGGTGGCGATCGTCGAGCGATCGGTTCGCGCGACCGCGGATGCCTTCGGTCGCGATGCGGGCGCCTACTTCGCCCTGATGGCGCCGCTCGCGCGGCGGTCCGCCGACCTGGTTGCCGAAATCCTGCGGCCGGTCCGCCCCCCGGCCCATCCTCTCTTCTTGGCGCGGTTCGGCCTTCACGCGATCCGCTCGGCCACTGCGCTGGCGCGCAGCCGCTTCCACGAGGAGGGGACGCGCGCGATCTTCACCGGCATGGCCGCGCACGCCATGCTGCCCCTCGACCGGCCCCCGACGGGCGCCTTCGCGCTGCTGCTCGGGATGACCGCCCACGCGGTGGGCTGGCCGCTGGCGCGGGGAGGCTCGCAACGGATCGCCGACGCGCTGGCGCTCGAGCTTCAAGCGCACGGCGGAGAGATCCGGACCGGCAGCCCGGTCAGCTCAGCCGCCCAGCTGCCGGCGCATCGGGCGGCGCTCTACGACGTCACGCCGCGTCAGCTGCTCGCCATCGCCGGCGACCGGTTTCCGGCCAGCTTCCAGGGTGCCCTGCAGCGCTACCGCTACGGCCCCGGCGTCTTCAAGGTGGACTGGGCCCTCGACGATCGGGTGCCCTGGGCGGCGCCCGCGTGTCTTCAGGCCGGCACGGTCCACGTGGGCGGATCGATGGAGGAGATCGTCGCCTCGGAAGCCGCGGTCTCACGGGGCGAGGTCCCCCAGCACCCGTTCGTCCTGTTCGCCCAGCAGAGTCTCTTCGACGACAGCCGGGCGCCGGCGGGGAAGCACACCGGCTGGGCCTACTGCCACGTCCCGAACGGGAGCCAGGTCGACATGACCGAGCGGATCGAGGCCCAGATCGAGCGCTTCGCGCCCGGATTCCGCGATCGCATCCTCGCCCGGCACGTCATGGATCCGGCCGCGGTCGAGCGGCACGATCCGAACTGCGTGGGCGGCGACATCAACGGCGGGATCGCGGACCTTCGCCAGCTCTTCTTCCGGCCGACACCCCGGCTGTACGCGACGCCCGACCGGCGCACCTACCTGTGCTCCTCGTCGACGCCGCCCGGAGGCGGGGTGCATGGGCTGTGCGGCTACTTCGCCGCCCGCCGTGCCCTGAGCCGCGCCCCCTGGTAGAGAATCCCCTCCTCCTTGACGCGGGCATGCGCGTCCTCAAGAGCCGCGGGCCGCTTGCCTGGGTAACGTACGCTGGTTCCTACGCGTTCTCCTAAGGCACCCATGCGTCCGCTCGATCGCTGGCTCGGCCCGCTCTACCGCCTGTACGCCTGGCGGCTGTGGAGCCGGGTTCACCACGGGCCGGTGCCGCGGCATCTCGCCCTGATCCTGGACGGGAATCGCCGCTTCGTCGAGCGCACCAACCTCATCTCGATCCGCGACGGCTACCGGGCCGGCGCCAAGCGGGCCGATGTCGTGCTCGACTGGTGCGAGCGGGCCGGCATCCAGGCGGTGACGCTCTGGGTGATGTCGCTCGACAACCTGGAGCGGGACGACGAGCACGTCCGGGCGCTGACCGGCGTCCTGGAGGACGAGATCCGGCTGCTGACCGAAACCGCCAAGCGGCGCGGCTGGCGGTTGCGGGCGATCGGCCGGCTTCGGGCGCTCCCCCGCTCCCTCTGCGAGGTGCTGGAGACGGCGGAACGCGAAACCGAGGGGAACCGGGCGACCCTCACGGTCCAGTTCGCGGTCGCCTACGGGGGCCGGGAGGAGATCGTAGACGCGCTCCAGCGCTGGGCCGGCGACGCCGGCGTCAGCGGGCTCCCGGTGGGCGAGGCGCTCACCCGGCTCCGGCCGGACGACCTGAACCCGCACCTGTACGGGGCCGACCTGCCCGACCCCGACCTGATCCTCCGCACCTCGGGCGAGATCCGCCTGTCCGGGTTCCTCCTCTGGCAGAGCGTCTACTCCGAGTACTACTTCAGCGACGTGCTCTGGCCGGAGTTCCGGGAGATCGACTTCCTCCGCGCCCTGCGCAGCTACCAGGGGCGCACCCGCCGCTTCGGCCGCTAGCCTTCCAGCGAAGCCTCGCGGAAAACCGGATGATGAGGGGAGGTCCATCACCGGAGGAGGGGTTCAATGATCGTAGTCACAACCGAAGACGTCACGGGCTACCGCGTGGTCGAGATGAAAGGCCAGGTGTTCGGCGTCGTGGTTCGCAGCCGGGGGCTGGGTGGCAACATCATGGCGGGGTTGCGCTCGCTCGGAGGCGGCGAGATCACGGAGTACACGCAGCTGCTCGAGGAGGCGCGCCGTCATGCCACCGACCGCATGGTCGCCAACGCGACCGCGATGGGCGCGAACGCCGTCCTGCGGATGCAGTTCGATTCCTCGGAGATCGGCCAGACGATGAGCGAAATCGTCGCCTACGGCACCGCCGCCGTCATCGAGCCGCAGGCTCGCTGAGCCATGCTGCGGCGTGCGCTGATCGCGTACGGCGTGCTGGCGGTGCTGGTGGCCGCCGTGCTGCTGACCGCGGGCGCGGTCGTCCAACTGGCCGTCTATCTGTTGTTGAACGGCGTCGTCATCCTCGCGGCGCTCGGCTTCGAACGCAGCCGCTACCGCCCGCGGCTCGATCCCACGGCGCGCCCGCAGAAGACCGGGGAGCGCTTCATCGACCCGGTGACACATCGCCTCGTGGAGGTCCGCTACGATCCGAGGACGGGAAAACGCGAATACGTCGACGTGCCGGAGGGTGAGCGATGACGAAGAGTGGGCAATCGCTGGTCGCCGAGTTCCTGGGAACGTTCGCGCTCGTGCTGATCGGGGCGGGCGCGATCGTGACCAACCAGTGGACGAAGGGCGCGCTCGGGCTGGCCGGGATCGCGGCGGCTCACGCGCTCATCCTGTCGATCATGATCTCGGCGCTCGGGCACATCTCGGGCGGGCATTTCAATCCGGCGGTCACGTTCGCGGTTTGGATCGCGCGCCGGATCTCCACCGCCATGGCCCTCCTCTACTGGATCGCGCAGCTGGTCGGAGCGGTGGTCGCGAGCTGGCTGCTGCTCGCCATCTTCCCGTCGGCGCAATGGCAGCCGGTCCACCTGGGGACGCCCGGTCTCGGCTTCGACATCGGGTTCGCGCGCGGCGTCCTGGTCGAGGCAATCCTGACCTTCTTTCTCGTGATCGCGGTCTTCGGCGTGGCGGTCGATTCCCGGGGGTCGTTCAAAGCCGTCGCCGGCTTCGGCATCGGGCTGGTGCTCGGGGCGGACATCCTGATGGGTGGACCGCTGACCGGCGCCGCCATGAACCCGGCGCGCGCCTTCGGTCCCGCGCTCGTCTCCAACTCCTGGCAGGACCATCTCGTGTACTGGATCGGTCCGCTGGCCGGGGCGGCGATCGCGGGCGCGATCTACGGCTACCTGCTGCTGGCGCGGCCGAGCGCGCTGCAGATGGGCGACCCCTCCGAGCCCGGCGTCCGCCGCGCGACCTGACATACGCGCGCCGATACGCCTACGGCAGCTCCGCGGGGCGTTCGCAGCGCCGGGCGGTATGCCTTCGGCGGACATCATGGAGTAGGCGTTATGAGAACGCCTACTCACTTACCCTGCGCCCCGCCGCCTCCGGCCCCGGCGCGTTTCGCGCGAAAGCGCGGCCCGCCTCTTCTTCTCAGCCATCACTCTACGACGGCGCACCCCTCCGGTCGGCGCAGACGCGGCCCGCTGCTTTACAAAGCAAGGATCTGCCCAGTGACATGGGACAGGCGGCTGAACGGGACCCGGATTCGGGCTGAAGGTCGTGCAGCGGGTCCGTCGAGCAGGCCGGAGGGTGCGCCGACCTGATTGCGCCGGCTAGTTGGGGATCAGGACGAAGACGCGTTCCGAAATGCGGTCCGGTTGTCCGTTGCTGGCGACCATGATGGCCTTGACGGGCGCCAGGTTGGGCGCGACCTGGCTGTCGTAGCTCCCCCGCTGCGCGGCCGGAACGTAGCTCAGGATCGCGCTCGCGGTCGCCGTGACGTCGACGTAGAGGAAGCTCTGCGGGTTGGCGAACGTCGCGGCCCGGGTCGCGGCGAAGTTGGTCGCCTGCGCGATCGACGTCCCGCTGCTGTGCGCGTCGATCAGGTCGTGAATCTCGGCCGGTGAGCTGGCCACGATCCCGATCCCGTTCGTCACCGCAAAGGAGGGCGCGATGCCCGGCGCGTTCAGGCCGGAGACGGGGAAGGTCACGATCGTGACGCCCTTGTAGACGGACTTCTGGGCCGGCGTGGCGGCCAGCCCGCTGCCGGGCACGCTGCTGCTGGCGGCGAACTCCGCGATGGTGCCGAGCTTGGTCAGGAAGATCTGCATGCCGGCCGGGTCGGTGGTGCCGATCAGGATCGCGCCCCCGATCTGCTGCGGCGCCGGCGATTCGACTTCGACCGCGAGGTCACCGGTCAGGTGCGCGACCACGCCGCTGGGTCCGAGCAGGCCGAGCTGGGTCAGGGAATCCCGGGTGCTCGCGTCGAGCGTGCCCGCCTGGTCGAGTCCCGACTGCAGGCTCGACTTGAGGCCGGAGGTCGCCATCACGGCGAAGGCCCGCTGCGGGATCCAGCCGAGCAGGGCGTTGTGGCGCGTCGAGGTCAGCGCCGCGCGGCCGGCCGCGTCCAGCTTCGTGCTGTCGACCTTGACCTCGACGTCCCCGGTCAACCCATCGGTTCCCGCGGCGAGCGTCAGGCCCATGCCGCGGAAGGCGCCGAGTTCCTTCCAGGCGCTGTCGGGGATCGGCGTGGTCGTTGCCAGCCCCTGCTTGGAGATCTCGGTCTTCAGCATGCCGACCAGCGCGGGGCCGTTCACGTAGGCGAGCACGAGTCGATCGGACGGCAGCAGGGCGACCGTCGCGATATAGTCCGCCGTGCTTTGCAGTGTCGCGCGCTTTCCCGTGTCCGTGTCGATGATGTCACGGACGATCCCATCCGAGTCGGCCAGGACTGCGGTGTGATCGACCAGCGCGTACACGGTCGTGGCTCCCGCGTTGGTGCCGACCGAGAGGGTCACGCCCTGGTAGGTCTCGGTGCTCCAGGTCAGCTTCTTCCCCGGGACCGAGCTGCGCACCTTGGCCAGGGCGGCCCCTGCGGCCGCGTCGTCTTTCGAGGCGAACAGCACCGCGGTGGTCGGCTTGATCCCGAAGTCGGTCACCGAGCTGATCCGTGCGCCCAGCCAGGGCGCGATGTCCTTGGAATAGGTCAGGCCGGTCTCCTTGAGCGCCTGGTCCAGGCTGTCGTTCAGCTTCTGGGTCAGCTGGGCGTCCGTGTGCAGGTCCGGGAAGTGGTGCGCCATGCGCAGCAGGTTGACCTTCTGCGGGAGGGACGGATCGAGGTAGACCGTGGCATACAGCCCGGTGTTGTCCGGCACCATCTTGTCGATCCCGGGTCCGGACTTGAGCAGGAGCGAAGCCGAGAGTGCCCCGATCGCGCCCAGCGCGACCACGGCGCCGCCCGCGCCCGCCATCCAGGGGCGGAAACGGAATCCGGCCGGATGAGGCGCCGGTGCCGGACTGGCCGGCGGCATTCCGCCGCTGTAGCCGAGCGGCTCGGGAATCGCGCCTGTGGGAGTGATGTCCATGGCTGGCCTCAGGCCGTTCACACAAGCGACGGGAGGACCCCGCGAACATTTCGGACGTCACGAGGTTGTCAAACCGCGTCGCCGTCCGTGGATCCGGGACCGGGCTGGCAGCGCGGACACCAGTAGGTCAAGCGTTGCGGAATGCCTTGCGGTCGCACCTGCACCGAGGTGCCACAGCGCGGGCAGGGGCGGCCGCCGCGTGCGTGCACCGCGTTGCGACGCCGGAAGCCCGCGCCGGCGACGCTGCGGCGCATCAGGTCGCGCGCCTCCCGGTAGAGCCCGCTGAGGGCGCGCTCGTCGAGCGCCTGCGGGTGGGTCCAGGGATCGACCCGTCGCATCCAGAGCGCCTCGCACTTGTAGAGGTTGCCGATCCCCGCGCAGACCCGCTGGTCGAGCAGCAGCTCGCCGATCGTCGCCGAGCCGGCGCCGCGGGCCCGCTCGATGACGCGGGCGAGGTCGAAGGTCGGCGCGAGGATGTCCGGTCCCAGGTGTGCCGCGGGATCGGCCCCGTCCCGTACCAGCTCGACCACCGGCGCCAAGAAGCAAACGGCGACCACCTCCGGGAAGGTGAGGACCGCCTTCGCCAGCGGCCGTGGCTGGTGCCAGCGCGCGCCCGGCTGGTACACGTGCCACGAGCCGGTCATGCGCATGTGCGAATGCAGGCTGAGGTCGCCCTCGAAGCGGATGAACAGATGCTTCCCCTTCGCCTCCACCGCGATCACCTGCCGCCCACGCAACCGCGCCAGCCGTGGCGGCCAGACCGACTGCACCGGCTTCCCGGCGATCCGGGCGCGCAGCGCCGCCGCCGTGCGCCAGATCGTGTCTCCTTCCGGCACCGTCTCAGCCTAGCGGAGCAAATTTCGGCGCGGCCGCGACTTGTACCGCCATGGCGCTCCGCGATCCAGATTACGATCAGACCGGGTTCCCCGGGCTGTCGGACGCCCAGGTCGGCTCGCTCGCCGAAGAGCGCCTCTCCTCCGCGATTCTGCTCGCCTCGCACGGCCTGACCGCGGTCGGGACTCCGCTCCTCGACGTCGGCTTCGACCTGTACCCGCGACGGGTGCGGACGCTGCGCACCTGTCCGGCCCAGGTCAAAGCGCGCACGTTCCTCGCTCCATCCGGCGAGTACCAGGTGAGCGTGGCCTCGCTCCATCCGGACCCGAACAGCGCCGTCCTGCTTCCCTATCTGCCGCCGCCCGACTGGCAGCTCGCCCCGCGCATGTGGGCGATGCCCGCGCCCGACTTCCTGTCAGTGGCGATCCACAATGCCGACGGCAGCTACCAGTTCAGCGGCTTCCTGGACGGGCGCTTTCCCTCGCCCGCCAACGCATTCCTGGTTGACAGCGGGCACCTGCAGACGGAGTGGCTGGACCGCATCCCCGGCTGGACCGCCCCGATCCCACCGGCGCCCGAGGCGCCGCTCGACGCGGACCTGCGCTTCGCCGGACGCGCCGGCGCGCGGGCCTTCGGCAGGTCGGCCGAGCTCGGGCTGGCGGCCGACCTGATGCGCGCCGTGCGGGACCAGGTCGCCGTCGTCCAGGACCGCCTGCGCCTCGACTGCGTCGATCTGCTGCTCCACGACCTGCGCACCTACTCCGTGGCCGGGCTCGCCATCCACGCCTGCAGCCCCAACCATCGTGGCATCGTGGAGTTTCGGATCCGGCACGCGACCTTCTTCACCGATCCGCGGCTGCTGGTCGTCGTGATCCCGTGGCTGAGCGAAGGCGTGCGGGCCAAGCAGGCCTTCGTGATTCCGTCCGCGGCGATCCCGTCGATCACGACGGCCTCGAGCGACCGCGGTGACGGCGGTTATCAGGGCAGCTTTCGCCTCGACCCGCTCGCCGAGAAGTTCAAACCCTTCGCCTGCGCGATGGAGGCGCTCCCGTCCGTCATCCTCGAGCGGGCGTTCCGATGACGCGCTCCGGCCAGAGCACGAGGCCCCGGGGGGTCGTGCCCCATCCCGCCTCGCGCAGGAGCGGCTCGATCGCCGAGCCGCGCACCGGCTGCCCGTCGACCACCTGAATCTCCAGCTTGTCCGCCCGCGCCGCGGCCGACGCGAGCGCCTGCAGGTGGCCCACGTCGATCGGGCCGCGGGTCAGCAGCGAGCGTCCGCCGCGTTCCAGGTAGAGACGCAGCTCCCCCGCGTCCAGCACCACGTAGGCGCCGGCCGCCCGCGCCATCCGGCTGTCCATGGCCGGCCACGGGATCACGCTGCCGTACGGGTTCGCCGGATCGGTGGCGCTGAGCGCCACGATGCGCGCCGGGTCGTCGCGGGTCGCGCGCAGCCGGTCGACAGCGCCCGGCAGGGCAAACTGGGAGGCGCCCAGCGAGTCCACGAAGTAGCCGCGCCGGATCTTGCCCGCCTCCTCCATCGCGCGCAGCACCGGGTAGACGCCGGCGAAGCCGCCTTCGACGTTCTCCCCCAGCACGCCCTCGCGGGTCACGATCCCGTGCCGCTGCAAGAGCGCGGCGGTCAGCGCGTGCTGCCGCTCGGTCGGGGAAACGGGCGAGCGCAGCAGGTCCTCCACGAGTGACCAGCGACCGGACGACCCGGGAGGTCCGAGTCGCATCAGCGGGCGTCGCCCCCTCGTCCGGGTTCGCGGTCCCAGTGCCCGCAGCGGCGCGAGCGTGTCGTTGATCACCTCGCCCGACCAGACCATGTCCCAGAGCGCGTCCAGCACCACCTGCTCGTCGACCGGGCCCGCCGCGCGCAGCAGGTCGTAGAAGAAGGATGCGCCGCGCTGGCGCAGATGGGCGCGCAGGGCGTCGTGCAGCGGCGAGGCGACCCCATCCAACGGGGCGCGGACGAGCCGGTCGACGTCCCGTCGCAGGTAGAGCGCGATCCGCCCATCGCCCGATCCGAGCGCGCCGCGACCGACCCAGAGCACCTCGCCCATCGACACCAGCTCGTCGAGCTGGTGCGGCTGGTAGTCGCGCACGCGCGCCGGCAGGACGTCGCGCTCCAGGGTCGAGGCCGGGATCGGGTATCCCTGCAGCTGCGCGACCACGTCGTGCAGCCGGGCCGGCCCCCTCGCGGGAGAGCCCACGCCCTGCCATTCCGGAAGGAACCGGGCCAGCACCTCGACGGGAACCGGCTCGATCTCTTTGCGGAGCGCCGCCAGCGACTTCCGGCGCAGCACGCGCAGGACCTCCGCATGGCAGTACTCACGCCCGCGCAGACCCGGGCGGAATTCTCCCGCCACCAGGCTCCCGGTCGCGCCCAGCCGCTGCAGCGCGCTCTCGGCCTCGCGCTCCGAGATCTTGAACCGCGCGGCGGCGTCGGCGCTCCGGAAGGGCACGTGCGTGCGTGCCCACCGCGAGAGCAGCGACGCCAGCGGGTCCGCGACCCGCCCCAGGAACGATTCCGGCAGCCCGGCCGGGATGGCTGCCCCGAGCGCGTCGCGATAGCGCCCCGCGTCCTCGGCCGCGATCCAGCGTGGCTCGCCGCCGGCCCGGATCCGGATCGCTCGCCGCTCGTGCTCCAGCGAGGTGAGCCACGCCGGCCGGATGCCGCGCGCCTGCGCCTCCTCCGCGGTCAGGTCGCCGAGCCGTCGCAGCAGGTCGTGCGCCTCGTCCCTATCCCGCGGCCAGCGGTCGCGCAGCAGCCCCTGGAGGTCGAGCTCCAGCGCCGCGATCGCCTGCGGATCCAGCAGCTCGCGCAGCTCCTCGCTGCCCAGCAGCTCCGCGAGCAGGTCGCGGTCCAGCGTCAACGCCTGCGCGCGACGCTCGGCGAGCGGGGCGTCGCCTTCGTACATGTACTGCGCGACGTAGTCGAAGACGAGCGACGACGCGAACGGCGAGGCGCGGTCGGTGTCCGCGACCACGGCGCGAATCGTGCGCTCCCGCAGCCCGCGCATGATCTCGGTGAGCGCGTCGAGGTCGAAGACATCCTGCAGGACCTCCCGATAGGTCTCGACCAGGATCGGGAAGGATGGATGCTGGCTGGCGACCTGGAGCAGGTCGTGGCTGCGCTGCCGCTGCTGCCAGAGCGGGGTGCGCTCACCCGGTCGCCGGCGCGGCAGGAGCAGCGCGCGACCCGCGTTCTCGCGAAAGCGCGAGGCGAACAGCGGCGAGCTCTGCAGCTGCGTGGTGACCGCGTCCCGCACCTCCTCCGGATCCAGCCACAGCCGGTCCGCATCCGGCGGCCGCTCGGCCTCCGGCACGCGGATGGCGAAGCCGTCGTCGGTGTAGATCGACTGCACCAGGACCCCCAGCTCCTCCTGCAGCCTCGCCTGCACCGCGAGCGCCCAGGGCGCGTGGACCCGGGCGCCGAACGGGGTCAGGACGCAGACGCGCCAGTCGCCGAGCTGGTCGCGAAAACGCTCGACCACGATGGTGCGGTCGTCGGGCACCGCGCCCGTGGCCTCGGCCTGGTCGTGCAGGTAGAGGAGCAGGTTGCGGGCCGCCCGCTCGTCGAACCGGGCCCGCTCCTGCAGCCATGTGGTCGCGCGCTCGGCGTTCAGCCGGCTCAGCTCGCGGATGGCGGCCCCGACTGCGCGGCCGATCTCGACCGGGCGGCCCAGGGCGTCGCCGTGCCAGAAGGAGATCTTGCCGGGCTCCCCGGGCGCCGGCGTGACCAGCACCTGCGACGGCGTGATGTCCGCGGCGCGCCAGGTCGTCGCTCCGAGCACGAACGTCTCCCCCGGTCGCATCTCGTAGACCATCTCCTCGTCCAGTTCGCCCACCCGGCGCCCGTCGTCGAGCAGGTTGACGCTGTACAGGCCACGGTCCGGAATCGTTCCGCCGCTGGTGACCGCCAGCCGCTGCGCCCCGGGGCGTCCGCGCAGCCGGCCGTTGATCCGGTCCCAGACGATCCGCGGGCGCAGCGCCGCGAAGTCGTCCGAGGGATAGCGCCCGCTCAGCATGTCGAGGACGGACTCGAAGGCTTTCGGGCCGAGGTCGCTGAACGGGTAGGCGCGCCGGACGAGCGCCCCCAGCTCCCCCTCGGCCCACTCGTCCATCGCGCACATGCTGACCACCTGCTGGGCGAGCACGTCGAGCGGGTTGTGCGGCACCCGCGTCGTCTCGACCTCGCCGCGCAGCATGCGATCGACGACGACCGCGCACTCGAGCAGATCGCCGCGGTACTTGGGGAAGATGACGCCGGTCGACGGCTCGCCGACGGAGTGGCCGGCGCGACCGACCCGCTGGATCCCGCGCGCCGCCGTGGTCGGCGACTCGACCTGGATGACCAGGTCGACGGCGCCCATGTCGATGCCCAGCTCCAGGCTGGAGGTGGCGACCAGCGCCGGGAGGCGGCCGCCCTTGAGCGCGTCTTCGATCAGCACCCGCTGCTCGCGCGCGATCGATCCGTGATGCGCCTTGACCAGGTCGACCCCGGCCAGCTCGTTGAGGCGCGCGGCGAGCCGCTCGGCGAGCCGGCGGGAGTTGGCGAAGATGATCGTCGACCGGTGCGCCCGAACCAGTTCGAGTATGCGCGGGTGGATGGCGGGCCAGATGCTGCGCCGCGGGCCGTCCGCATCCGATCCCATCGCGGCGGCCGGGCCGCCCGGCTCGGGCGCCCCGCGCTCGAGGTCGCGCATGTCGTCGACGGGGACCTCGACCCGCAGCGACATCGGCTTGATCCGGCCGGCGTCCACGATTTCCACCTCCCGGGCCGTCCCGCCCAGAAAGCGCGCCGTCTCGGAGAGCGGCCGCTGGGTCGCGGACAGGCCGATCCGCTGCGGATCCTGCCGGGCCAGCGCCGCGACCCGTTCCAGGCTGATCGCGAGGTGCGCGCCCCGCTTGGTCTCCGCCATGGAGTGGATCTCGTCGACGATGACGTAGCGCACCGACGCCAGCATCTGGCGCGCCGCGCTGGTCAGGATCAGGAAGAGCGATTCGGGCGTCGTGATCAGGATGTCCGGGGGGTGGCGCTCCATCAGCCGTCGCTCGCGTGCCGGCGTGTCCCCGGTGCGGACCGCGACGTTGATGGGGGCCGGCGTCAGGCCAAGGCGCTCGGCCTCCATCGTCATGCCGCGCAGCGGCGCCTGCAGGTTCCGCTCGATGTCGACCGTGAGGGCCTTCAGCGGCGACACGTAGAGGACGCGGCATCGCTCGGCCGCGGGCGGGACCGGTTCGGCCGCCAGCCGGTCGAGGCACCAGAGGAAAGCAGCCAGCGTCTTGCCGCTCCCGGTGGGGGCGCACATGAGCGTGTGGCGTCCCCGCGCCACCGACTCCCAGCCGCGAGTCTGGACGTCGGTCGGCGCCGCGAAGGATCCCTCGAACCAGCGGCGGACGGGTGGCGAAAAACGATCCAGGGGGGCAGGCACTCGTTCCAGTTTAGAAGTCGAGGCCGGCGACGAGTTCCTCCGGGGTCAGCAGGCGCCGCGTCCGGAACACGTCCTGGCCGCGGCCGAGCAGGGCGCTGTTGATCGGGGTGCGCCGCCCCGCGTCCGCACCGGCGCGCACGATCTCGCCGTTGAGGTAGTCGAGCTCGCTGGTCGTGCCGCGCTGCAGCGACTGCTGGGTCGATCCGCCGAACTGGCTCTGCTCGGGGAACTGGCGCCGCACCCGCCCCTGGAAGAGCGCCTGGGCGAGAGGGGTTGGGAGCAGGGCCAGGAGCCGGAAGCGACGCCCGCGTGCGTTGGCTTCGAGCGGGTGCGAGCTGGCCTGCGCCACCTGGGCGCCCTCGCGCATGGCGGCCACCGCCAGGCGGGCGAGCACGGGGATCCGAAACGCGCGCCCGATCGGCAGCCCGGTCGCCACCAGGATCGCATTGGGCAGGTTGACGATCAGCTTGGTCCAGCGGGCCGCCTGGAAATCCGGCGCCACGCTGGTGGGCAGCGCCTGGCGGAGCACCTCGTGGACACCCTCGACGCGCGCCCGCGACTCGGGGTAGGGTGCCCCGATGAGCAGCCGGCCGCCCCATCCGGCCACCTCGATCAGGCCGGGCCGCAGGTAGGACGCGCTCACGTAGCACACGCAGCCCGCGATCCGGTCGCGGCCCAGGACCGCGGCGGCCTCGAGGTCGGCCCGCACCCCGTTCTGCAGGGTGACCACGGTCGCGCTCAGCGACTCCCGCGCGATCGCCCGGCAGGCGGCCGCGACGTCCTGCGATTTGACGGCGAGCAGGATCAGGTCGGCCGCGCCCTCGAGCCGGTCGCTGGCGGGCACGTGGACCACCCGGACGTCCCGCCCGCCCTCGACGCGCAGGCCGTGCTCGCGGATCTGGCGGGCGTGATCCGGCCGGGCGATCAGCCGGACGTTGACGCCGGCTTCGTGGAGGCGGGCGCCGACCAGGCTGCCGACGGCGCCGGCGCCGAAGACCGCGACCTGCACGGCAGAACGCTAGCAGGCGGGGTCGAGCTCATCGGTATGGTGCGTTGACATTGGGCGAAAAGCTGCTACTATAGATGTCGGATTTAAGGGGTGCACTTCATGGATCTTGCACCTTCCAAAGGAGAGGCGGAATGCCTGATACGTACGACGAGGAAGTCGTCTCCCGCGAGACCGCGACCGGGCGGCCTGTGGGGGAGCCGGTGCCCCCGCTGGCGCCGATGGCTGCCTCCCGGACCTCGGTGACGTCCTACCGTCGGGGCGTCTACCAGGACCGGGTGTCTGCGGCGATCTGGTGGATCGTGGGCCTGATCGACATCCTGATCGCGATCCGGTTCATCCTCAAGCTGTTCGGGGCCTCGACCGCGTCCGCGTTTACGCAGTTCATGTACAGCATCACGGATGGCCTGGTCGCGCCGTTCCACGGCATCTTCAACACCGCGGCCTCGGGTCGATCGGTGCTGGAGCCGGAGTCGCTGGTTGCGATGGCGATCTATACCCTGATCGGGTGGGGGATCATTTCGCTGATCCACCTGCTCGCCCGTCCGTCCCGCACGACGACTGTCGTCGAGTGACCGCGTAACGCGCGCCGGGGTGGGCTCGCTGCCGAGCCCACCCCTTCCAGGGCCCGTCTGTGTCAGCCGTATTGACACGGTGCCATAGAAGCGCTCTATTAGGGAGGTGCTTCTGGCGCAGATCGAGGGCTTCCTGGAAGTCGCCCGGCGGGGCAACGTGAGCCGGGCCGCGGAGGCGCTCTTCGTCACCCAGCCGACGCTCACCGCCCGCCTGCACATCCTCGAGCGCGAGCTCGGGCAGGCGCTCTTCACCCGGACCCGGCGCGGCATGCGCCTGACCGACGCCGGCCGGCTCTTTCTCCCCTATGCGGAGCGCGCCGTGCGCTCGGTCCGCGACGGGCGCCAGGCGCTGCTCGACGCCGCCTCGGAATCGGGTGGCCGGCTCGTCCTCGGGGCGGCGCCGGCGGTCTCGACCTATGTCCTGCCCCTCCTCCTGGAACGGTTCGCGGCGCGCTACCCGCGCGTCGACGTCGCGGTCCGGACGGGTCACTCCGAAGACATGCTGCAGATGCTGCTGCGGGAGGAGGTCCAGCTGGCCATGGTCCGCGCGCTGCGCCACCCGGACATCGAGTCCGTGCCCCTCTACCAGGAGGAGCTGGTGCTCGTGGTCCCGGCCGACCACGCCTTCGCCGGGCGCCGGGCCGTCGGCATCGCGGACGTCAGCCACGAGCGCCTGATCTTCTTCGATCGCACCTCGAGCTACTACGAGCTCACCCAGACCTTCTTTCTCAAGCTGGGGGTCACGCCGCGTGAGGTGATGGAGCTCGACAACATCGAATCGGCCAAGAAGATGGTCGAGCGTCGCCTCGGCGTGGCCCTGCTGCCCCGCACCGCGGTCAGCCGCGAGCTGACCGCCGGGAGCCTCTGCCTGGTCCACGTCAGCGACGCGCCGCCCCTCGCGCAGCAGATCGTCGCCATCCGGCGGCGTGACCTGGGGGCGCCGGTGGGCCCGGTCGCCTCGTTTCTCAGCCTGGCGCAGGAGGCCGGCCCGGAGCTGACCTAGACGACCCGGTCCTCGGGAAGCGCCTCGACGAATTCGGTCCCGAGCCGGGCCGCGTCGTACTTCTTGCCGACCAGGTGGTGGTATGGGACGCCCGAGAAGAAATGGTGGCTGCGGGTCGGGAAGTCGCCGCCCTGCTGCCATTCCCGCTTCTGCAGCTCGATGTAGCCCTGCTGCTGCCCGGTCGACATCGCCTGGAGCAGGAGGCTCAGCCCGTGACCCTCGGCGTGCTGGGCCCCGAGCGTGATGAAGATGAACTTGACCCCCATCTCACCAAGCTGGTCGAACGTCATCGGGTCCGGGTCCGTGAACCACTTGAAGGAGGACGACCAGTTGAAGGCGAAGTTCGCCTGGGGAAAGCGCTTGCGGATCTCGCTGGTGAAGGTCTCGACCGGACCGCGCTCCGAGGTGGGGAACTCGCACCAGAGCAGGTCCGGGATGCCCGTGTCCAGGTAGCGCAGCCCCCGCTCGACCGCCAGCTCCATGTGCCGCAGCGGCTCCGGGGCGTCGACCGCGCTCAGCCCGTCGGTGCGCGCGATCACCACGAAATCGGGGTTGCCCAGGTCGTTCGCCACGTTGCGGGCCATGCGGAGCTTGCCGACCATCTCGTTGACGCCGATCAGGGCCTTGCCGCCGATGTGCCCGCAGCGCTTGGGTAGGACCTGGTCTTCGATGTGGGCCGCGGCGACGCCCGCCGTGACGTAGAGCTCGGTGGTTCGCTGGACGTTGAAGATGTTGCCGTAGCCGCCGTCCATGTCGACGATCACCGGCGGGATGTCGAGGTGTCGCGGGGGGACGCCCTTGTCCGGGTCGCCGACCGCCATGGTCAGCTGGAACTTGCGCAGCGCGCTCACCGTCCGCCGCGCGGCGTCGGCGATCTCGACGTTGGAGTAGAGGTCCATGTCGGTCGTGCCCAGGTGCCCGATCGCGAACGAGTAGCCGCTGAAGTAGACGGCCTTGAATCCGTAGTACATGACGAGCTGCGCTCCGAACGGGTCGTAGACGCCGGGCCCGAACAGGTAGGGCTCGGTCTTGAGCAGCTCGCGCATCCGCGTGCTCGGGTGGGTGAACCGCGAGGCCGGGATCCGGAAGCCGTCCGGCAGCAAGGGGCTCTCGACCAGGTCGTGCCCCTTCGCCGACCGGACCGTCTTGCGAGGCGCCTCAGTGGTAGCCGTGGCTACGCCTCAGTCGTTCCCGTGGTCGCGCTCGCAGTTGTCGGGACACGTGCAGTCGGCCGTCTCCGCCCGGCAGGCGAAGGACTCCTCGGCCGTGCCCACGCCGTAGATCGACCGACGATAGGTCGCCGTTCCACCTTCCATCATGGAGGTGACTCTATCAACTAACCAGTCATCGAGTCCAATTGTTTGTCACGATACCCGCCATAGAGCGGCCCTATTGCGCGGGCTGGGTCGCCCGCCTGCCGGCCCGCCCGCTAGCGGAGGGCGATGCTGAGCGCCACGACCGCGACCAGCGCCGCGACCAGCAGTCCGGCGACCACGCCGGCGCGGTCCCAGCCCCGCCGGCTCAGGCTCACGAGCGCGCGCAGCGAGGGGCGCCGTGGACGGAAAGCCGGCACCCGGCTGCGCGCCGCCGCCTGCGCGGAATGCCAGCGGATCGGGATCCGCAGGCGGAGGGCGCGCCCATGCGTGCCTGCGTTGAAGATCCCCAAGCTTGCTTCCCTTCCTTCCCGGCGCCCCTTTGGGACGTGGCGACGTCCCGCGCCAGCCTCCCTACCTTACACCCCGCGACGTGTTTCGGGCGCCGCTCAGAAGTCCGGGGTCACGTTCCACCGATCGATCACCGGGTCCTCGTGCTCGTAGCCGAGGACGCCGAGCCCAGCGGGCGAGAGCGCGAAATACCGTCCCCCCTCCGGCGCCAGTCCGAGCCAGCGGGCCGTCAGCACCCGCAGCAGGTGTCCGTGGGCGACCACCGCCACGGGCCCCGGCGCCTGCCGGATCTCGGCCAGCGCCCGATCGGCGCGCGCGCCGCCCGCGGCCGCGTCCTCGCCACCCGGGCACCCATCCCGCCAGAGCGACCAGCCGGGGCGGGCTCGCTCGATCTCCGCCAGCGTCAGGCCGTCGTAGCGGCCGTAATCCCACTCGCGCAGCTCATCGCGCAGTTGCGGATCGGGGCTCAGCCCGGCGAGCCGGCAGGTGTCGACCGCGCGCTGGAGCGGGCTGGCGAAGACCGCGCGGAAGCGACACCGCTCGAGCCGCACCCGCAGTGCCTCCGCCTCGGCACGCCCCTGCGGCGTGAGAGGGATATCCGTCCACCCCGTGTGGCGTCCGTCCCGGCTCCACGCCGTCTCACCGTGACGGACGATGACCACCTGCTGGCTGCGGCTCACTTCGGTCACACGCTAGCACCGGGCCAAGGAGCGGAAAAGCCGGGCTCCGTTGAGCCCGGCTCTCGGCTACGCTCCTGCCGTCTGCTTAGACCGCGCGGCGTCCGGTGACCAGGTTGTAGATGATCCCGATCACGACCAGGAGCAGCAACAGGTTGATCAGGCCGCCGCCGATGTGAACCGCGACGCCGATCAGCCAGAGCACGAAGAGGACGACGACGATCGTCCAGATCAGACCGACCATGAATGACCTCCCGCCCCCAGAGGGGCTACATATTGGGATGGCTTAAATGACATCACCGCTATCATATTACGGGTATATGTCATCGCCTGTCAAGTGTCAGGGCCGGCTGGCGGCCGGGCGCCGGTCCCGTCCGCTGCGTCCCGACCGGGACGCGGGATCCCCTCTCAGCAGCCGGGCTCGCCCGGGTGGCCGCAGCAGCGCTGGCCGCGGAAGCGGGCGGCGACGTTCCGGCTGATCAGCCAGAGCTTGCGGCCAGGCGGCATCGGCTGGCGCAGGTTCTCGAGGTAGGCGCTGCGGCTTGACCGGCGCGGCGGCTGCACCGGTCAGCGCGGGGCGCCGGCCGGGGCCAGCGCCCGTCCGGCGTCCAGGTTCTTGACCACTTCGCCCGCCAGGGCGACCACGCGCACGTGCCCCGGGTCGCCAAGCACCTCCGGGTGTTGCAACGGGTCGCCGTCGACCACGATCAGGTCGGCCTGCTTGCCCGCCTCGACCGTCCCGACTTCGTCCTCGATCCGCATCAGCTGAGCGTTGACCCTGGTGGCCGCCGTAATGGCGCCCATCGCTCCCATCACCCTCGCCTGGCAGGCGATCTCGCGGCCCTTGTGGGGCTGCATGTGGGCGAGCACGTCCGAGCCGGAGGCGATCCGCAACCCCTTCTCGTAGGCAAGCCCGAGCGCGTTGTAGGCGCCCTCCAGTCCCTGCTTGATCTTCCGGCTGTTGACCGCGGACCAGCCGGGGCCGACCTCTTCCCGGGCCAGCAGCTCGTAGGTGATGATGGTCGGCACCATGTAGACGTCGTTCGCCGCCAGCATGGCGTCGGCGGTCTCCTCGTCGAGCAGGTTGGCGTGCTCGATCGACCGGACGCCGGCTTTGACGCTGTTCTGGATGGCGCGCGGCGCGTACGCGTGGGTGAGCACGTACGTGTCGACGGAGCGCGCGACGTCGACCGCGGCGGCCAGCTCCTCGATCGAGAACTGGGTGTGGGTCAGCTCGTCCGTCTCGGAGGCGGCCCCGCCGCTGGCGTGGAGCTTGATCTGGTCCGCTCCGCGCCGAAGCGCCTCGCGCGCCGCCCACCGGACCTGCTCGGCGCCGTCCGCCAGGATGCTCTCCGGGGAGATCCCGGGGATGCTGGGCATCGGCCCGCGCCAGCCGCGCGGCCGCGCGTCTCCGTGCCCGCCCGTCTGCGAGATGAAGGGCCCGCTGACGAAGATACGCGGCCCGCGGATCAGGCCGAGCCGGATCGCCTCCTTGAACCCGAAATCGAGGCCGCCGGCGTCGCGCACGGTGGTGAAACCGGCGTCCAGCGTGGCGGCGATCTCGCGGGTGATCCGGGCGGCGAGCACGGCCGGGGGCAGCGCGGCGGCGGCCAGCTCGTCCAGCTCGACGATCGCGAGGTGCACGTGCGCGTCCAGCAGGCCCGGCATCAGGGTCCGGCCCTGGCAATCGATCACCTGCGCGTCGCGCGGGAGCGGGCCGCTGTCGTCGCGCGCGATCCGCTGGATGCGGTGGCCTTCGACGGTCACCCGCATGCGTGGCTGCGGGTCGCGGCCTAAACCGTCGATCAGCGTCGCGTGCTCGAAGACGAGCGTCACCGGCTCAGGTTATCAGCCGCGACTTCGGGAGCTTCGTCGGCGGAGAGGGAGGTCAGGGAGAGCGCGGACGGCTTAGGCCGGGATCGCCGCCTCGACGCGCTTGGGCGTGCGGTCGACCTCCGTGGCTCGTGCTCGCGCGGGCGCGTGCGGGAGGACCAACCACCCACTGAACACGATGGCGCAGCAGATGATCGCCAGGGATGCGGTCGCGTCCATCACACTACCTCCTTGCTGGTATACAGGGCGTACGCGGGCTCGCCATGTTGCGAAAGATCGAGGCCAAGCACCTCCTCGTCTTCCTGGACGCGGAGGGGGACGAACCGATCGACGACTTTGAGGATGACGAACGTGCCGCCCGCGGAGTAGACCCACGAGACGAGCACGGCGATCGTCTGGACCAGCAGCTGGCGGGGGTTGCCGTAGAAGAGGCCGTTGGCGGCCCCAGAGTTGATCGCGATGGTGGCGAACAGGCCGGTGGCGATGGCGCCCCAGGTCCCCCCGATGCCGTGCACCGCCCAGACGTCGAGCGCGTCGTCGACCCGGATCTTCTCCCGCAGCTGGATGGCCGCGTAGCAGACGACGCCGGCGCCGAAGCCGATCACGATCGCGCCCATCACGTTGACGAACCCGGAGGCCGGCGTGATCGCGACCAGCCCGGCGACCGAGCCGGCGGCGGCGCCCAGCACGCTCGGCTGCTGCTTGTGCCACCAGCTGACCGTCATCCAGGTGAGCGCGCCCATGGCGGCGGCCGTGTTGGTGACCAGGAAGGCGCTGGTGGCGAGCCCGTTGGCGCCGAGCGCGCTTCCCGCATTGAAGCCGAACCACCCGAACCACAGCAGCGCTGCCCCGAGCACGGTCATCGTGCTGTCGTGCGGCTCGACCTTCTCCTGCCCGAAGCCGAGCCGCCGCCCGAGGACGAGCGCGGCGACCAGCGCGGAGACGCCAGAGCTGATGTGCACGACCGTGCCGCCGGCGAAGTCGAGCGCCCCGAGGTTGTGCAGCCAGCCTCCCGCGCCCCAGACCCAGTGCGCGATCGGGTCGTAGACGAAGGTGGCCCAGAGCAGTGAGAAGAGTACGAAGGCCTTGAAGCGCTTGCGCTCGGCGAACGCGCCGGTGATCAGGGCGGGCGTGATCACCGCGAACATCATCTGGAAGATGGCGAACGCCTGGTGGGGGATGGTGGGCGCGTAGTCGGGGTTCGGCGTGAAGCCCACGTGGGCGAAGCCGGCCCAATCCAGTCCGCCGATCAGGCCGCCGTGGTCGGGCCCGAAGGCGAGGCTGTAGCCCCACAGGACCCACTGCACGCTGATCAGGCAGAGGATGAAGAAGCTGTGCATGATCGTCGAGAGCACGTTCTTGCGGCGGACCAGCCCACCGTAGAAGAAGCCGAGCGCCGGCGTCATCAGCATCACGAGCGCGGCGGCGGCCAGGACCCAGGCGGTGTCTCCGGCGTTGATCTTCATGCGCGATATTCTCGGGGCGTGGTCCGCGCGCGCCTATGGACCGAGCGGCAAAAATCGCGGGCCGGTTTTTATGCACGCTGCATAGAAGGTGGGTCCCCCGGCCGAAGGCCGTGGCGCCGCGTCGCTGCCTGAGGTCGCCGCACCCTCCGGTGTGCTCGACGGGCCGGCGATCCTTCAGGCCGCATCCGATCCCCGTTCAGACGCCTATCTCCTTTCCTGACCAGGGCCGACGCCCGGAAAGCCGCGGTATTCGGTGCGGCGGCCCGGCCCGTCTGCGCGCACGGGAGGGGACCTGCGGCTCCCCGGCAGCGCCGCGGAGCCCGGAGGCACCATGGCGCGTATACGTCTTAAGCCTTGAGCAGCGGCAGGGTGGAGAAGTTCCCGCCCAGCAGGTCGGACGCCGGCGCCTTCAGGTAGCTCTGCAGGACCGTGGCATAGACGCTGCGGAAGTCCGTCGTGA
>DASQGL010000020.1:0-2878 GCA_035632635.1 Candidatus Limnocylindrales bacterium
GCGTACGAACTTGACCGCGCCATAGAGCCCGTTGCGGTCGGTAATCGCGAGTGCCGGGATCTCCAGCTCACGCGCCCGCGCGACCAGGTCCTCGGGATGGGACGCGCCCTCGAGGAATGAGTAATTCGAGTGGCAGTGCAGCTCGCAATACATGCTCGGCTCAGTCATAAACCCGTTGGACGAACCATTGCTCGGTGAGCTGATCGCAATAGCACTCGAGGGCGAGGTCGTCGTCGAGCAGGACGCGCCAGTATTCGCGGGCGATCCGGTTGAGCCACCAATCACAATCGATCCGCCAGCGGTCGAGGACGCGGGTCACGGGCTGCCAGCCGGCCGCGGATTCGAGGTGGGTCGGCCGGCCGTGCTCATCGAGGCGCACCCGGATGCGGCGCGCCGGGTCGAGCAGCTCGGTCATGGAGAGTCGGTGACCGGCCTGAGCCGGTAGCGCCGGTCGGGGACCGGCGTGGCATCGGCGATGACCATGACCCGCTGGATCAGCTCCGGCCGGCTTTCCTCCTGCAGCCGGCCGATCGCATCCGCGAGCATCTCCACCAGGCCGTCCCGACGGAGCAGGAGGCCAGGCTGGCGGACGTAGGCCGGTTCGACGTGCCGAACGCTGAGCGTGATCCGTTCCAGGGGCGCCGCCGGCCGCACCCGCTTGAGCCGGCCGCGGATCCGATCGAAGAGATCCTGGCCGGTGGTCAGCGGATAGGCATAGCGAACCGATTCACGGTGGGGCGGCGACCCGTCGAGGTCGAGGCGGATCACGATCTCGCGCGCACCGAGCCCGCCCGCCGCAAGCAGCTCGCCCACCCGGTCGGCGAGCGAGCGGACCACGAACTGGAGCGCCTCCATGTCCTCGAGCGGCGGGTCCAGCGGTGTGCTCTCCTCGATTCGGGATGGCGGGCGCCAGGGCGGGATGACGCGCGGATCGATGCCCCAGGCCAGGTCGTGCAGGCGCAGCGCCCGAAGGCCGAACTGACGGCGGAACGCGACCCGCGGAATGCGACGCAGGTCACCGAGCGTGCGCAGGCCGAGGAGCTCGACATACTCCCGCTGCTCGTCATCGAGCGGCAGGCAGCTGATCGGAAGCGGCTCGAGAAAGGAGGCGGGGTCATCCACCAGCCGCGGCGCACCCGGCTGGGCGCGATCCGCAGCGAGCCGGCTGACGAACAGGGTGGCGCCCAGCCCGAGCGCCGGCCGGGCGGGCAGGAGGGCGCGGATCCGTCCATCGATCGTCTCGAGCAGCACGTCGCGGTCCGGCCAGCGCCAGGTCGAGCCGCGCAGGTCGATGAAGGCGTAGCCGGCGTCCGAGACCTCAACCTCCGGCGTGAGCCGATAGAGCGTCCTGAGCAGCAGCTGCCGGACTCGAGCGGTCCCAACCTGGTCAACCGGCTGGACGATCGCGTCCGGACAGCATTGCTCCGCATGGGTGAGCGACATACCGGGAACGACGCCGCGCGAGCGCGCCTGGATGGAGGCGGCGATGACCGTGCGCCCCGCGTTCTCGCCCACGACCAGGGGGCGACCGCGCAGGCCGGGGTCCTGCCGGACGGCGGCCAGCACAGGCAGAGCGGGAAGGCGGACGCAGGCGATCATCGCGGCCGCGGGTATTCGAGCAGCCAGCGGGCCCGACGACCGGGCGTCGCCATCCGGTTCTTGAGGACCGCGGCTTCCACCTCGATCCCGGCGAGGTCGCCGTCGGCATGGAACGCCCATCGCCTGCGCTCGACCCGGACGATCACGCTCGCGTAGTAGCGGATGACGTCCTCGACCTCGGCATCGTGGACGAGCAGCAGCGAGCACTCGGCATCCTGGGCGCGATGCAGCAGGTGGGGAAGCTCCGCGTCCAGGCCTTTCGCGTCACGGGGGACGTCGAGGCACACGCTGCCGGCGCCGGCCCGGGCCAGGACGCGCGCCGCCTCCATGCCCTCCTTGATCGTCTTCGGGCGGACGATCAGCAGGCGCTCGAAACAGGCGCCCAGCCGGTGCATGAACTCGGGATCGAGACGAGCCCGGAAATCGACGTAGACGGTCGCCCCTTCCTGCGAGGCCAGGGCAACGTGACGCTGGGCGATCGTCCGCTTCCCCGATCCGTTCTCACCGGCCAGCAGGGAGAGGCGGCCCACCGGCCAGCCGCCGATCCCGGTCAGCGCATCGAGCTCGGGGATGCCCGAAGAGCGGACGGCGTGACGCGGCTCGGCCGGCCGGGGAGCGGCACTCCCAAAGCGGGTCTCGAGGACGGTGAGGGCTTGTTGAAGCCGATCCGGCATAGCTGAACACCTTGAATCGCAGGTGGGGATCCGGCCTCGAGGAAGGACGCACGTGGAGATGGTGAGGCGGTTTCCATGCTAGCGAACAAATGTTCGATAGTCAAGCGCCTTGGGAAGCCCCGTCCTTACACCCGTTGGGCGAATTCGCGCGAAAGGCGGCTCGTCTCCCGGCTCGCGCTCTTTCTAAGGCCGCTTAATGGCGCTCGTCGGCCGGAAGGCCAACGCTGAACATGGCCTCCAGGTCGTGCCGGGAGTAGACCTTGAAGGCGACGTGGGTCCGGGTGCGAACGATCCCGGGCAGCTGGGCGAGGTGCGAGGTGACGACGTCGGCGACCGCCTCGTGGTCCTTGACCCGGATCACGGCGACGAAGTCGAACTCCCCGGTCACCGAGTAGGCCTCGGCCACGCCCGGGACCTCGGCGAGCGCCTGGCCGAGCCGCGGAATGGCGGAGCGCTCGGCCTCGATCAGCACGATGGCCGTGACCACGTCAGGAGTATAAGCGGGCCGAGAATAGCTCCATGGCCGCGCACATTCGGGTGGGGACCTCGGGGTGGTCGTATCCGCACTGGCGCGGGCGCTTCTATCCACCGAAGCTGCCGGTGCG
>DASQGL010000021.1:0-3967 GCA_035632635.1 Candidatus Limnocylindrales bacterium
ACAGGTCAAGGCGGCGCGCTGCGTCTCCGGCGCGATCGGGACCTACGGCGGGCCCTACACGCCGGGCACCGCGTACGTCCTCCTCCACCATTACATCGGCGAGGTCGACGGCCAGATGGCGGAGTGGGCCTTCGTCCGCGGCGGCACCGGGGCGGTCTCGCAGGCGATCGCCGAGGACGCGCGCGAGCACGGCGCCGAGATCCGGTGCGGCGCGCGGGTCACGCGGATCCTGGTCGAGGACGGCCGGGCGATCGGGGTGGCGCTCCAGGACGGCACCGAGGCCCGGGCTCCGATCGTGGCCTCGAACGCGCATCCGCAGCTGACGTTCTGCCAGCTGGTCGAGGCACGGCACCTCCCCGAGTCCTTCCGGACCGCGATCGCCCGCTACAAGTCGCGCTCGGGGACGGTCAAGGTGAACCTCGCGCTGGGGGAGGCGCCCACCTTTGCCGGCCTCGGGCCGGAGCGGTCGGCGCTGGCGGCGCGGTCCTTCATCCAGCTGTGCGACTCGATGGAATACCTCGAGCGCGCCTTCGACGACGCGAAGTACGGCCGCCCCTCGCAGGGCCCCTACTCGGATGGCGTGCTGCCGACCATGGTGGACGACTCGCTGGCGCCCCCGGGCAAGCACCTGATGAGCTGCTTCACCCAGTACGTGCCCGCGTCATTCGCCAGGGCGCCCCACCGCGACGAGCTGGAGGCCTATGCCGACCGGGTGGTCGACGGCTATGCGCGCTTCATCCCCAACCTGCGCTCGTCCATCGAGCACCGCGAGGTGATCGGCCCGTACGAGATGGAGCAGGAGTACGGCCTGATCGGGGGCAACATCATGCACGGCGACCTCACCCTCGACCAGCTTTTCTCCTGGCGCCCGGTCGCCGGCTACGCCGACTACCGCTCCCCCATCAAGGGCCTGTACCTGTGCGGCTCGGGCACGCATCCGGGCGGCGGCATCAGCGGCATCAATGCCCGCAATGCGGTCCGCGAGATCCTCAAGGACTGGAAACGCACCCTGCGCCCCGCGCGCGCCTCGTGAGCGGACGCCGTCGCATCCGCAAGGCGCTGCAGGCGCAGGTCGACGGGCCGCAGTTCCTGGGACCCGCAACCTTCATGAAGGCGCCGCTGCTCAGCGAGCCGGAAGAGCTGGACGCGCAGCCGCCGGACATCGCCGTCGTGGGAGCCCCCTGGGACGACTCGACCACCTACCGCCCGGGAGCGCGCTTCGGCCCGCGCGCGATTCGCACCGCGAATTACCAGCCGCCCGACTGGCACCTCGATCTCCAGGTCTCCCCCTTCGAGGTGCTCGACGTCGTCGATTACGGGGATGCCGTCTGCCCGCCCGGCATGGTTGAGCTGGCCCACGACGCGATCCGGGAGCGCGTGGGCGAGGTGGCCTCCCGGGGCATCGTCCCGATCGTGATGGGCGGTGACCACTCGATCACGCTCCCCTCCGCCACGGCGGTCGCCGACGCCGTCGGGCGGGGCAAGCTCGGCATGGTGCACTTCGACGCCCACGCCGACACGGGCGAGGCGAGCTGGGGGAACTTCCTGCTCTCGCACGCGACCCCGATGCGCCGGCTGATCGAGTCCGGCGCGATCCCGGGCCGCAACTTCGTGCAGGTCGGCCTGCGCGGCTACTGGCCCGGCCGGGAGACGTTCGCCTGGATGGCGGAGCAGGGGATGCGCTGGCACCTGATGGGCGAGCTGCTCGATCGTGGCGTCGAGACCGTGATCGGGCAGGCGATCGCGGAGGCGCTCGACGGTCCCGAGCTGATCTACCTTTCGGTCGACATCGACGTGCTCGATCCCGGGTTCGCGCCCGGGACCGGGACGCCCGAGCCGGGCGGCATGATGCCCGCGGACCTGCTGCGGGCGATCCGGCAGATCGCGCTGCGTACCCACCTGGTGGGCATGGACGTGGTCGAGGTCTCCCCGCCCTATGACCACGCCGAGCTGACTGCCCAGAACGCGAACCGGTGTATGCTCGAAGCCATCTCCGCGCTCGCGGTCAAGAAATCCCGGGGAGGCAATCCAACCATATGAGTACGTCTGTCGAAGGCCTCGCGCCGCCGATCGTCGCCGAGCTGATCGCGCGCGAGGAGACGCGCTTCCGCGAGAAGCGCCGGCGCTCGGACGAGCTCTGGAAGGAGGCCCGGCGCGTCATCTCGCGCGGGGTTCCGTCCTCCTTCCAGGATTCGGCGCCGCAGCCGGTCTTCCTCGATCGAGGCAAGGGCAGCAAGGTCTGGGACGTCGACGGCAACGAGTACGTCGACTTCCACAACGGGTTCGGGGTCATGGTCGTGGGCCATGCCCACCCGATGATCGTCGAGGCGATCAACCAGCGCGCGGCGCGCGGCACGCATTTTGCCCAGCCGGTCGAGGACGACATCGCGGTCGCGACCGACCTGGCCGAGCGCTTCCACCAGCCGCAGTGGCGCTTCACGAACAGCGGCACCGAGTCGACGCTGGATGCGATCCGCCTCGCGCGCGGATTCACCGGCCGGGATCGGATCATCAAGATCGAGGCCTCCTACCACGGCCATCACGATGCGCTCTTCGTCTCGGTCGAGCCGCCGCCCGACCTCATGGGTCCCGCGGACGCGCCGAACTCGGTGCCCTACTCCGGCGGGATCCCCCAGGCAGTGGTCGACCTGACCACCGTGGTGCCGTTCAACAACCTGCCCGTGCTGGAGCGCACCCTGGAGCGCTATCGGGATGAGGTCGCCTGCGTCATCGTCGAGCCGGTCATGATGAACATCGGGATCGTCCTGCCGCAGGACGGTTTCCTGGCGGGCGTCAAGGAGCTGGCCCACCGGCACGGCGCGCTGCTGGTCTTCGACGAGGTGAAGACCGGGGTTACGATCGCGCCAGGAGGCGCCACCGAGCGGTTCGGGGTGACCCCCGACCTGATCGCGCTGGCCAAGGCGATTGGCGGTGGCGTGCCGTGCGGCGCGGTCGGCGGCCGCGCCGACGTGATGGCGTTCATCGATGAGCACAAGGTGGCGCAGCTGGGCACCTTCAACGGCAACCCGCTGACCATGGCGGCCTCCCGCGTGACCCTGACCCAGGTGCTCACCCCAAAGGCCTACGCGCATCTCGACGCGCTGGCGGAAGAGCTCTACGGCGGATTGAACACCGAGATCCAGCGCCACGGCCTGCCCTTCCACGTGATCACCATGGCCTCCCGCGGCTGCGTGACCTACTGGCCGACCCGGATCCGCAACTACCGCGACTATCTCCAGATCGACAAGAAGTGGGCCTACCTGAACTGGCTCTATCAATGCAACCGCGGGGTGCTGATGGCGCCCGGCGCGGAGGAGAACTGGACGCTTTCGGTCCAGCACTCCATCGACGACGTCAACCGGTACATCGACAACTTCAAGGAGATGGTCCGCGACGTAACGCGCTAGTCTTGCCCGCCGCGCCGCTGCCTGAGGTCGCGGTGACGTGAGGCCGCGTCGCTGCCTGAGGTCGCCGCACCCGCGACCCTGCGCGTCGCCGCCTGCGGTCGCCGCAGCCGCGACCCTGCGCGTCGCTGCCTGAGGTCGCAGTGCTGTTAGACCGCGGCGCTGCCTGAGGTCGCCGCACCCTCCGGTGTGCTCGACGGGCCGGCGATCCTTCAGGCCGAATCCGATCCCCGTGCAGACGCCTATCTCCTTCCCTGACCAGGGCCGACGCCCGGACAGCCGCGGTATTGGGGCCGGCGGCCCGGCCCGTCTGCGCGCACGGGAGGGGACCTGCGGCTCCCCGGCCGCGCCGCGACGCCAATCCTCGGCAGAGCCGGAGAGCGAGCCCCCAGGGCGAGCCGCGCTTTCGCGCGCCGCGGCGCCCCGGAGGCACCATGGCGCGTATACGTCTTAAGCCTTGAGCAGCGGCAGGGTGGAGAAGTTCCCGCCCAGCAGGTCGGACGCCGGCGCCTTCAGGTAGCTCTGCAGGACCGTGGCATAGACGCTGCGGAAGTCCGTCGTGA
>DASQGL010000022.1:0-9744 GCA_035632635.1 Candidatus Limnocylindrales bacterium
CATGGCGCGTATGGGGACGGCGGCCCGGCCCGTCTGCGCGCACGGGAGGGACCGGCGGCTCCCCGGCCGCGCCGCGGCTGCCTGAGGTCGCCGCACCCGCGGAGCAGCTTCCGCTACGACGGCAGCGCGGGGACTCGGGTCAGGTGATCGAAGATCAGCTGCGACCACGACTCCATGTCGAGGTAGTAGCTGCGCATCGCCTCGAGCGGCAGCAGCGCCCCGGCCAGCTTGTCGACCTCGCGAATCGCGATGTCCTCGCGCTCCCCATCGAGCAGATAGATGAGGCCGAGGTGCACGCGGCCCACCTCGGTGGTCGCGTCATTGATGGCGCCGATCAGCCGGTAGGCGACCGTCCCGTGGTAGACGACCTCTTCCTCCCACTCGCGCCGCAACCCCGCGTCGATCGGGTCGGCCGCGCCTTCGACGTCCTCCGGGTTGATGTGCCCGCCGACGCCCAGCGAGTACAGGTGGCGCAGGCGCCGCTCGCTGGAACGCCGCAGGCGATGGGTCAGGAAATATCGATCCTCGTGGCGGAAGACGACATAAGGGATGATCTGCGGCTCGGAGGGATCGCCTTCGACCTCGCGCCGCGGGCGGAAATGATAGCCGCGGCGGATCCGTTCGACCAGGTCCTCGAGGCCGGTTTCGCGAAAGCCGGTCCACTCGCCGTCAGGGAACAGGAGTTCGCGGGACACGACCAGCACGTCCTCCCGGGCGCCCATCCGTCGAGTGTAACGCGGGCAGGGTCACGCGACCGCTGAGCCGGCGCGCGCGGAACGGAAGGCGGAGCGAGTCGAGCGTCTAATGTCCGCCGGGTTTCCCGCCGCCGTGATTGCCACCGCCCCGGTCGCCGCCGACGTCCCCGCCGCTCCCGCCGCTCCCGCCGCCATGGTGGTCGCCCGTCCCGGTAGCCGTCGCGGTCCCGGTCGATGTCGGGGTCTGCCCAGCCTGGGCGACCGCCTGGTTGGTCGCGTCGTCCGGCCGCTCACCGGAGAGCCCGAGCAGATGGGCGCCGGTGGCGACCAGGCCGCGCGGCTCGGGCCGGTGCAGCGCGGTGACCTGTTGCAGCGCGGTGAGCTGGAGCTGGAAGGATGCGCGCTCGGCCTGGTTCAGCTCGGGCGTGATCTGGGCCAGCAGGCGACGGAAGTCTCGCAGCGACTGGTCGGCGAGCCGGCTCTTGCCGATCCCGGCCATCGCCCGGGCTTCGCGCAGGCGCTCGTTGGCGATCTCGATCTCTGCCTGCAGGCGCGCCTGGGGCGCGAAGGTGACGGCCAGTTGCAGCTCCTCCTCGCCCAGCTTGACCGGGTAGAGGGGACTGTCCGGGAGTGCGGTGCCGGCCGCGAACGCGGTGGTCCCCACGGCGAGTGCCGCGACCGCCGCCAGGGCGAAGGCGAGCGCCGCGCGGCGACGGACCGGGAACGCGGGCCGCGCGGGCGCGGGGACCGGGAGCCTGGCCCGAAGTCGCATCCAGAACGCCGCGAAGTTCGAAGGCGGCGCGGGCGGGAAGCCCTCCAGCACCGCGTTCAGCTGCTGGAGGCGGCGCAGCTCCAGGGCGCAGCTCGGACAGCCTCCGACGTGCTCGGCGACCGCCGCCCGATCCGTGAGCGACAGGGCCTCGTCCGCATAGGGGACGAGCTGGTCGAGGGCGGCGTGGTCCACACTCATAGACGGCCTCTGTTGAAACGAACGGTTCCCTCACGCCCCGTATTCGGACGGCCGGCGTCCCCGGGCGTAGTCGCCATCAGGCCGCCCAGCCGGTCGCGCAGCAGGCGTTTGGCCGAGTTCAGGCGCGACATGACGGTGCCCAGCGGAATGTCGAGCGTCCGGGCGATCTCCTCGTAGGAAAGCTCACTGAACACCTGGAGCGCGAGCGCGTCACGATACGGTGGCGGGAGCTTCGCGATCGCGTGACGGACGGCGCGCTGCAGGTCGTGACGGACCACCAGGTCCTGTGGATCCCCCTCGTGCCCGGCGGGAGGCTGCTCCATGCCGTCCAGGGACACGATCGGCTTCACCCGCCGGATCGCGTCCGTCACGGCGTTGCCGGCGACCCGGTGCAACCAGTGGACGAACGGCTTCTCGTGCCGGTAGGCGGGCAGGCCACGGTAGACCTTGAGGAAGACCTCCTGGGAGACGTCCTCGGCCAGGCTCATGTCGCCGAGCGCCCGGAAGGCGATGCTGATCACGAGCCGGTGGTAGCGCTGGACGAGCTGCCGAAACGCGTCCTGGTCCCCTCCCGCGCTGCGATCGATCAGCCGGCGCTCTTCGGCGTCTCCCTCGAGCGGCTCGGAGACGGCGACGGACTCCACCCTCACGCGGTTGTGACGCGTGCGCCGATTGGGGCTTGCGTCGGCTGCGCAGCGCGAGCGGCGGTCAGACCCCGGGCTGTCGCAGATCGATGACGAACCGCCGGGCGGCGCCGACCGGGTCCTCCGGGGCCCGGGCGATGGCGTCCAGCAGCGCGCTGGCGACGATGGCGCCGTCGGCGTGTCCCTGCAGCGCCTGCAGGTGCTCGGGGCGCGAGATCCCGAATCCGACCACGATCGGGAGCGTCGTGCAGGCCCGCACCCGGTCGAGCAGCGGCAGCAGGGCCTCATCCAGCCGGTCGCGCGCGCCCGTGGTCCCCGTGACCGCGATGCAGTAGACGAAGGCGGTGGCCGCGTCGCAGGCCGCGCGCATCCGCTCGGGACTGCTCGTCGGGGAGACGAAGAACACCAGTCCCAGCCCGCTGTCGGCGGCCGCGGCGCGCAGCTCACCGGCCTCGCCCGGGGGCAGATCCGGCACGATCAGCCCGTCGACCCCGGCGTCGACGGCATCCCGGCAGAAGCGCGCGATGCCGTAGGCGAGGATGGGATTGAGGTAGCTCATGACCAGCATCGGCGCGGGCGTGAGCGCGCGCGCCTGACGGATGACCTCGAGCGCGCCGGCGACGGTGACGCCTTGACGCAGGGCCGCCTGCGAGGATGCCTGGATGGTCGGGCCGTCGGCGAGGGGATCGGAAAACGGAATGCCCAGCTCGATGAGATCGGCGCCGGCGTCGGCAATCGCCTTCACCAGCGCGGGCGTCAGCGCCGGCGTCGGGTAGCCGACCGTGACGTAGGCGAGCAGCGCCAGGGATTGGCGGCCGGTCAGCGCCGCCGCGATCCGGTTCACGGGGCTTCGGCGCGCCGCACGATGTCGAGGTCCTTGTCGCCGCGGCCGGAGAGGCAGACCAGCACGCGCTGGCCGGCGGGCAGGGTCGGCGCCAGGACCATGGCGTGCGCGATCGCATGCGCGCTCTCCAGCGCCGGGATGATCCCCTCCAGCCGCGAGCACTGGTGAAACGCCTGCAGCGCCGCGACGTCGTCGACCCCGACGTACTCGGCGCGCCCCCGGTCATGCAGGTCGGCGTGCTCCGGTCCCACGCCCGGGTAGTCGAGACCCGCCGAGATGGAGTGCGTCTCGCGCACCTGCCCGTCCTCGTCCTGCAGCAGGTAGCTGTAGGAGCCGTGCAGCACTCCGGGCCGCCCGCCTGCGATCGATGCGGCGTGCGCGCCGCTGCGGAGTCCACGTCCGAGTGCCTCCACGCCGCACAGCCGCACCGGGTCGTCGAGGAAGCCGGCGAAGATGCCGATCGCGTTGCTGCCGCCGCCCACGCACGCGACCACGACTTCGGGGAGCGCGCCGGTCGTCTCCAGCATCTGGGCCCGGGCCTCGCGGCCGATCACCGACTGGAAGGCGTGCACCATCATCGGATACGGATGTGGCCCGACGGCCGAGCCGATCACGTAATGCGTGTCCCGCACGTTGGTCACCCAGTCGCGGATGGCCTCGTTGGTGGCGTCCTTCAAGGTCTGGCTGCCGGTTGAGACCGGACTGACGCGCGCGCCCAGCAGCTGCATCTTGTACACGTTGCTCGCCTGCCGGGCCATGTCCTCGGTCCCCATGTAGACGACGCAGTCCAGGCCGAATCGCGCGCAGACCGTGGCGACCGCCACGCCGTGCTGGCCGGCGCCGGTCTCGGCGATGATGCGGCGCTTGCCCATACGCCGGGCGAGCAGCACCTGGCCCAGCGCGTTGTTGATCTTGTGGGCGCCGGTGTGACAGAGGTCCTCACGCTTGAACCAGATCTCCGCGCCGCCCGACGCCGCGGTCAGCCGCTCGGCTTGATACAGGGGCGTCGGCCGCCCCGCGAACGTCCGTGAGAGGCGGTCGAGCTCCCGGGCGAAGGCCGCGTCCGCCTGGCTCTGGGTGAAGGACGCGACCAGCTCGTCGAGCGCGCCCATCACGGTCTCGGGGACGAACTGGCCGCCGAAAGCGCCGTAGCGTCCGCGTTCGTCGGGGCCGGCCGGGACCCGCGGCGGGCTCACGCGTCCGCCTCGCGAACCGCCTCGACGAACCGGGTCAGCCGGTCGAGATCCTTGACGCCCGGCGCGGCCTCGACCCCGCTCGACACGTCGACCCCGAAGGGGTGCAGCTGCCGGATGCCGCGCGCCACGTTGTCGGCAGCGAGGCCGCCCGAGAGCAGCAGGCGGTGGCGTTCGCCGAGCTCTCGGGCGAGCGCCCAGTTCCAGGGCGTCCCGCTGCCGCCACCATCCGAGCCGGCGCTCCAGCTGTCGACCAGCAGCAGCTCGCCCGCGGCCGCCTCGACCGGCGGATCGGTCGCGCCGTCGCGCATCCGCACCGCCTGGATCCAGGGCACCCGGATGACGCGATCCTCGGGCTGGCGCGGCCGGTAGACCTGGACCGCGGTCAGGGCGCAGGCGTCGACCACCTGCGCGATCACCTCCGCCGGCTCATCGATGAAGACGCCCACCCGACCGATGCCCGGCGGAATCCGGGCGACCAGCGCGCCCGCCTGCGCCACCGTCACCTGCCGCTTGCTGCGGGTGAAGATGAAGCCGAGCCAGTCGACCCCCAGCTCGACCGCGCGCTCGACGCCGGCCGGCTCGGTGTTGCCGCAGATCTTGATCCGCGTCATCGGCGCAGCCGGCGCATCTGCGCCTCCAGGTCGGGGGCGCGCAGCAGCGATTCGCCGACCAGCGCAGCGCCGACGCCGAGCGCCGCCAGCGCGTCGATCTCGGCGGCGCTGCGGATCCCGCTCTCGCTGACGACGAAGCGATCGGGCGGAATCCGCGGGCGCAGCCGGGCGGTCGTGCCCGGGTCGGTGCGCATCGTGCTGAGGTCGCGGTTGTTGATCCCGATCATCGCGCCCGGGATCTCGAGCGCGCGCTCCAGCTCCGCTTCCGTGTGCGCCTCGATGAGCGCCTGCATGCCGGCCGCACGGATGGCCGCGTGGAGGCTGTGGAGCTGGGCATCGTCGAGGATGGCCACGATCAGCAGGGCGGCATCCGCGCCCGCGGCGCGGGCGCAGGTGACGAGCAGCTCGTCGACCACGAAGTCCTTGCAGAGCAGCGGCATCGCGACCGCCGCGCGCACGGCGCGCAGGTGCTCGAAGGCTCCTCCGAAGAAGTCGGGCTCGGTGAGGACGGAGAGCGCCGACGCGCCGGCCGCCTCGTAGCGCCGGGCGAGGGTGACCGGGTCGTAGGGATCCTGGAGCGTCCCGGCGGAGGGCGAGCGCGCCTTGCACTCGGCGATCAGGCTCACGCCCGGGCGCTCCAGCGCGCCGCGGAAGTCGCGCGCCGGCGGGGCCGCCTGGGCCTGGGCACCCAGCCGCGCCCGGGCGGCCGGATCGACGCCCGCAATCCAGGCGCGCCGGCCCGCCACGATCCGGGCCAGCACGGGGGCGACCCTCGCCTCAGTCACGGCGCCATCCTACCGGGCGCCGGCGCCTGAGCTGTCGCTAGACGTGCGCCTTCGCGCCCTCCAGGACTCCCTTCATGCGCTTCATGGCTTCCTCGATCTGCGGGACGGCGTTGGCGTAGGAGAAGCGCAGGTAGCCTTTGCCCTCGTCACCGAAGGAGGTCCCGGGGAGCGCCGCCACCCCGCCCTCGTAGAGCAGGCGATCGGCGAGCACGCGCTCGTTGATGCCGGTGCCGGTGATGTTCGGGAAGACGTAGAAGGCGCCCAGCGGCCGGTGGCAGGTGACGCCCGGCATGGCGTTCAGCAGGTCCACGATCACGTCCCGCCGACGCTTGAACTCGGCGACCATCCCCTCCACCGCCCGATCCGATTGCGGCGAGGAGAGCGCCTCGATGGCGGCCATCTGGGTGAAGGCCGCGGCGCACGAACTGGTGTTGATCATCAGCGTCTCCATGCGCTTCGCGATTTCGAGGGGCGCGACGGCGAAGCCCAGCCGCCACCCGCACATGGAGTAGGCCTTGCTCAGCCCGTCCGAGTAGATGGTGCGGTCGAGCATGCCGGGCACGGTCAGGATCGACGCGTGGTGCGCGTCGTAGGTGATCTGGCCGTAGACCTCGTCGCTCAGGACATAGAGGTCGTGCTCGAGCGCCAGCGCACCGATCTGTTCGAGATCGCGGCTGGAGAGCACGCCGCCGGTCGGATTGTGCGGCGAGTTGATGATGATCAGCCGGGTGCGCGGCGTGATCTTGCTGCGCAGCTCCTCGATGTCGAGGCGGAACTGGTTGCGCTCACGGAGCGCGATCGGCACCGGCGTGCCGCCCGCCAGCCGGACCAGCGACTCGTAGATGGGATACCCGGGGTCGGGAAGGATGACCTCGGTCCCCTGGTCGACGAGCGCGAGCGCGGTGAACAGGATCACGTTCTTGGAGCCGGGCACCATGACGACCTGCTGCGGCGTCACCTCGACCTCGTACCAGCGGCGGATCCAGTCGGCGACCGCCTGGCGCGCCGGCATCAGCCCGCCGGCCGGCGTGTAATGCGTGAACCCGTCGCGGATGGCGCGCTCGGCCGCTTCGACGATGTTGGGTGGGGTCGGGAAATCCGGCTCGCCGATCTCGAGGTGGACGATGTTGCGCCCCTGCGCCTCCAGCCCGCGCGCCTTGGCCAGGACCTCGAACGCGGTCTCGGTCCCGATCGTCTCCATGCGCTGCGCGAAGGGCACGCTCACGACTTCACCCCGAATGGTCCGAGATCCCCGCGAAACGGCAGCCAGCTGGTGCGCACCTCACTCACGCGCGCGGCGCGGGGACCCTGGCGCAGCGCGTCGACGAACCGGTCGAGGTCGTCGGATTCCCCCTCGGCCTCCACTTCCACCGCGCCATCGTAGCGGTTCCGAACGTAGCCCTGCAGTCCGAGACGGCGCGCGTGCGCTTCCGCGAAGAACCGAAATCCGACGCCCTGGACGTGCCCGATGACCTCCGCCCGGAGCCGGCGGCGGCTCGGCCTATCGCCCACCGGCGACGACGACGCGGACGTCGGAGGGGGCGTCGGGGATGGCGCGCAGCGTGCGGCGGACGACCGGCAGGTAGGCCACCACCAGCTGCCGCGCCGACTGCTCGGTGGGGGCGCCGATCACGAGCCGCTCGTCATCGCAGGCGCAGCAGACCGCGGTCGCGCGCCACTGGTACCAGGCCTCATCCGGCAGGTTCAGGCTCAAGAGGAGTTGCAGCTCCCGCCAGACCTCCCGTCCCTGCACGCCTCCTATGCTACGCCGGTTGTCCACAGGCTCACAAGCCGTTGTTAATCTCGCAGGATGGCCCTCCAGGACGAGCTGAAAACCCGGGCCTTGGAGCTTGGATTCAGCGCGGTGGGCGTCACCGGCGCCGAGCCGTTTGTCGAGGCGGAGGCGGCGGCGCGGGAGCGGACGCAGGAGGGGCTGATGGACGGGCTGCCCTGGTGGACGCAGCGCCGGATCGCGGCCAGCGCGGACCCACGCCGGGCGACCCCATCCGCGCGCAGCGTGGTCGCGCTCGCCTTCCCCTATGCCGCGCCGGGGCCCGACCCGGCCCCCGACGGGCGCGCCCGCGGCCGGATCGCGAGCTACGCGCTGGGCCGCGACTATCACGACGTGCTGGCAGAACGCCTGGCGCCCCTGCGCGCCGTGCTCACCGAGGCGGGGCACGAGGCCAAGACCTACGTCGACCACGGCTGGATGCTCGACCGGGCGGCCGCGGCACGCGCCGGCCTGGGGTGGCTGGGCAAGAACACGAACCTGCTGGTGCCGGAGGCCGGCTCCTACGTCCTGCTGGCCGAGATCGTGACCTCGGCGGCGCTGGATCGGGACCGGCCGCTGGACAAGAGCTGCGGCGCCTGCGACGCCTGCCTGCGGGTCTGCCCGACCGGCGCGCTGGTGGCCCCGGGCGTGCTCGACAACCGCCGCTGCATCTCCTTCTGGACGATCGAGCATCGTGGCGTGATCCCGCTCGAGATCCGCCCCCTGATCGGCGACTGGGTCTTCGGCTGCGACCTCTGCCAGGAGGTCTGCCCGATCAACGCCTACCCGCGACGCGCCGACCCGGATCCGGTGGCGCTGGCCGCCTATCGCGCGCTGCAGGACCCGCGACCGCTGCTGGAGGACATCCTGAGGCTGGATGACGTCACCTTCCGGGACCGCTATCGTGGCACGGCGGTCTGGCGCGCGCGCCGGCCGGGGCTCGTGCGCAATGCGTGCGTCGCGCTCGGGAACATCGGGGACCGCGGCAGCGTGCCGGCGCTGGGCGGCGCGCTCCAGGACGTCGATCCGCTGGTCCGCGGGCATGCCGCGTGGGCGCTCGGCCGCCTCGGCGGCCCGTCAGCCCGCCATCACCTGGAGGCGGCGCTCAGCGCGGAGCGCGATCCCTGGGTGGTCGACGAGTGCGAAGGCGCGCTGGAGGCGTGCGGGCCACTCGTCGTCCTTTGAGCGGTTGCTGCGCCGAGCCTTCCTCGGCACGGGCCAGCATGAACACGAGGTCGGACAGGCGGTTCATGTAGCGCAGGACCTCGGGGTTGCCCAGCAGGGCCGCATCCTGCAGCCCAACGATCCGTCGCTCGGCGCGGCGGACCACGGTGCGCGCGACGTCGAGCGCAGCGGCGCTCACCGTGCCGCCCGGCACCACGAACGCGTCGGGCAGCGGATGCGCCCGCTCGAGCGCGTGGGTCTCCTCTTCGAGGCGCTCCGTGTAGGCCGGCGTGACCACGAGGAAGTGCTTCGCCAGCGTGGCGCGCTCGGCGGCATCGGTCGCCAGCTCGGCGCCCACCGTGAACAGCTCCTGCTGCACCCGGAGCAGGAGCTTCGCCCGATCCGGGTCCCGGACCTGCGCGCGCGCCAGGCCGAGCGCCGAGATCGCCTCGTCGACGTCGCCGTAGGCTTCCGTGCGGGGGTCGGTCTTGCGGATGCGGCCGCCGTAGAGCAGGCTGGTCGAGCCCCGGTCACCGCCCTTCGTGACGATGCTCTTCCGCGCCACCGTCAGCCGGGCTCAGGCGACGCCGCGCGCCTGCACTTCTTTCGCCCACGATTGCAGGATCGTGCGGTGGCTCTGGAACGCGAGCGGCGGCAGGGCCCGCGGCGGAAACCAGGCGACCTCCTGGGTCTCGTCGCGCGCCGCCGGCTCGCCCGCGATCAGCCGCGCCCGGTAGGAGAGCACGATCGCCCCCTCGCCGTCCTCGAGCAGGATGTGCTGGATGCCGAGCAGGCCGCCCGGCTCGACCTCGACGCCGGTCTCCTCCAGGCACTCTCGCACCATGGCCCGCTCCGGATGCTCGTCCCAGTCCACGTAGCCGCCCGGCAATCCCCACAGCCCGCGGCCGGGCTCGATGTCGCGGCGGACGAGCAGCACGCGATCGTGCTCCTCGATCAGCGCCACCACCACCACCTTCGGATTGCGAAAGAAGATCCGCTCGCATCCGGGACAGACGCTGACCGGGTGACGGCCGACGACCCGGGTCTCGGTCGGCGTGCCGCAC
>DASQGL010000023.1:0-9896 GCA_035632635.1 Candidatus Limnocylindrales bacterium
CGCACGAGAACGTGGAGGCCACCGCGAAGCAGGTCTTCGCGGAGCAGAAGACGACCATCCCGTTCAAGTTCGGGACGATGATCGAGATTCCCCGGGCCGCGCTCACGGCGAACGAGATCGCGCAGCATGCCGAGTTCTTCTCCTTCGGGACCAACGACCTGACCCAGACCACGTTCGGCTTCTCCCGCGACGACGCCGAGGGCAAGTTCCTCCTCAAGTACGTGGAGGAGAAGATCCTGCCGGTCAACCCGTTCGAGTCGCTGGACACGACGGGCGTGGGGCGGCTGATGCGGATCGCCGTGGGCGAGGGACGCGCCGCGCGCCAGGATCTCGAGGTCGGCATCTGCGGCGAGCACGGAGGCGACCCCGCCTCGATCACGTTCTGCCACGGGCTGGGGCTGAACTACGTCAGCTGCTCGCCGTACCGGGTTCCGGTCGCGCGCCTGGCCGCCGCCCAGGCCGCCATGGCCGCGACCGAGCGCGACCGCTGAGCGGTAAAATAGACGGACGTTGACGGCTTCGACCAGCGCGTGTCGACGGTGAGCAGGGCGGGACGCCGCTAAGAGATCGCGAGGGGGGCGCTGATTCCGTCCGCATCCGCCCGCCGGCTCTCCCTGGTGGGTATGGCGGTGCTCCTGGCAGGCTGTGGCGTGGGCACGACGGCCCAGCCTGCGACGCAGCCGCCATCCGTCGTGGCGGGGGTTCACGCTCAATCCGTGAGCATCGGAGCATCCCCGGCGGCTGGATGCCCACCGTCGGCCCTCGCCCCGCAACCCGCAGTCCCTCCCGGCCCTGCCGGCGCCATCGGCACCTTCGACCCGGATGGGTACGCGATGCTGGTCGCGCCCGCGCGGGCCCAGTGGGTCACGTGGAAGTGGGACGGGGCGGCCTGGCTCTCCCTGGTGCCCGGTCCGGGGCAGCCGCTCTCCAACCTGGCCTTCGACCCGACGCTCGGGGAGACCCTCGTCATCGCGGCCGCCACCGCCGGCGTGGCGACGCTGTTCGAGTGGGACGGCGCCGCCTGGATCGACACGAACGTGCTCGCGCCTGCGCTCGGTCATCAGTCGACGCTCGTCTTCGACGAGGCCGAGAGCGCCCTGCTCCTGATCACCGGTGAGCCGGGGAGCGGCATGACCGTGTGGCGGCTGGACGCCGGGGAGTGGATCAAGGACAGCACCGCGTTGAGCCCACAACTGCGAGACGCGGCCGCCGTGGCCTACGACCCCCTCCGCCAGGTCATCCTTCTTTATGGAGGCAGAAACGGCGCCGCCCGCCCGCTCGCGGACACGTGGGCCTGGGATGGCCGGGTCTGGGCGCGTCAATCGCCACGAGCCGGGCCGCCGGGGGGTCCGGCGACCCTCGCCTACGACCCGGTTCGCTCGATGGCGGTCCTCCTGGCGGCCGACGCGTCCACCTGGACCTGGGACGGTTCCACGTGGGCCCGCCTGACACCGGCCGGGGCCCTCGTGCCCGGGCTGGTGACAAGCATGGCCTACGATGCGGCGCACGATGCGCTCGTCGTGGTCGCAGCGCCCGCCCCGTCGACCGGGGTCAGCGGGACCTGGACGCTCGCCGGAAATCGCTGGCGGCGCGCCTGTTGACCGGGAGGGTGCTCAGTCGGCCGTGGCCGGGATCATGAGCAGCGTCGTGGCCGCGGCGATCAGGTTGAAGGCGGCGCCGACCAGGAAGGCCAGCGCGATCGACCGCCCCACGAGCGTCCCCGAGATCGCCGAGCCGAACGGCGCTCCCATGTAGTTCAAGCTCATCGAGACGGCGAAGGCGCGCCCGAACCAGGCCGGATCGGTGCGGCGCTGCCGGATCGAGAACAGGCCGATGTCCTGGGCGCCGATGAACGTGCCCTCGAGGATGGCGGCGCCATAGACGAGCCAGATGTTCTGGGCGAAGGCGAGGATCACGAGCGCGACGACCGTGACCAGCATGCTGCCGGCGAGGAAGGTCCGTTCGCGGTTCACGCTGCCGATCCGCCCGAAGATCAGGGCGGAGAGGAGCGCCGCGACGCCGAACGCGCCGAACACCAGGCCGACCGCTGCCGGACCGGCGTGCAGCCGGTTCAGGATCAGGACCGGCAGGCTGACCACCAGGCCGCCCGTCCCCAGGTTGACCAGGGAGATCGAGAGCGCCAGCCCGCGCAGGGTCCGGTTGCGGGCCACGTACCGGAGTCCGTTCCAGGCTTCGCGCCAGATGGTGCCGCGATCCTCGTTCCCCGTGCGCGGCTCGCGGATGCCGGCCATGACCACCGCCGCCAGCGCAAAGCACGCCGCGGTGACGAGCAGCGCCGCCTCGCCACCTCGAAGCGCCACGATGCCGGCGGCGAGCGGCGGGCCGATGATCGTGGTGCCCGCGTAGAGGCTGCTGTCCAGGCCGTTGGCGCGGTCCCACAGGTGGCGGGGCACGATCAGGGGGAAGAGCGAGCGCAGCCCGGTGATGGTCAGGATGCTGGTCAGCGAGCTGATCGTCACCAGCACGAGCAGCAGCGGGACGCTCAGGCGGCCGTTGAGCGACAGGAAGGCGATCAGCGCCAGGGCGACGGCGGCCACCGTGAAGTCGAGCAGCATCAGGCGGACCCGGCCGTAGCGGTCGAGCAGCGCGCCGGCGATCGGACTGACGAGCAGCCCGGGGAAGATCTGCAGGAAGACGGTGATCCCGGCCAGGGCCGGGGAATGGAACTTGGCCAGGACGAAGAGCACGATCGCGACCTGCAGCATCTGGCCGCCGGTGCGTTGCACGGCGGTGCCCAGGATGGCGCGCGGAAACCCGGGCACGTCGAGCAGGTCGCGATAGCCGGAGCGGCGCGGCGTCAGGCGTGCGGCCAGAACGGTCCGAGGCTCCAGCCGCTCAGCCCCAGGTCGGTCTCGGTGTGCGTGTCGAGCTTGAAGACCACGCTCTTCCCGGCCGGGACGAATCCGGTGCACATCGAGTCCGGCGGGCACGCCTGATCCACCTCCAGCAGCAGCGCGTGGTCCGAGAGAAATCGCGGCGCCGATCGCCAGGCCGTCGTGCTCACGGTCGTGCCGCCGATCGGATCCCGGATCTCCACGTGCGGGGTCCCGTCCGCGGCCACCACGGCGTAGGCGACCAACCGGTCGGAGGTCGAGAAGGCGGGCGACGCCCACTTCAGGCCGCTGCTGAAGACCGCGATCCCGCCCGCCGGGTCCCATCGGTAGACGCCGCTGTTGTTGCGGAAGTAGAAGACGTCGTTCGCATGCCCCCAGGCCCCCATGGTGCGCAGGCCGCCCGCGCCGCCCGACGGCGCCGCGTAGACGGCGACCCCGTCCGCGGTGCGAAAGATCTGCAATCGGTACACGAACGTGTCGACGAAGGCGACGTACTGGCCGTCGGCCGAGAAGGTCACCAGCAGTTCGTCGTCCGGCGATCCGCCGCGCCCGAACAGCGGGATGGCGGGAGCAAGCGCCGCCGGCCCGGCGGCGCCGCGCTTCAACCAGAAGTGATGGCTTCCGGTGTCCGTGAAGTACGCGACCATCGACTGGTCGGCGCTCCAGCCGGACCCGAGCGGCACGCCCGGGGAAGTGGCCACGTCGGTCACGTGGCCGCTGAGCAGGTCGAGGGTCCGCACCACGGCGGTGAACTGGTCGGGCGTCGAGGACGGCCCTCCGCCGGTCGCCATGACGTAGCCGATCAGGTCGTGGGTGAGGAAGACGTCGCCTTCCGAGTTTGCCAGGGGCGCGAGCCTGCGCGGGTGGGCCAGATCCTGCGCGTCGCAGAGCACGACGTCAGTGCGGTTCGGATCGGTCGCGCGCAGCACGGCGCGATCCAGTCCGAGCGCCTTCAGGTCGGGACAGGCGACGCCGGACGCCACGGGAAAGGCGAAGAGTGGCGTGGCAGAGGGCGGCGCCGACGGCGCCGCGCTGGCGCTCGGGGACACCGTGCCACTGGCAGCGGGTTGACCGCAGCCTGCTAGGATCGCCAGGGCCAGGACTGCGAAGACCCCTCTTCGCACGATTGCCAACGATACACAAAAGAAAAGGGCCCCGGTGGGGCGGGGCCCTTTAAGTTGGTCAGCGGGAGCTAGTTCCCAGCGCGATTGTCGTGATGCTGGGTCTTGGGCGGCTCCGGCTTGCCGTGCTGGTCGTTCTTGTCGTTGTCGTTCTTGTCCTTTTGCTCCGTCTGGTGATCGCCCTGCTCGTCGGTGTTACCGGTCGAGGGCGGGGTCACGGTCGGCGCCTGGACGGTCGCGGTCACGGCGTTGATCTGGGCGCACACGCCGGCGAGCGGGTGGGCCGGATCGTAGATCGCATTGAGCGTGGCATCGAGCGCGGTCAGCGTCGGCAGCGGGGTGCCGTTGTCGGCGGCGGTTTCGACTGCCTTCTCGAACGTCCGGGCCGCGGTCTCGATCTGCGTACCCGCGGTGTCGGTCAGGGCTTCGACCTTGCCCTGGGCCGTCTCCACCGCTTCGCTCCACTGGTCCGCGCTGACGCCGGCCGGCGCGGGCGTTGCGCGCAGGCTGATCAGTTTGGCGGTCGCGCAGGTCTCCAGGCCCATCACGGTCTGGTCGACCCGTTGATCCGCCTGCACCTCGAGCGCGGCTCCGGGTTCTGCCGTGCGCGGCTCGGCGGACGCCACCACACCCGTCACGAGGGTGAGCGCGCTCGCCAGGCCCAATCCGGCAAGAAGATGTCGCCTCATATGATTGCGTGCCTCCTTGGGAGCCATTGCTGGTCCCTCGATCTAAGACGAGGGTGAGGAGCCCCATATTCGTCACACCTGCCGATCGGAGGCGGTGACGATCCCGTGGCGGCCGCTGGGAAGCTGTCACAGTGCTGTTACACGGCCAAGACGGTGTGAGTCCGCCAGTTGATGCAGTCAGGGGGCATGATGCAGCAACGCCGCAGTACCGCGCCGGCCACCGAGTTGCTGGCCGCCATCGTGGAGTCCTCCGATGACGCCATCCTGGCCGTCGACTACGACGGAACCATCCTCAGCTGGAACCAGGCGGCGGCGCGCCTGTTCGGCTACTCGGCGGCGGAGGTGATTGGCCACCATGTCGCCTTGCTGGCGCCGACCGGGGAAAGCAGCGTCGTGCTGGCCAACCTCGAGCGGCTCCGTCGCGGCGAACCGGTCCGCGAGGTCGAGGTCAAGCGGCGCCGGAAGGATGGATCCCTGATCGAGGTCCGCCTGACCGTCGCGCCGGTGCGCGACGCCACAGGCGGGATCGTCGCCTTCTCGACCATCTTCCGCGACCTCAGCGAGCGCATCCGGCAGGAAGCCGCCCTGCGCGCGAAGGATACGAGTTACCGGAAGATCGTCGAGACGGCGCACGAGGGCATCTGGATCGTCGACGGGCAGGACCGGACGACGTTCGTGAATCAGCGCATGGCCGACCTGCTCGGATATACGGTCGCCGAGATGCTCGAGCGCTCGCCCAACGACTTCTATCTGAACGACGAAGACCGCACCGCACGCGACCAGCATCGCGAGCGCGTCCGCGAAGGGATCCGCGAAACCCGCGACGTCGTCTACCGCCGTCGCGATGGCACCCCGCTCTGGGTGCTGGTCGCCTCGACGCCCGTGCTCGACGAGGACGGCACGCCTATGGGCACACTGGCCATGGTCACCGACATCACCGCGCGGGTCAAGGCGGAGCAGAGCCTGCGGGCCAGCGAGCGGCTCTTTCGCGGCATCTTCAACGAATCGCCCGCCGGCCAGATCCTCTCGTCCGCCGATCGCCGGATCATCGCGGTCAACCGCGCCTTCTGCCAGATGACCGGCTACACGGAAGCCGAAATCCTGGAGGTCGGCTGGGAGGCGATCACGCCGCCTGAGGACGAGTCCGGCATCTATCCCGCCTTCGAGCGCCTCTGGTCCGGCGAGGTCAACTCCATGCAGATGGAGCGGCGCTACCTGCGGAAGGACGGCAGCGTCCTCTGGGGCCAGGTCAGCGTGGCGCGCGTGGTGGACGACGACGGCCGGTCGCAGTATGTGATCGACCAGGTCCAGGACATCTCGGATCGCCGGCAGGTGCAGCAGACGCTGGAGCACCAGGCCCTGCACGATGCCCTGACCGGCCTGCCCAATCGCGTGCTCGTCCTGGACCGGCTCAACCAGGCCATCCTGCTGGCGCGCCGCCAGGGGAGCAGGGTCGCGTTGCTGATCGCCGACCTCGATCACTTCAAAGAGGTCAACGACAGCTTCGGCCATCAGGCCGGGGACCAGTTGCTCTGCCAGGTCGGCGAACGCTTTACGGCGCAGTTGCGGGATACCGATACGGTGGCCCGTCTCGGGGGCGACGAGTTTGCCATCGTGCTGATGGGCGCCGACCGGGAAGGGGCCGCCGAGGTGGCGGACAAGCTGATCGCCACGCTCGAGCGCCCGTTCGTGGTGGAGGGTCAGGCGCTGGACGTGGGCGCCAGCATCGGCATTGCGATCTATCCCGACCACGCGGACGACGCCGACGGGCTGTTCCGCCGCTCCGACATCGCGATGTACGTGGCCAAGCGATCCCGGCGCACCCACGCCGTCTACAGCCACGAGCAGGACGAACCGCGCGACAGCCGGCTGGTGATGATGGCGCACCTGCGCCACGCCATCCAGGCCGAAGCGCTCACCCTCGAGTATCAGCCGATCGTCCGCTTCGACGACGGGCGGGTGGAACGGGTCGAAGGACTGGTCCGGTGGCGGCGTCCGGGGCGAGGGCTCGTGCCGCCCAGCGAGTTCATCACGCTCGCCGAGCAGACCGGCCTGATACAGCCGCTCACCCACTGGGTCATCGCGGCGGCCCTCAAACAGTGCGCGCACTGGCAGGCTCAGGGGGACGGCCTGACCGTCGCGGTGAACATCTCGATGCGCAACCTGCTCGATCCGAATTTCGCCGAGGCGGTGGCGCAGACCATCCGGGTCACCGGCGCCGAGGCGGGCTGGCTCACGCTGGAGATCACCGAGAGCGCGATCATGGCGGAGTCCCGGCGGACCCTGGAGACCCTGCAGCGGTTGCGGGCGCTGGGCGTCCGGCTCTCGATCGACGACTTCGGCACCGGATATTCCTCACTCGCCTACCTGCACCGGCTCCCGGTCGACGAGATGAAGATCGACCAGTCGTTCGTGCAGGGGCTGACCGTGGACGAGGTCAGCGCCGCCATCGTGCGGGCCGCCGTCGACCTCGGGCACAAGCTCAAGCTGGCCGTGGTCGCGGAGGGCATCGAAGACGCGCCGACCTGGCAGCGGGCCGGGGCGCTCGAGATCGATTTCGGGCAGGGCTATTACCTGGCCCGGCCGCTGCCCGCCGCCGACGTCGTCGCCTGGGTCAGGACCCGGCGGGCGGCGTGACGCGCCCCGATCCGGACTAGGATGGGGTGCAGGAAGCCCGGATTGCGATCAGGAGGAAGGAACATGCCGGAACGGACTGCGCGCGCTCGCTGGCAGGGCGATCTTCGCGGCGGCAAGGGGCTGATGGAGGTCGGCAGCGGCGCCTTCAAAGGCGCGTACTCGTTTGCCACCCGGTTCGAGAACGCGCCGGGGACGAATCCCGAGGAGCTGATCGGCGCCGCGGAGGCGGGCTGCTTCAGCATGGCGTTCGCGAACGAGCTGAGCAAGGCTGGTCACACCCCGAAGGAGATCAGCACCACGGCCGTCGTCCACCTGGGCCAGGACGCGACCGGGTTCGCCATCCTCGAGGTCGACCTGTCCACGGAAGGCGTCGTCCCGGGAATCGACGAGGCGACCTTCCAGAAGATCGCGGAGCAGGCGAAGCAGGGCTGCCCGGTGTCGAAGGCGCTCAAGGCGACGCCGATCACGCTGCGGGCGACCTTGAAGAGCGGCGTCGCCGCCGGCTGAGCGCGGCGGGGCGGAGCGCGTCAGCCGCCCAGACTGCCCGGGATTCGCGCCACGGGCGTGCCCGGGGCCGAGACGGGTACGGCCTGCAGCGGGCTGACCGAAAACACCTGGGGCTGGGCTGAGCCGGTGCCGGTGTTGTTGGGTTCGACCAGGAAGTGCGCGTCGTCGATCCACATGACGTCGCCGACCGGGCCCGGCAGCGGGGTCGCGGTCCCGTCGGCGTGGATCAGCGTGAGGTTGGTCTGCGACGTCTGGCCGAGCGTCCCGACCGTGCCCACATACTCCGTGCCATTCGGCGAAAGGCTGCCGGGGAACGAGGCGCTGAAGGTGGCGCGGTGGGCTCCCGTCCAATCCAGGACCTCGGTCGCGCCGCCGTAGTAGCCGGCGCATGGAATGCCGGCCGGGGTGGGATGCGCCGACAGGGGGCATCCGCCGGCATTGTCCTGGCCGATCGTGGCGAGGCGGGTCGCGGTCGTGGGGTTGACGACGTGGTAGGAGGTCGGGTCGCCCAGCCCGGGTCCCCCGCCCTGGGTGCAGGTGCCGAAGTGGTAGGCGAGCACGAGGTTGCCGCCCCGCCACCCGGCGGGCCAGACCGCTGACGACGGGGCGCTGGCGGGGGATCGGGCGGAGTAGATCTCCGGACCGAGTGCGGTCGCGCCGACCGGCGTCACGGTCAGATGCTGGGTGAGCGGCGTCGCGGTGTAGTCGATCGTGTTCAGCGCGAAGGCGCTGTCATCCGGCGCCACGGCAAACCCGATCGCCGTGTTCGCCCGCGCCGCGATCCCGGCGAAGGCCACGCCGGTCGTCCCGTCCTCCTTGAGCCATTTGATTCCGCCCGCGTCCAGGTAGTAGGCGCGGGAATCGGAGGCGCTGACCGGCGGGGGTGTGAGGATGCCGGCCTCGACCGGACCGCACTTGCCGCCGTAGGTCCAGGTCGCGTGCACGCTGGCCAGCACGCGGGCGCCGGCGGAGACGAGGCGCAGCGTGTAGCCGGTGAATCCCTGGTCCCAATCCAGGACCGCGACCGCCGGGGCCACGGTTGCCGTCGGGGATGGGCTGGCGCTGGCCGAGGCTGACGGCGTGGAGGAGGAGGGAGAGGCGGTCGCCTGGCCGGCCGACGGGGTGCCGCATCCCGCCAGCACGAGGAGGATCAGCGCCGCGACTCGCTTCATGCCGGTACCCTACGCGATGAGGACGCGCGCTGCAAATCCGTGACCTCAGCCGCCTACACCTGCACACGGCAGTTCGCCCCCACCGTACAGTGAGCGGGTGCGATCGATCCGGGCCGGCCAGGTGGGACGTCTCGAGCAGGTGGTGCTGCCCGAGCACAGCGCCGACCGGTTTCAGAACGCCGGCGTCATGGTGCTGGCCACCCCGGTCCTCTGTCACTGGTTCGAGTCGGCGGCGGTCATGGCCGTCCTCGACGACCTCGATCCCGGCGAGGCCACGGTCGGCACCCGCCTCACGATCGAGCATCTGAAAGCGACGCCGCTGGGGATGCGGGTTCGGGTCGACGCCCGCGTGGTCGCGACCGACGGCCGCCGGATCAGCTTCGAGGTCGAGGCCGTCGACGAGGTCGAGCTGGTTGCCCGCGGCACCCACGAACGCTTTGTCGTCGACCTGGCGCGATTCCTTGCCGCGGTGGACGCCAAGCGCGCGACCGCGGACTGAGCGGAAGGCGCCGCCGAGCGGATCGCGAGGCTCCGCTCGGCGGATGAGCTTGCTGTCTACAGGTGCCGCGGCCGGTCGCCGGTCTGCTGGAGGTTCGGCTGCCCTCGCCTCGGCCGCTCGTCGGGCGGCTCCCCGGCCCCGGCGTTCAGCGTGGGCAGGAATTGCGGCTGCTGCCGGAAGTGGGTCGCCTGCTCGAACGCGTAGGCGAGCTTGATCAGGGTCGGCTCGCTGAAGGCGGTGCCGAAGAACGAGATACCGAGCGGGAGGCCGAACGTAAACCCCATGGGCACGACCACGATCGGATACCCGACGATCGCGGCGATCGAGGAGGTCCCAAAGATGAAGCGGTCGCCGTTGACCAGATCGGTCGGCCAGGCCGGGCTGGCGGTCGGCCCGACGAGCGCAGCCAGGTTGTT
>DASQGL010000024.1:0-4063 GCA_035632635.1 Candidatus Limnocylindrales bacterium
GCCTTCGAGGTGGTCAGCAGTCGTTTCTTGATTGCCACTGCCATGGTCATGTCCTCCTCAGGCGAAGACGTCGAGAAGCGCCGCCTCCGGCTTCGGATACGGACTCTCCCGGGCGAACGCGATCGCCGCGTCGACCTCGGCTCGGGCCGCGTCCCACACCTTTTTGGCGGTCGTCTCGGTCAGCACCTGCGAATCGACGAGCTGCTTCTCGAAGCGCTTGACGGCGTCCCGAGCCTTGATCGTGTCGAACTCCTGCTTGGACCGATACAGCTGGGGATCGCCCTCGAAGTGGCCCAGCAGGCGGTCGGTCTTGATCTCGATCAGGGAAGGTCCGCCGCCCCCTCGAGCCCGCTTGACCGCCTCCCCCGCGGCTTCATAGATCGCCACAGGATCGTTGTCGGAAATCAATGTGCCCGGGATCCCGTACGCGGCCGCCCGGTCGCTGTTGTTGGGGATGGCGGTCGCCCTGTCCTTGGGTACACTGATCGCCCAGGCATTGTCCTCGCAGACGAAGACCACGCCCAGCTTCCAGAGCGCGGCCAGGTTGAGCGACTCGTGAAAGGCCCCCTGGTTGGCCGCCCCTTCCCCGAAGAAGGAAACGGCGATATCGTCACGCCCCTGCTTCTTGAAGGCGAGCGCGTGGCCGACCGCGGTCGGCATGCCTTCGGCGATGATCCCGCTGCAGCCGAAATGGGTGGCGGGGTCGAACAGATGCATGTGCCCGCCCTTGCCATGGCCCAGGCCGGTGTCTTTGCCGAAGATCTCGGCGGCCAGTTTCTTCATGTCCATCCCGTGGGCCAGCGCGACATGGTGGGGACGGTGGGTGGCGCTCACCGCGTCGGTCGGACGCAGATGGGCGCAGACACCGACGGCGACTGGCTCCTGTCCAGCTGCCAGGTGCATCTCACCGGGAACCGGGCCGGCCGCGATGTCGAAGGCGGGCGTCTTGCCCTCCAGGTACACCTTGGCCAGGGTCTCCTCGAAAAGCCGGATGCGCACCATCTGGTGATGCATCTCGACCAGAATTTCCTTGTTGGGCATGGCTTCCTCCTCGTTGGGGTTTCGATTCCGGTCAACCTTCACACCCAGTCCACATCACCACCTTGATCGCCACTTTGCGCCTCCAGGACGCCCTCGGTAGACGCGCGTCGGCCAAACCTGGTTGCTGCCTTCTACCGGCTGGTGACGCGGGCGGTTAGGGCCGAAGGTCCATGGAAAGGAGGGCCCCTGCCGGCGCCGCCGAGCCACTGAATTCCGACCTGCCTCTCCAGCAGGCGGAGCGGGGCGAGGTCACCGCCCGCTTCATTGCCCTGGCGCGTCCCGCCGTCCTGCTTGGACGCCATCAGGATGCCGGGGTCGTGGATGATCAGGAGACGGCTCGCCTGGGGTGGGACGTCCGCCGCCGGCTCACCCCGGGCGGCGCCGTGTACATGGATCGCGCCGCGATCTGCGTCGAGGTCGCGGTGCCGGCGTCGCATGCGGCCGCATCCCCGGACGTCATGCGGGCCACCGTCTGGTTCGGGACGCTCCTGGCGGGCGCGCTGAGTGCGATCGGCGTGGCGGCCGTCGTCGCCGATGCCGCGAGCCCGCCGACCGCGGGGCTGGCCGCCCAGGCATGTTTCGGATCATGGGTTCGAGGCGAGGTCCTCCTGGACGGGCGGAAGGTCTTTGGCACGGCGCAATACCGCCGGCGCGGCAACGCCTTGTTTCAGGCCGTCGCGCTGAGTGCCGGCTCGCATCGCCAGGTGGTGGTGAGCCTGGCCGGGTCGCCGCAGCAGCGTCAGGAGGCGGCGGCGGCGATCGACGCGCGGAGTGCCGTGCTGACCGGCATCGCGACGTCCGCCATGCGCGACGCGATTCGAGCCGCGCTGGAGTCTTCGAGTATCTGTGTCCACGACTGAGGCGAGCCTGATCGCCCGGTCCTGGCCGCGTACACTCAGGTTGCAGGCTTTACGCGTGTGAGACGGCGATTCTGAAGGAGAGGAGGTCGAAGCGTCATGGCATCGAAGCGGAAGTCCACGCGGACGGCATCCAGCCGTCGAGCGACGCGATCGAAGTCGTCGGTGACGACCCCGCCGTCCCGGCGCCCATCCGCGAAGGCTCGGGCCGCCGAGGTCGCGTCGGGCCTGGAGATGGAGGCTGGGGCCCAGCGTCTGGCGGCCCGCAGCGACCGTGACGCGCGGATCGGCGTCGAGGATGTCGGCGAGGGAGTCGTGCTCGCCGGCATTTCCGAGGACATCGGCGCCTTGAGCGAGGCCGCCCGTGCCCTCAGTTTCGATGAGGTCGAGCGCGGGATGGAGCTGGCGGCGATGGCGGGTCAGATCGGGACCGTGGGCGACGCGGTTCGGGCCATGGGGATGGATTCGCTCGGAGACTTCCTCACGGCGATGAGCCGCCGGATGCGCGCGATGGCGGTGGGTGACATGCTCGACGCCCAGGGCACGCGCGGGCTGGCCCAGGCGATGGATGAGGCGGGCGCGGATGTCGGTGTCATCGGCGAGGGCGAGCTGGCGGCCGGGGTGGCCGAGCTGGCCAGCGCCCGGGACGAGGCCAACCTGAGCCAGCTCGCCGCCGTGGTCGGTGCCGGGCAGATCGCCGAGGGCGTGGCGGAGCCGGCGGCAGCCGAGACCCGGGCCGCGCGAGCCGACCAGGCCTCCTCCAGAGGGAATGGAGAGAAGAGCCGGGTCGCGGGCAAAGCGAAGGGATAGTAAGCCGCGGTCCGCGCGCAACCCGCGACATCGACTGCACACAGCGCGTTGGGGCAACCCTTTTCGACCGCACGTGATCGAAATTTGCGCCGCGCGTCGCCGCCAATCTGAGGCGACGTGGCACGGATGGGCTCGCTCTTGACATCGCAACCGGCCCGCGTATAGTCGGGCGCGAAGGGCTTCGAGGGGGTTGTCAGCCAGCGGTTTCACGCCTGCCCGGCCGCGCTCGGCACATCGGTTGGCTCTCCGTGGCTTCCCGCCGGGACTTACACCCTCACCGTCACCGGGGCCAGCGGCAGCCTCACGCACACGGTCAAGGTCAGGCTCGTCGTCACCTGACGTTGCTCGCATCGTGGCCGTCCGCCTGCGCGGGGGTCGCCAGCGCGAACGTGGATTCCACGGGCACCCCGCCCCGCAGCGTGCTCAGCACGACGCAGTACTTCTCGGCGCTGCGGAGCAACCGGTCGGCCCGGTCGCGGTTGAGGTCGCCCGCGATCGTGACCGTCGTGTGCGACCGAATGCGCGTCAACCCGATCGGGAAATCGCCCATGGCGAGGGTCCCGCGCGGATCCCAGTCTCCATCGACCTGGACGCGCAGCGACTCCAGCGGGATGCCCATGTTGGCGGCCACCATCCGGATGGTGACCTCCTGGCAGGCGGCCAGCGCGCCGAGCAGGAGGTCACCCGAGCAGGGGACATCGCCGGCGCCGCCGACCGCCGCGTGGGCGCCCGAATGCCAGCGCACGCCCGGCGCCGCGGCCGGGACCACCGCGCAGTGCAGGGGATCGGTCAGGTCGCTCGAGCCGCTCTCGACCCGCAGGACGACCGGCGCACTCGCGGGGTTCTCCGTGTACCGCTGGCGGATCGGCTTCTGGCGTTCGCGGACATCGATCTTGCTGGCCGGCATCGTCCACCTCCGCCGCCATTGTATTAAGAGGATGCGCCGCGCAGACGTCAGGAGCGCCCGATCTTGATGCCGTGGATGTAGAGCCGGAACGCGGCTGCGAGCAACGTCGAGCGCGCGCCGCTCGCACCGCTATGAGAGGCTGAGGGTCGCGTTCCCGACGACCGTCGCGGCGTAGGTGATGCAGTAACCGAAGAGCAGGATGCGGTAGTGCGTGAGCAGCACCGTGAACGAGCCGGTGCCGTTTCCTGCGAACCATCCCCGGCGTCGCACCGACGCGACCTACCTTATGGACTTCCAGGGCGTCGCCCACCTCGAGCGGAAGGACATCCGCCTCGTCTTCGACGTCGCCGAACTGATCTGGGAACCGCCGACCGAGTAGGTGGCGAAAGCGCGTTGGCGGGTTTGCCGGCTGCCAGGTCTCCTCGCGCTTCAGGCGAGGATGGTCAGA
>DASQGL010000025.1:0-4273 GCA_035632635.1 Candidatus Limnocylindrales bacterium
CGACGGGCCGGCGCTGCCCGCTGCGTCGCTGCCTGAGGTAGCGGTGCCGTTAGGCCGCGCCGCTGCCTGAGGTCGCCGCACCCTCCGGTGTGCTCGACGGGCCGGCGATCCTTGAGGCCGAATCCGATCCCGTGCAGACGCCTACCTCCTTTCCTGACCAGGGCCGACGCCCGCACAGCCGCGGTATTGGGGGCGGCGGCCCGGCCCGTCTGCGCGCACGGGAGGGGACCTGCGGCTCCCCGGCCGCGCCGCGGCGCCAATCCTCCCGCCGAGCGGCCGCCGGGCATCGCCCCGCTTCGCCGCCTGAGGTCGCCGCACCCTCCGGTGTGCTCGAGGGGACCTGCGGCTCCCCGGCAGCGACGCAGGGCGCAGGCGCACGCCGCCTGCCCCCCTCCTCGCTTACCCTCTCAGGCGCTGGCTCGGGCGGCCTCCGCGGGAAGCGGCTCCGCCGGCCGGTTCCGCTGCGCGACGAGGTAGTAGACCGCGCCGACGACCAGGATCACCCCGAGCGTCGCCTCGAAGATCGGCACGTTGCCGCCGAAGGCGAGGAACCCCGGGAAGTTCGGCAGGCTGTTGAGGGCCGGGTTGCTGGCCGGGCGCGGCCACAGGAAGTTGATCAGCATGCTGCCGCCCCAGAGCAGGGCGAGCACGTTCACGACCGGGCCCCAGCTGCCCAGCTTGAACGGCACGGCCTGGGTGGGCCAGCCCCTCAAGCGCGCGAGCAGGATCGAGAGGTTCCCCAGGAAGTAGGAGAGGTAGATCATGCCGGTGGCGGCAATCGCGATGATCCCGGCGCCCGCGTAGTAGAAGAGCGGGATCGCCGACAGGGCGCCGATCACGATGCAGGTGCCGATCGGCGTGTGCAGCGTCGGGCTGACCCGGTTGTAGATCGACCCGAAGGGCAGCTTGCGGTCGCGCGCCATGCCGAACGCGAGCCGGATGGTCGAGGTCTGGATGGCGAGGCAGCAGACGTAGACCGCCGCGAACACGATGAACAGGTAGAGCTCGGATCCGAAGCTGCCCACCCCGAAGTTGCCGGTGATGATGTCGACCGGCGGGAACGCCTTGAGGTTGGCGGTATCGCTGATGAACTTGTTGGCGTCGCCAGGGATGGCGAGGATCGTGGCCAGCAAGAAGATCGTCCCGATCACGAACGCGCCGGCGATCGACGCGAGCACGGCGCGCGGCGCCTCACGCCGGGGGTTGCGCGTCTCCTCGGCGAGGGTGCTCGCCGTGTCGAAGCCGTAGATCACGAACAGGGACATGAACATGGCGGCCAGGAAGGTGCCGGCTGAGTTGGTGAACCCGGAGCCGAGATAGCTCGTGTTGAACAGGATGCCCGGCGACTGGTGATGGAAGAAGATCAGCAACACGAGGGCCAGGACGACCATGCCCAGGATCTCGAACACGACGCCGGTGTTGTTGACCAGCGAAACCAGCCGGACGCCGAAGATGTTGAGCAGCGTCGTGCTGACCAGGACCAGCGCGCCGATCGTGACCGCGGCCTGGAGCGCCCCCGGGTCGGTCCCGGCCGGGATGTGCATGCCGAGCCCGTTCAGGAATGGCACGAGCACGATCGGGACCGTCACGTCGACTGCCGTCACGGTCAGGATGCCGGCGAACAGGTAGATCCAGCCGGTGAACCACGAGTAGTGACGGTTGGAGAGGTACTTGCTCCACTGGTAGACCGATCCGGCCAGCGGGAAGTGCGAACTGACCTCGGCGAAGTTCAGCGCGACCAGGAACTGCCCGATGGCGACGATCGGCCAGCTCCAGAAGAAGAAGCCGCCCGCGATCCCGAGTCCGAGCGCATAGAGCGTGAAGATGCCGGTCGAGGGCGAGATGTACGAGAAGGCGACGGCGAAGCTGGAATAGACGCCGAGGACCCGCCTCAGCTCCTGCCGGTAGCCGAACCCCGCCAGGTCGCGGGTGTCGTGTACCTCCTGGCTCTGGACGTCGCGAGCCGCGGTCGGCGGGGTCGTCTGGACGCCGTCGGGCATCAGCGTTCCCTCCTCTCCCTCAGATAAAGCCGATCTGGGCGAACGCTAGCAGCCGTGCGGGCCGCCGTCAATAGCCCGTTCGGCCCGTTTCCGGGGATGACAGAGCGCCCCGGACCGGCCGTCCGGAGCGCTCTCGAACGCCCTCCCCTACGACTCGAGCAGGGACTCCCCTGACGCCGTGATCAGCTCGTATTCGGCGCTCACCTGGCGCCGCCGGCCGACCATCCAGAAGCCGACCCCGATCAGCACGATGACGCCCATCGTGACCAGGACGGTCAGCTCGTACGGTCCGCGGTCGAGCCCGAACACCTTGCTGGTGGCGTCGCTGCTGAAGATCCCGTTGCCGGAGATGACGCCCGGCCAGAGCGAGAACACGGTGGCGGCCACCACGAAGAACTCGCAGACCAGCGCGCAGATCGTCACCACCGCCATCCCGCCGGGGATGCGGTAGCCCCGTCCGCCCGCGCCGTAGCGCCGGCGGAGCGTGATGATCGCGGGGAAGATCAACAGGTAGGAGAAGGTCGTGGTCGAGATCACGAGCCCGAGGACCACGGCGAAGAAGGCCCTCAGGTTGCCCCCGGTGATCGCGAAGTTCGCGATCAGGAAGACGGTCGCGATCACGCCGGACAGGACGTTGACGACGATCGGCGTGCCGAATCGCTTGGAGAAGTACCCCAGCGCGCGCGGCCCAGATCCGGCGAGCGCTCCGATCGCCATGCAGCGGTCGGCCCCCATCAGCCAGACCACGCCGCCCGCCATCAGCGAGAAGATGACGGCCAGGCCCACGATGCCGTTGAGGAGATTGGCGGAGCCGCCCGTCAGCACGCTGCTGACCACGGTCTGATAACCGGTGACGAAGCCGCTGACGTTGCTCAGGCTCTTGCTGTTGAGCGCAAGCAGGACGCCGGCGACCGGGACCATGTAGGCGAGCGTCGCGACGATGCCGCTGAGGCCGACCGAACGCGGGACGTCCCGCTGCGGGTTGTCCATCTCCTCGCTCGCGTTCGTTTGCAGCTCGAAGCCGACGTAGTTGAAGATCAGGACCCCGAGCACGCCGACGAAGACGGCCACGGTGGGCGAGAGATCGCCGAGCGCGATCGATCCCTGCTGCTTGCCCGACACCAGGTCACCGACCACGAGCAGGCCGAACACGGCGATCAGCACGACGCGGACGATGGCGCCCAGGTTGGGGACCCACTTCATCTGGCGCAGCGACAGGATGTTCATCGTGATCGCGATCCAGATGAAGGCCAGGCCGACGATGATGGCGAGCGCCGTATTGCCGCCGATGCTGGTGCCCCAGAGCGCGTCCATGGCGGCGATCGCGGTGACGGCGAGCGTGCCGCCCAGCCAGATCGGGTTGCTCACCCAGTACATGACGGCGGTGACGGCCCCGGCCAGGTGGCCGTAGGCCAGGCGCACCCATTCGTAGACGGCCCCTTCGACCGGGAAACGGGTGCCCAGCTCCGCCGTGATCAGCCCGTACGGAATGAGAAAGAAGACCGAGAGGAAGACCAGCCAGAAGAGGGTCTGTGTGCCAAAGCTGGTCGCCTGGCCCAGCGTATCGATGCCGACGAGCGCGGTGACCGTGAAGAACAGGAGATCCCAGCGAATCAGCGACTTCTTGAGCTTGCGTTTCTCTACCAGGACGTCCGACGCGGCCGCCTCTGGAGCGCGGACGGTCGTGCTTGCCACGCTTTCCTCCTTCCACGAGGGGATTGTCGGGTCGGGTCCGAACCGGCGTTGCCGCCATTTGACCCTGCGCCGGGGCCGCTGTCAAGGACCGGGCGGCCGGCCGAACGGCCGGGGCGGCGCGACTATACTCGCTCCCGTGCCGGACCCGTATGACGCGATCATCGTGGGGGGCGGCCACAACGGGCTGGCAACCGCCGCCTATCTGGGCCGCGCCGGGTTCCGCACCCTGGTCCTGGAGCAGCGCCCGGTGCTGGGCGGAGCCGCGGTCAGCCAGCACCCCTGGCCCGGATACACGGTGTCGACGCTCTCTTACGTGCTGTCCCTGATGCCCCCGCAGGTGATCCGGGAGCTCGAACTGCGGCGCCACGGCCTGGTGCTCTACAAGCTGGCGGCGGACTACTACGTCCCCTTCCCGGACGGCAGCCACCTGTTGCTGACCCCGGACGAGGCCCAGGCGCGCCGGGAGATCGCGAAGTTCTCCCCCCGGGACGCCGACGCCTGGCCGAAGTTCAGCGCCTACCTGCGGCGGGTCGCCGAGCTGGTCCGGCCGCTGCTGCTGATGACGCCGCCGACGGTGG
>DASQGL010000026.1:0-52206 GCA_035632635.1 Candidatus Limnocylindrales bacterium
TCCTACAAGACGCACCGTCTGGAGCGGGGCGCGATGCCCGCCGAGCTCGAGCCGCAGGAGCCGATCATCCGTGCCGTCCTGAGCGCGATCGGCATCGAGGTGATCGGCGCCGCGGGCTTCGAGGCGGAGGACGTGATCGCGTCCCTGCTTCCCAGGCTCCAGGGCTCGGTCGAGATCGTCACCGGCGACCGCGACCTGTTCGCGCTCGTCCGCGACCCCGACGTCCGGGTGCTCTACACCCAGCAGGGAATCGGGCGCCTGGTCGTCGTCGACGAGGCCGAGGTGGAGCGCCGGTACGGCATTCCCGGCCGGCGCTACGGCGACTTCGCGGTGCTGCGCGGCGATCCGTCGGACGGCCTGCCGGGGGTCCCCGGCGTCGGCGAGAAGACGGCCGCCCAGCTGATCCGCCGGTACGGCGACCTCGACGCGCTGCTCGACAGCGGCCGGCTGGGCGCCGAAGCCTCCCGGTATGTGGCGCGAGCGCGCACGGTCGCCATGCCGGTTGGCACCGCGCCGGTGCCGCAACCGCTCGGCGTCCGTCCCCGGGAGCCCCGGGACGCGGCCGCCCTTGCGCGGCTGGACGAACGCTACGGCATCGCCGCCGTCACCGCCCGGCTGGTCCGGGCGCTGCGTGGCGGCGCCTGAGCGCGCGATGACCACCCCTGGCCCCGCGACGATCCCCCCGGCGCGCCGGCGCCTCCTCCGTTGGATCGCGCTGGCGCCGCCGGCGTTGATCGTCGGAGCGCTGCTCGGGGTCCTGGCCTACCAGCTGGCCCGCCCGCTGCCGGCGGTGGCTCCGGTCGTGGTCGCCGCCACCGCGCAGCCGCTCGGGGCGCCCTTCGCGGTCCCCTGGCCCCAATCCGGCGAAGCGACCCTGCTCGTCCCGGGTCTCGGGTCGATGGGCAGCTCGGGCGCGGTCCGATCGATCCCGATGGCGAGCACGGCGAAGGTGATGACCGCGCTGATCGTCCTCGAGGACCACCCGCTTGCGCCGGGCCAGCCGGGTGCGTCGCTGACGGTTGGGCCGCAGGACGTCGCCGCCTACCGCCGGGACGTCGCGCTCGACGAGTCCTCCGTGCCGGTTACCGCCGGAGAATCGCTCACCGAGCTCCAGCTGCTCGAGGGATTGCTTATCCCCTCGGCCAGCAACTTCGCCGACCTGCTGGCCCGCTGGGACGCCGGGTCGGTTGACGCGTTCATCGCGAAGATGAATCAGCGGGCGAGCCAGCTCGGCCTGACGCACACGCATTACGCGGATGCGAGCGGCTTCTCGCCCCTCACCGTCAGCATCCCCCAGGACCTGGTCGAGGTCGCGCGGCGGGCCATGATGCAGCCGGTCTTCGCGGGCATCGTGTCGATGCCGTCCGCGACCCTGCCCGTGGCCGGCACCGTGCGATCGACCGATGCGCTCCTGAGCGAGGGGCTGGTCGTCGGCATCAAGACCGGGCACACCAACCAGGCCGGCGGCAACTTCGTCTTCGCCGCGGACATGGTCGTCGATGGAGGACTTCCGGTGCGCGTCTTCGGTGCGGTCATGGGCCAGCCCAGCCTGAACGCCGCCTTCGACGCGACCCGCACGCTGGTGCGGACCGTCACCCCGCACCTCCACTACCGGATCGTCGTGCACAAGCTGGACCCGCTCGCGACCTACACCGCGCCCTGGCAGGCCCGGGCCACCGCGCGGGCGTCGGACTTCCTCCAGTTCCTCTACGCCGACGGCATGACGCTCCAGCGGGGGATCGAGGTGCGACCCATCACGCCGCCGACGCCGGACGAGACCGCGATCGGCACGCTCAGCGTCACGGTCGGGGAGCAGCGCCGGCAGCTGCCGGTCGTCCTGGGGCAGCCGCTGGCGGGCCCCGGGCTGCGCTGGCGACTCACGCGCTCCCTGGCCCAACCCTCCGCCGGGGGGTGACGCCCGGCCCGCGGCCGGATGTCGAGGAGCGACCCGCACGGGCGGCACGATGATACGAACCCCGTCGTCGACGGAGGATAATGGCGAGCGCGACGGGTCTCGACGGTTCAAGGGGAGGAGGAGGCGGCGTGGCCGGCGAGCGGGCGGATCTCGTGGTCGTCGGTGCCGGGACGGTGGGCGGCTGGGCGTCGGTCTGCGCCCGGGAGTCGGGCGCGGCGCGCGTGGTCGTCATCGATCGAGGTCGCGCCGGCGATGGGGCCAGCACCCGGGCGGCCGGCATGGTCCGCGCCCAGGGCGGAAGTCCGCTGACGGTCGCCCTCGGCCGCTACAGCATCGACTTCTACCGCCGGCAGGCGGCGGCGGAGGGGACGGATTCCGGCTTCCGTGAACTCGGCTATCTGATTCTCGCCACCTCGGAGGAAGAGGGACGAGCCGGCCGCGCGCGCGTCGCCATGCAGCAGCGGGCCGGGCTTGACGTGCGCTGGGTCAGCCCGGAGCAGCTCCGCGAGCTCGATCCGTCGCTCGACCCGGACCGCATCCGGGGGGCGAGCTATGCGCCCGGCGACGGCTGCATCGATCCGCCTCGCAACGTGCGCGCGTACGCACTGGCCATGCAGCGGGCCGGCGTCGAGCTGCGCGAAGGCACGACCTTCACCGGCCTGCGCCGCTCGCCCGCCGGGAGGCTGCTCGGCGTCCTCACCGACCGCGGCGAGATCGAGGCCTCGCGGGTCATCCTGACCGGAGGGCCCGCCCTGCGCCAGGTGGGGGAGGCGGCCGGGATCGTGATCCCGGTCGGGGCCGTGCGGCACCAGGTCTTCGTCACCGAGCCGCATCCCGCCTTTGCCGCGGAGCGGGTGGCGATGGGCTTCGACCTCGCCGCCGGCCTCTACTGGCGTCTGGAGGACGGCGGGCTGCTGTTCGGCATGAGCAATCCGGACGAGCCGCCGGGTCCCGCGCGCAGCATCGACTGGGCCTACTACGAGCGGATGCGGGCGCGCCTGCACGCGTTCCTGCCGGTGACGCAGACCCTGCACCTGCGCAAGGCGTGGGCGGCGACCATCGACTACACGCCGGACCACCTGCCCATCCTCGGGCCCGGGTTGACGGCGTCCGGCGAGCCGATGGCCGGCGTGACCGTCGCGGCCGCGGGCGGGCACGGCATGATGTGGGGACCCGCGGTGGCACGGATCGCCGCCGACCTGGCCCTGGAAGGGCGCACCGCGGTCGTCGACGTCCAGGACCTCGGGCTCGATCGCTTCGACGCGCAGGGTCGCAGCCGGCTCGAGACCGATCCGATCGCGTTGCCGTTTCCATCGGCCGCCGCCGCGGATGCGAGCGCGCTCGCCACGTCACCATCCGGAGGGAGGACAGCATGAGCACGACCTTGAGGACGATCACGGAGCGGGTCGCGGAGCTGACCGCGAAAGAAGAGGAGGCCTTCCGCGCGGCGCGCACCGAGTCGGACCGCCTGTGGCGCGAGGCGAAGGAATTCATCCCGCGCGGCGTGCCCTCCTCCTTCCAGGACGCGCCGCCGCAGCCCGTCTTCCTCGCGCGGGGTGAGGGCAGCAAGGTCTGGGACGTCGACGGCAACGAGTACGTCGATTTCCACAACGGCTTCGGCGTCATGGTGGTCGGCCACGCGCATCCGCTGATCGTGGAGGCGGTCTCCCGCCAGATTCGGCAGGGCAGCCATTTCGCCCAGCCGGTGGAGGACGACCGGATCGTGGCCCAGGAGCTCGCCCGTCGCTTCAAGCAACCGCAGTGGCGTTTCACGAACAGCGGGACGGAGTCGACGCTGGACGCGGTCCGCCTCGCGCGCGGCTTCACCGGCCGCGATCGCCTGATCAAGATCGAGGGCTCCTACCACGGGCACCATGATTCCGTCTTCGTCTCCGTCGAGCCCATGCCCAAGGACAAGATCGGGCCCGCGGACGATCCCGTTCCGGTCCCCTACTCGCAGGGGGTGCCGTCGGGAACCAGCGATCTGACCTCGGTGGTCGCCTTCAACGATCTCGCCATGCTGGAGCGGGCCTTCCAGCGCCATCCGGGCGAAATTGCCGCCATCATCGTCGAGCCGATGATGATGAACATCGGCATGGTGCCGCCCGATCCCGGGTACCTGGAGCAGGCGATCCAGATCGCCCACCGGCACGGGGCGGTCATGATCTTCGACGAGGTCAAGACCGGCTGCACGATCGCGCCCGGCGGCGCCACCGAGCGCTTCGGCGTGACCCCGGATCTGGTGACCCTGGCCAAGGCGATCGGCGGCGGGCTGCCCTGCGGGGCGATCGGCGGACGCGCCGACATCATGCATACGATCGATGAGGAGCGGGTGGCGCAGTTCGGAACCTTCAACGGCAACCCGCTCACCATGGCGGCCTCGCGGGCCACGCTGACCCGGATCCTGACGCCGGACGCGTACGCGCATTTCGATGCGTTGGGCGAGGTGCTGGAAGGCGGGCTGAACCAGGTGATCCAGGAGGCCGAGCTGCCCTTCCACGTGATCGATTTCGGGGCTCGAGGCTGCGTCACCTATCGCAAGGAGCCGGTCCGCAACTACCGGGACTACACCACGATCGACAAGCGCTGGGCCTACCTGTCCTGGCTCTATCAATGCAATCGCGGCGTGCTGATGGCGCCCTTCGCGGAGGAGAACTGGACCCTGTCGGTGCAGCATGCCGAGCCCGACGTCCAGCGCTACGTGGACAACTTCGCCGCGATGGCGCGCGACCTGAGGGCGTAGTCGACTCCCGCGCCTGAGTCCGTGACCCGCGATCTCCGGCCGCTGTTCGACCCGCGATCGGTCGCGATCCTGGGCGCGTCGGCGCATCCCTCGAAATGGGGCTACTGGCTGGCCCGCGGGGCGCTGGCCGGCCGGGGACGGCGCGACGTCTACCTGGTCAACCGCCGCGGGGAGGCGATCCTGGGCGAGCCCGTCTCGCGGTCGCTCGGGGAGCTGCCCCGGCCGGTCGAGCTGGTCGTGATTGCGACGCCGGCCGCCGGCTTCGGGCAGGCGGTCGATGAGGCGCTCGCGGTCGGCGCCCGGGCGATCGTGGCGATCACGGCGGGCCTGGGGGAGATGGGCGCGGACGGCCGCCGGGTGGAGCGCGCCGCGGTCGAGCGGGTGCGGGCGGCGGGGGCGATCCTGGTCGGCCCGAACTGCCTGGGGATCGTCGACACGGGGACGAGCCTCGACCTGGCTTCCCAGGAGATGGCGCCGGGTTCGGTCGGCCTGATCACGCAGAGCGGCAACCTCGGTCTCGAGCTGGCCCTGCTCGCCCAGGAGGCGCAGGTCGGGCTCTCCCGGTTCGTGTCGCTCGGCAACCAGGCGGACCTCGAGGCCGGCGAGCTCATCCGCGCCTTCATCGATCACGAGCCGACCCGCGTGATCGCCGTCTACCTCGAGGACTTTCGGGACGGCCGCGCGCTCGCGCGCGACGCGGAGGCGGCGATCGCCGCCGGCAAGCCGGTCGTCCTGCTGACCGTGGGATCCAGCCGGGCCGGGGCCGAATCCGCCTTCTCCCACACGGGAGCGCTCGTCTCCGACTCCGTGGCGGTCGACGCGGCCTGCCGGGCCACCGGCATGCTGCGGGTGAGCACGCCGCGGGCGATGATCGCCCTCGCCCAGGCCCTGCTCGCGCCGCACCGTCCACCCGGGCGCCGGGTAGCGGTCGTCGGCGACGGCGGCGGGCACGTCGCCCTGGCGGCGGACCTGCTCACCGCCGCGGGCCTCGACGTCGTGCCCCTGAGCGACGCCCTGGCCGGCGCCATCGCGGCGGACCTGCCCTCGACCGCCAGCACGAAGAACCCGGTGGACCTCGCCGGCGGCGGTGAGCAGGATTTCTCCAACTACGCCCGCGTGGTGCGGCGGCTGAGCGGCTCGTCAGAGGTCGACGCCATCCTGCTGACCGGCTACTTCGGCGGCTACAGCACCCAGTCCGACGCGTTCGCGGCTCGCGAGACGGAGGTCGCCCGCGCGATGGCCGGGGCCGCCGCGGAGGCGGGATGCGCGCTGGTCGTGCAGACGATGTACCCGGGCACCGAGTCGATCCGGGCGCTGCGCCAGGCGCGGATCCCGGTGTACGCGGACGTCGGCGCGGCCGTGGAGAGCCTGGCCCGGATCGCCGCTCCGACGCGCCCTGCCCGGGCCCACGTTGCGGCGATCCCGCCGCCCCGCCGCGCGGAGGTTCGAGCCGGCGACTATTTCGCGGCCCGGCAGCTGGTCGCGGCGGCGGGCATTCCGTTGATCGACGCCCACCCGGCTCGGACGGCGGAGGAGGCGGTCACGGCGGCGCAGTCGCTCGGCTACCCGGTGGTCCTGAAGTCGCTGGCGGACAGCCACAAGTCGGAGGCCGGCGGCGTGCGGATCGGGATCCCGGACGCCGGCGCGCTCCGCGCCGCGATCGCGGCGATGGCCCGGCGGCGCCCGCCGGGGTTCTCGGTCGAGCGCATGGCGGACGTGCCGGCCGGGATCGAGCTGCTGATCGGGGTCCGGTGGGACCGCGCCTTCGGACCGATCGCGCTGGTCGGGATGGGCGGCGTCTACGCCGAGCTGCTCCACGACGTCGAGGTCGCGCTCGCCCCGCTGGATCCGGACGCGGCGGAGGCGCTGATCCGCTCGCTGGAGGGCGCGCCGCTGCTCGAGGGCGCGCGCAGCCGGCCCCCGCTCGACATCCGCGCCGCGGCGCAGGCGCTCTCGCGCCTCTCCTCCTTCGTGGCCGAGCGCCCGGGGCTGACCGAGCTCGAGGTCAACCCCCTGCTCGTCTTGCGGGATGGCGTCGTGGCGCTCGATGCGCGGGCGGTCGCGGCCCCGGTCAGCTGACGTACGGCGCGGCGCCGCGCTTGAACAGCCCCCGGGCGATGATCAGCCGCTGGATCTCGCTGGTGCCTTCCCAGATCCGGTCGACCCGGACCTCGCGGTAATAGCGGTTGACCGGATGCTCGGTCATGAAGCCGCGGCCGCCGAAGATCTGGAGGGCGCGATCGGTGACCCGGGCGACCATCTCCGAGGCGAACAGCTTGGCCATGGCGGCCTTCCCGTGGGCGATCTTCGGGTTGTCCCCGCGGTCGAGCTCCTCGGCGGCGTGATAGGTCAGCAGGCGGGCCGCGGCCAGCTCGGTGAGCGAGTCGGCGAGGGGGAACTGCACGCCCTGGTAGTCCGCGATCGGGTGGCCGTAGGCGACGCGTTCCTGGGCCCAGGTGCGGGCCAGCTCGATGACCCGCTCGGCGGTCCCGCAGCTGCGCGCGGCGATGAACAGGCGCTCGGCGGTGAACCAGGCGTACGCGCCCTCCTGCCCGCTTGCGATCCGGTCCCGCTCCGGCACCCGGCAGTCGCGAAGGCGGATCTCGCCGTGCTTCGAGATGTAGGGATCGTGCATGAAGCCGGGGTAGCGCTCGAAGTGCAGGCCCGGGGTGTGACGCGGCACGAGGAAGAGGGACTGCGTCTCCTCCGTCCAGGCGAGCACGACCAGGAAGGAGGCCACGTCGGCGTCGGTGACGAACCACTTCTCGCCGTTGAGGACCCAGTCGGTCCCGTCCCGCACCGCGCGGGTTGCGATGGCCGCGACGTCGGATCCGGCGCCGGGCTCGGTCACCGCCCACGCCTCGCGCCCCTCGCCCCGGATGCAGGGCAGCACGTAGCGTGCGACCTGGTCCTCGTTGGCGACCTCGAGCAGGTCGCGCGGCCCGCGGTCGGCCATCGTGAAGCCGAGCCCGTTGGTCGCCTTGCCGGCCTCCTCCTCGATCGCCACCTGGAGCAGCATCGACGCGTCCTTTCCACCGTAGCGCTCGGGCATGTTGAGCATCGAGAACCCGGCCGCCCGCGCCTTCGCCCGCAGGCGGGCCACGTCGGCGGGGTCGATCGCGTGCGTGCTGGCGACCTTCGCTTCGATGGGGCGCACCTCGCGCTCGATGAAGGCGGCGGCCCGGCGCTTGTAGGCGTCCACCTCGGGCGGCAGCGCGAAGTGCGGGGCGGTGGGGCGGTCGCGGACCCCGGCCTGCTTCACGAGCGCACCGTCCCCAGCGCCTCGCCGTAGCGCGAGTCACGCCAGGCGAGCGCGGCCTTGAGCCCGCTGCGGGCGACGATCGCGTCGAACTCGCGCTGCTCCGGCGTGTCGGCGGCGTTCAGGATGGCGGAGAGGTCGAGGTTCGCCGCCACGGCGGCGCGCACGCCCATCGCCTCCCAGGCGCGGACCAGGGCCAGCTTGGTCAGCCGCAGCACCGGCAGGGGCGTGGGGGCGATCTTCCGCACCAGCTCGTCGACCGCGGCCTCCAGCCGCTCCGGCTCGACCACCCGGTTGACGAGCCCGCAGCGCAGCGCCTCCTCGGCATCGATCGCGTCGCCGGTGAAGAGCAGCTCGTTCGTCTTCTTCTGCCCCAGCACGAACGGCATCAGCAGCGCCACCGGGCCGGACCCGTAGCGGATCTCCGGCTCGCCGAAGCGGGCATCCGTGCTCGCCACGATCAGGTCGCACGCCATGGCCAGCTCGCAGGCGCCCGCCAGGCACCAGCCGCGCACGGCCGCGATCGTCGGCAGGGGAAACGTGAACAGCTCCATGGCCAGGTCGACGTCGACGGCCAGCGCCGCACGCCACGCGCTCGCGCCCTCGATCCGGTCGGACACCTCCTCGGAGAGGTCGTAGCCGGCCGAGAAGGCGCGTCCGGCTCCGGTGAGCACGACCACCTTGACCGTCTCGTCCGCGGCCAGCTCGCGCAGCCGCCGGCGCAGCTCCGCCACGAGCGCAGTGCTGAGCGCGTTGAGCTTGTCCGGCCGGTTCAGCGTGAGCCAGGCGGCCGGGCCGCGCCGGTCCAGCCGCAGCGGCGCCTCGGTCATGCCTTCCCTCCCTCCCCGACGATCACCAGCGCGTCGACCGCGACGGCCCCCTCATCATGCAGGATGAGCGGGTTGACGTCCACGGCCTCGACCCGCGGATGGTCGACGGCGAGCCACCCGAGCGCGTGGAGGGCCCGCGCCAGCGCGTCCCGGGCCAGCGCGGACGCGGAGGCGATCACCGGCGCCCTCTCGCAGAGGCGTCGCGCCTGCGCCAGGTCGATCGGCGCCAGGCAGGACGCGGACAGCCGCAGCTGTTCCACCATCTGCCCGCCGGGTCCCACGACCAGGATTGGACCGAATGCCGGATCCCGGTGGAAGCCGAGGTAGGCTTCGAGGCCGGCCGGGATCTGGCGAGCGACCAGCACCGGCCCCTGCAGCCGCGCGGCCGCCTCGGCGACCGCGAGCGGATCGCGCAGGTTGAGGATGACGCCGCCCACCCGGCTCTTGTGGGCGGGACCGTCCAGCTTGACGACCACGGGGAATCCGATCGCCGACGCCGCCTCGGCCGCCTCCTCCGGCGTCCGGGCTCGCCGGCGCGGCGCGCTCGCGATGCCGTATCGCTCCAGGATGGCCGCCGACTCGTACTCGGGCAGGGCACCGGGATGCAGCAGTCCATCGAGCGCGACGCGCCCATGCTCGGCGGGCTCCGGCGGCCGGCGCGCCTGCCATCGGGCGACCGCGGCGAGCGCGCGCATGCCGGCGCCCGATCCGCGCAGCAGCGCGATGTCGTGCGCGCGGACGAAATCGGCGACGGCCGGCGTCGGATCGCCCGGCTGCACCGAGGTGGCGGCCGGAAAGATGGGCGTGCCCTCGACCGCGTTGGCCAGCGCCGTCGTGATCAGCAGGGCGTTCTCGGCCTCGGGTGCGCCGAGGAACTGCGACTGGTCGACCTGCGAGATCAGGATGTCGTAGCGGCCGGACCGGGCCAGGATCTCGAACGTCCCGGGAAAGACCCGCGCCGCCTCGTCGACCGCCCAGGCGTCGATCGGGTTCTGGGGCGCCGTGAAGTTGGGGAAGGCCGCCTTCAACGCCTGCACGACCTCCGCCGGGAGCGGCTCGAACGGGATGCCGGCCAGCTCGGCCTGGTCGGCGAGCAGCGCCGCCTCGCCGCCCGAGTTCGAGACGCCCGCGATCCGCGGTCCGCGCGGCCGCCGCCGGCGCCCGAGCACCTCGAGCACCTCCAGGAATTGCGGGTAATCGTCGACCTCGATCACGCCGTACGCCTCGAGCAGCGCCGAGAACGCCTGGCTCTGGGACACGAGCGCGCCGCTGTGGGCCATCACCGCGCGGGCGGCGCTCTCGGTCCGTCCCACCCGGCAGCAGACGACCGGCTTGCCCGCCGCGGCCAGCCGGTCGAGTCCCCGCGCGAACGCCGCGGGCCGGCGGATCGTCTCCAGGAAGAGGCCGACCGCCCGGGTCGCGTCGTCCCCGGCGAACCAGCCGCAGAAATCGGCGACGTCGCGAACCGCTTCCGAGCCCGACGAGACGACGGCGCGAAAGCCGATCCGCGGGCCGGCCGCGAGCAGCGCCTCGCCGATCGATCCGGAGTGGACCACGACCGAGACCTGCCCCGGGAGAAACGTCCGGGGGACGGACCCGATCCAGAGCGAGGCCGCGTCGGGGATGGCCACGCCCATGCCGTTGAAGCCCACCACCGGGACCCCCAGCGATCGCGCCCGCGCCCCGAGTCGCGCGGCGACCGCCGGGCCCTCGGCTCCGCTCTCGCTGCCCAGCCCGGGGATGACGAAGGCGCGCACCCCGGCCGAGACCGCCTCCTCGAAGGCCGCCTCGACCCGTCGGTGGCCGACCAGCAGGAACGCGCACTCGGGCGGCTCGGCCAGGTCGCCGATCCGCGGGACGCAGGGCAGCCCGTGGACCCTGGCATGACGGGGATGCACCCCGTCCGCCGGGATGCCCTTCCCCAGCACGTTGTCGACGATCTCCGAGGTCGTCCGCTCGGACACGCCGACCAGCGCGACCGAGCGCGGCAGGATGACCGCGCGCAGGTCGGCCGTGCGCAGCTCAGGACTGGAGGACGCGGCCGTGCTCCGGCAGCCAGCTGACCCGCAGCCGGCTGCCCCGCTGGACCCGATCCTCGGGTCGCGCGGTCAAGACGTTGTTTTCGATCGCGGTCAGCCGCACGCCGGGCGCGAGCTCGACCAGGTACTGGGTGCTGGTCCCGAGGTAGACGGTTTCGACCACGGTGCCCTCCACGCTGACGCCGGACTCGGGTGCCGGCTCGAGCCGCAGTTTCTCGGGGCGGACGCAGAGCAGGACCGGGTCGCCCGGCCGGTACGCGGCGACGTCCGCCGGGACGAGCTGGCCGGTCGACTGCAGCCGGACGGCATGGTCCTCGACCACGCCGGGCAGCAGGTTCGAGATGCCGATGAAGCCGGCCACGAAAGCATTCAGCGGACGCTCGTAGATCTCCTCGGGCGTGCCGCACTGCTGCAGGACGCCGTCGTTCATCACCGCGATGCGGTCCGACATGGTGAGCGCTTCCTCCTGGTCGTGGGTGACGTAGACGAAGGTGATGCCGACGGTCCGCTGAATCTGCTTGAGCTCGATCTGCATCTGTTTGCGCAGCTGGAGGTCGAGCGCGCCCAGCGGTTCGTCCAGCAGGAGCACGGCCGGCAGGTTGACGAGCGCGCGGGCCAGGGCCACCCGCTGCTGCTGCCCACCGGAAAGCTGGCGCGGCCGGGCCATGGCCTTGCCCTTGAGCCGCACCAGCTCGAGCATGTCGGCGACCCGCTTGCGAATCTCGGGCTCGGGCACGCGGCGGCGGCGCAGCCCGAAGGCGACGTTCTCCCAGGCGGTCAGGTGCTCGAAGAGCGCGTAGCTCTGGAACACGGTGTTGACGTTGCGGCGGTAGGGCGGCACGCTCGCCACCGGCCGGCCTTCCAGGTAGACGTCGCCTTCGTCGGGCTGCTCGAAGCCGGCGATGATGCGCAGGGTGGTCGTCTTGCCGCACCCGGACGGCCCGAGCATGGAGAAGAACTCCCCCTTGCGGATCTGGAGGTCGAGCTGGTTGACCGCGGTCACCGGGCCGAACCGCTTGACGACGCGGTCGACGTGAACCGTGGTCGGGGGGCTCAGGCTCATTCCAGCAGGGTCACGATCTGCCGGTTGTGCTGGCGGGCGAAGATGGCGATCGCGGCCAGCACGATCGCGATCGTGATCACCATCATCAGGGTGCCGATCGCGTTGATCTCGGGCGTGACCCCGAAATGGATCATCGAGTAGATGCGCAGGGGGAGCGGCTGCACGCCGAGCCCGGTGGTGAAGTAGGTCGTGATGAAGTCGTCGAAGGACATGACGAAGACGAGCATGCCGGAGGCGATGATCGCCGGCCACAGGAGGGGCAGGGTAACCAACCGGATCGCCTGGAGGTTCGTGGCGCCCAGGTCGAGGGCGGCCTCCTCGACCTCACGGTTCATGCTGCTGAGCCGGCCCCGCAGGATGATCGTCACGTAGGCGATCGAGAAGGTAACGTGTCCGATGATGACCGTTCCGATCGAGAGCGTGATCCCGAGCTGGGTGAAGAGCAGCAGGAACGCGATCGCGGTGACGATCTCCGGCGAGACGAGGTTGAGCAGCATCAGGACGTCCGTCGGCCGGGCCAGCCGGGTGCGCGCGCGAACCAGGCCGAAGGCGAGCAGCGTCCCGATCAGGGATGACACGACCATGGTGACGAAGGCGATCTCGATGCTGGCGGTCAGGGACGCGATGATCGCGGGGTCGTGGAAGAACTGCCGGTACCAGGTCAGGCTGAAGGAGCGGAAGACCTGCAGCGAGCGTGCCGAGTTGAAGGAGAACCAGAACACGATCAGGATGGGAACGAAGAAGTAGACGTAGACGAGCCCGGTGAAGACCTTGAGGAAGCGGGGGCGGTCGAAGGCCCGCGGGGGCCGCGCCCGGCCGGTCCGGACCCCCGGCGCCGCGGTCAGCGGGCGCGCCTCGACCGGAGCGGCGCGAACGCTCATCCGAGCGCCTGCACCTGGCGCGATGCCGACCGGATGTAGAGCAGCATGATCAGCGAGAGGATGGCCATCAGGACGACCGTCAGGGCAGCCCCGAAGGGCCAGTCCCCGGTGTTGATGGAGTCCTGGATGAGGTTCCCGATCATGTAGGTCTTCGGGCCGCCCAGGATCTGGGCGGTGGCGAAGTCGCCCACCGCCGGCAGTCCCACCAGCACCGCGCCGGCGATCACGCCGCTCAGCGTGTAGGGCCAGGTGACGTGCCAGAAGGTGCGGGCGGGCGAGCCGTAGAGGTCCTTGCCCGCCTCGATCAGCGCCGGGTCCATCCGCTCCAGCGCCGCGTAGATGGGCAGGACCATGTAGGGCAGGTAGTCGTAGACGAGCCCGCCGATCACCGACATCGGGGTGTTCAGGAAGATGATCGGGGGGGTGCCGGGGAGGCCGGCCAGGTGCAGGAGCCCGTTGACGATCCCCTGGTCGCCCAGGATCACGAACCAGGCGTAGATGCGGACGAGGTAGTCCGCGAACCAGGGCAAGATGATCAGCACCACGAGCAGGTTGCGATAGCGCCCGCCGTAGCGGGCGATCATGTAGGCGACCGGGTAGCCGATCAGCAGGCACAGCACCGTGGTCGCGATCGCGAAGACGGCCGAGCGCAGCAGCACCGGCAGGAAGATCGGGTCGAAGACGGCGGTGTAGTTCTCCGGGTGCCAGCCGTAGACCGGCCGTCCGAGGATGTCGGTCGTGCCCAGGGACACGGCGATGACGACCCCGAAGGGGACGACGAAGAGCAGGACCAGCCACAGCCCGCCCGGCAGCAGCAGCAGGCGCCAGAGCCGGTTGGCCGTCATCGCCGCGAGGCGAGGTGCGGCCGGCTCAGCCCGCCTTCACCTTCGTCCACTCCTGGTTCCACAGCCGAAGCGTCGAACCGATCGGGACGATCTCCCGCAGTCCGTGGAGCGCCTGGTCGAGGCTGAGCGCGAGGAACGGGTACTGAGAGGCCACGTTGTCCTGGTAGGCCTTGAGTCCGGTATTGGTGACCTGTGGGTAGCCGAAGTACTTCACGTTCGTGGTGGCATTCGCCGGCGCCAGCATCCAGTCGATGAATTTCAGCGCCGTGCCCGGATGCTGGGCCGCCCTCGGGATCACCATGGTGTCGTTGCCGGTGGGGACGCCTTCCTTGCAGGTCTCGTACTGGAAGACCTGCGGATTGTTGACCTGCTGGATCACCTGGTAGACGTCACCCGACCAGGCGTGGTGGATCGCGGCGCTGCCGTTGACGAGGTTCGTGATGTCGTCGGTGGAGAACCCGCGCAGATCCGGTTTGATCTTGAGGACCTCGTTCGCGGCGTACTCGACGTCGCCGGCCTTGGTCGAATTGATGTCGAGGCCGAGTCGGACCAGGCTCATGCCCAGGGTTTCCTGGAAATCGTCGAGCAGGAAGATCTTGCCGTTGTACTTCGGCGCCAACGTCCACAGGTCGTTCCAGGATCCCGTCATCCCGCTGACGATGTCGTTGCGCCAGCAGATTCCCGTGGTCCAGATCGCATAGGGGACCGAGTACAGCGCGTTCGGGTCGTACCACGGATTGTTGAAGTAGGTCGGGACCTCCTTCCAGTTCTGGAGCTGGGTGTGGTCGATCGGCAGCAGCGCATTCGCCTGGACCAGCCGGTAGACGAAGTCCATGGTGGGGAACGTGATGTCGTAGGCAATGCCCGAGTTGAGCTTGCTCATCATGTCCTGCATGTTGTCGAAGTTGTGCTGGTTGACCTTGACCCCGTACTGCTTCTCGAAGCCGGCGATCACGTCGGGTGAGAGGTACTGGGTCCAGTTGAACCATTCCAGGTCACCATCGATCTGCGCCTTGGGATAGTTCGGCGTGGCGCTGGGCCCGGCGGCGGTCGTGGTCGGGCTCCCGCCGCAGGCCGCCAGCAGGGCGGCCGACCCTCCCAGCGCGAGCCCGACGCCGCCCCGGAGGATCTCCCGGCGACCGACTTCCTGCTCCCAGATCCTGCGCGCCATCTGTTCTCCTCCTCCTCTGCCTCGATGCCCCGTCGCCTTCAGCGTCCTGCCTTGTGTCGCGGCTCCGTGTGCGCCAAACCTATCCCTCCGTCTGCGCCTTGTCAATTGGCGGGTCAGTTGCGAAGGCGGGACGGCAGGGCTTACAGTGACGGGGCGCCGACCGCGCACCGCGTGTCGAGGAGGGGTGGGATGGTCAACGCCTACGACGCCATCGTCATCGGCGGCGGCCACAACGGACTGGTGGCGGGAGCCTACCTGGCCAGGGCCGGGGCTCGCGTGGTCGTGCTCGAGGCCCGCCACAAGACCGGCGGCGCCGCCGCCACAGACGCGCCCTGGCCACAGGCACCCGAGTTCAAGGTCACGACCTATTCCTACGTCATGAGCCTGATGCCGGACACGATCATCCGGGACCTCGACCTCCGGCGGCACGGCTACACGGTGCATCCGATGGGCCCGTATTTCCAGGCCTGGCCCGACGGCCGGTCGCTGATGTTCTTCTCCGACGACGCGAAACGCAATGCGCAGGAGCTGGGCCGCTTTTCGCGCAAGGACGTGGAGGCGATGCCGCGCTGGGACGCCTGGCTGGCCGACCTCGCGAAGGTGATGGGCCCGCTGCTGATGACGGTGCCACCGCGGCTCGGCTCGATGAGCCCTCGCGACCTCCTTGCCCAGCTGCAGCTGGCCTGGAAGCTGCGCGGCCTCGGGCCCCACAAAGTCGGCGACCTGACCCGGCTGATGACGATGAGCATCCGGGACCTGCTCGACGACTGGTTCGAGTCCGAGGAGGTCAAGGCCTGCATGGCCGTCAACGGCGTGATCGGGACCTGGGCGGGACCGGACGAGCCGGGCACCGCCTACGTCATGGCCCATCACTCGATCGGCGACGTGGGCGACGGGCACCTGGGCAGCTGGGGCTTCCCCGAGGGCGGCATGGGCGCGGTCGCCGACGCCTGCCGCAAGGCGGCGGAGCAGCTCGGCGCCACGGTGCGCACCAGCGCCCGGGTCAGCCGGATCCTGACCGAGGGTCAGCAGGCCCGGGGCGTCGTGCTGGAAAACGGAGAGGAGCTCCGGGCGCCGGTGATCGTGACCGCGATCCACCCCAAGATCACCTTCCTGCAGCAGATCGAGCGGCGCGAGCTCCCGCCGGACTTCGTACGGGACATCGAACACTGGAAGACCCGGAGCGGGGTGGTGAAGATCAACCTCGCGCTCGCCGAGCTGCCCAACTTCACCTCCCGGCCGGGGGCCGCGCTCGCCGAGCACCACACCGGGTCGGTCGAGCTGTGCCTCTCGCCCGAGTACGCGGAGGAGGCCTTCCAGGAAGCCCGCGCCGGACGGCCGGCAACCCGTCCCTTCGTCGACGGCGTGATCCCCAGCGTCTTCGATCGGACGCTCGCCCCCGAGGGCAGGCACATCTTCTCCATGTTCACCCAGTGGGTGCCGGAGGCGTGGAGCCAGGCGCCGCACCGCGAGGAGCTGGAAGCCTACGCGGACCGGGTGATCGATGGCTACACCGAGCTCGCCCCCAACCTGAAGGGCGCGATCCTGCACCGGCAGGTGATCGGGCCCTACGACATGGAGCAGGAGCTGGGGTTGATCGGGGGCAACATCTTCCACGGCGAGCTCTCCGTCGACCAGCTGTTTCACATGCGCCCCGCGCCCGGCTACGCCGACTTTCGCACGCCGATCCGCGGCCTCTACCAGGCGTCCTCCGCGACCCACGCGGGAGGCGGCGTCTGCGGCGTGCCGGCCTACCTCGCCGTCAAGCAGATCCTGAAGGACCGCAAGGGCGGCTTCGCGCGCAATGGCGCGGGCACCGAAGCCGGCGCCAGGGCGGCCGCGGTGAGGAACGCATGAGTCGGGTGGAGGCCGGCGCGTTTCAGCAGGCGCAGCTCGGTGAGGCGCTCGCCCGCGCCCGGGCGGCGGGCGGCTATGCCGGCAATCTGCTGCGCAGCCGGCTGCTGAGCGTCGGACTGTACACGCTCGAAGCGGGCGGCGTGGACGATCAGGCGCCGCATGCCGAGGACGAGGTCTATGTCACGATCCGGCGCCGCGCCCGCTTCCGCGTCGAGGAGCAGGATCATCCGGTCGCCCCCGGCACGATGCTGTTCGTGCCGGCCCGCGCCGCCCACGCCTTCCACGCCATCGAGGAGGAGCTCGTCCTGGTGGTCTTCTGGGCCCCGCCCGAAGGCGAGGCATGAGCACGACGATGGAACGCCGGACGGTGGAGCAGCCGGGGAGCACGACCCTCTTCTTCGGTCCCTGGTACCGGCGCTCCCCCTTCTTCGAGGCGACCCTGCGGCACGGCTGCACCGCCTACGACGTCTACAACCACATGCTGCTGCCCGCGCGCTACCGGGAGCCGGTCGAGGAGTACTGGCACCTGCTGCAGCACGTCACTATCTGGGACGTCGCGGTCGAGCGGATCGTCGAGATCCAGGGTCCGGACGCCTTCACCTTCACCAACCAGCTCACCTGTCGCGATCTGCGCACGTGTGCGGTCGGGCAGGGCAAGTACGCGCCGATCATCGACGAGCAGGGCGGGATCATCAACGACCCCGTCCTCCTGCGGCTGGGGGAGAACCATTTCTGGCTCGCCCTGGCGGACAGCGACGTCCTGCTCTGGGCGAAGGGCGTGGCCCTGCACTCCGGCCTGCGCGTCGACCTCAAGGAGCCCGATGTGTCGCCCATCCAGGTCCAGGGCCCCGACTCCAAGGCGGTCATGGCGGCGCTCTTCGGCGAGCGCGTGATGGCGCTCAAGTACTACTTCTGCCTGGAGACGGCGCTCGACGGCATCCCGGTCGTGGTCTCCCGGACCGGCTGGACCGCCGAGGTCGGCTACGAGATCTACCTGCGTGACGGCAGCCAGGGGGACGCCCTCTGGGAGCGCGTCATGGCCGCCGGCCGGCCGTACGACATCTGGCCGATCGCGCCCTCCGAGCCGCGCCGGATCGAAGCGGGCATCTTCAACTACGGGTCGGACATGCGGCTGGAGCACAACCCGTTCGAGGTCAGCGGGCTCGAGCGCCTCGTCGAGCTGGAGGCGCCCGACGAGTTCATCGGCCGCTCCGCGCTCACCCGCATCCGGGCCGAGGGGGTGACGCGCAAGCTGGTCGGGGTCGAGATCTCGGGGGATTCGACGGTGGCGGAGCTGACCACGTTCTGGCCGGTCGAGCTCGACGGCCGGCGGGTGGGGCAGGTGACCGATGCCGTCTATTCACCGCGGCTCGCGCGCAACATCGGGTACGCGTGGGTCCCGATCGCGCAGGCGGCGCCGGGCACGCGGCTGCAGGCGCGGGCGCCGCGTGGAATGCTGGAGCTGACCGTCGCGAGCCTCCCCTTCCTCGATCCGAAGAAGAAGGTCCCGGCCCAGTAGCGGAGCAGGATGGGCACCCCTGTGGACGCCGTGGAGAGCCGGCGATCGCCCTTCTACGCCGCGCAGGCGGCGCTGGGCGCCACGTTCATGGAGGAGGCCGGCTGGGTCTGGACGAACGGCTTCGGCGATCTCGACCGTGAATATCGCGCGGTGCGCGAGGACCTCGGGGTCTGGGACGTGTCCCCGCTCAATAAGTGGGACGTGCGCGGCCGGGAGGCGCTCCGGGCCGCCGAGCGGTTGCACTCCAATGACGTCCGGCACCTGAAGACCGGGCAGGTGCGGTACGGCGCCTTCTGCGACGAGCAGGGGCGCATGATCGACGACGGCACCGTCTTCAAGCTCGAGGACGACCACGCCTGGCTGATGACCAACGGCCGGGAGCACGACGCGCATTTCTCCGAGGTCACGCGCGGCCTGAACGCGACCATCGAGTACATCGGCCCGCAGCTGCCCCATCTGGGCCTGCAGGGCCCCCGATCGCGGGAGGCGCTCGCCGCGGTCTGCAGCGTCGATCTGCGGAGGCTGCCCTACTTCCACTTCGTCCCCGGCCCGGTCCGGGTGGGCGGGGTGCCCTGCTGGGTCTCGCGCACCGGCTTCGGCGGCGAGCTGGGCTACGAGCTGTTCTGCCGGCCCGAGGACGCGCCCGCCTTGTGGGACGTGGTCGTCAGCCGCTGCCGGGCCACGCCGTTCGGCGTGGAGGCGATCGAGATCCTGCGCATCGAAGCCGGCCTCGTCATCCTCGACTACGACTACGAACCACATCAGCGCACGCCCTACGATCTCTCCTTCGACCGGTTCGTGGCGCTGGGGCGATCGGATTTCCTGGGCGCGACCCCGCTCACCGCGATCGCCGCGTCGCCGCCGCGGCGGTTCAAGACGCTGGTGCTCGAGTCGGACCAGCTGCCCGAGTACGGCGCTCGGGTGAGCCGGGATGGCCGGCCCATCGGCACGCTGACCAGTCCGACGCGGAGCCCGCGCTTCGGGATGATCGGGCTCGCCGTGCTCGACGCGGCCGACGCCCAGGACGGCCGTCCGGTCGAGGTGGCGGTAGGGGAGAGATGGGTCCCCGCCCGCGTCGCGACCCTCCCCATCTACGATCCAGAGAAGCAGCGCCCCCGCGCCTGAACCTGATCCGTCGCCAGCGTGGGGGCGGCGCCCCCTGCCTCACGCCTAGAGGACGAGCGCGACGGGGTGCTCGAGCAGGCGCTTGACCTCCTGCAGGAACTGCGCCGCGGTCACGCCGTAGAAGACCCGGTGATCGACGGACAGCGTGACCCGCATCCGCTTCCCGACCACGACCTGGCCGTCTCGCACGACCGGCTTGTCGACGATGGCGCCGACCGCCAGGATCCCGGAGTCGGGCGGGTTGATGATCGCGGTGAACTGGTCGACGTCGAACATGCCGAGGTTCGACACGCTGAACGTGTTCCCCTGGAAGTCTTCGGGCCGGGCCTTCTTGTTGCGGGCCCGCTCGATCAGGGCCCGGGCCTCGATGCCGATCTCCGTGAGGGTCTTGCGGTCCGCGTGGCGCAGGACCGGGACGATCAGCCCCTCGGGCAGGTTCACCGCGATCCCGATGTTGATGTCGCGTTTGCGCTCGATGTGCCCATCCGCCCAGGAGGCGTTGACCTCGGGGAATCTCGTGAGCGCGAGCGCGACCGCCCGGATGATCAGGTCGTTGAAGCTGATCGCCTCGTCCCCGCTGACCGACTCGTTGAACTGCTCCCGGAAACGCACGGCGTCATCCATCGCGATCTCGGAGGTGACGTAGAAGTGAGGCGCCGCGGCCTTGCTCTGGGCCAGCCGCGTGGCGACGGTCGCCTGCATCCGGGACAGCTCGACGACCTCCACGGCCTCGGTCGGCCGCGCGGATGAGGGCGCCCCCGGCGCGGCCGGGCCCCGGGGTCGCACGGTCGCCGGAGCGGGTTGGGCGCGGCGTCCTTGCGCCGCCTCCACGTCCTCGCGGGTGATCCGCCCGCCGGGGCCGGTTCCCTGGAGCTGGCGCAGGTCCACGCCCAGTTCCTCGGCCAGCCTGCGGGCCACCGGTGAGGCCTTGACCCGCTCGCCGTCGCCATCCTGGACCGGCGTGCGGCGGAGCGACCTCAGGGCGGCCTGGGCGGCGGCGCCGGCTTCCGTCCGGTCGTCGGCGCCGCCTTGCGGATACTGCTCGCCGCCGCTGTCCTGCACCGGCTGGGCGCCGGCGGCCATGGCGACCGCGGCCTCGGCCTGCGCCACGTGCTCGGCGGGTCGCGCCGCCTGCGGGCGAGGGGGGCTCAGCGGCGGCGCCGCCGCCGCGGGCCGGGGCTCCGCCGCCTCGGCCTGTCCCTGGGGGGCGGCCGGCTGCCCGGTTCCCGGTGCGCCGGCGCCGCCGATCTGCGCGATCACGGCGCCGATCGGAGCGCTGTCACCCTCCTGGACCACGATCTTGCTCAGGGTGCCGGTCGCGTACGCCTCGACCTCGATGTTCGCCTTGTCGCTCTCGATCTCGACCAGCGGCTCGCCCTTTTTGACCGGCTCGCCTTCCCGCTTCAACCAGCGGATGATCTTGCCGGTCTCCATGGAATCCGACAGGCGGGGCATCTGGACGTCCGGCATCAGGCGATCTCCGGCACGTCAGTTGCGGCCCAGCAGGGCACGCGCGGTCACGATCACGTCCGCTTTGCCGGGGAAGGTGATCTTCTCCAGCCGCTTGTTGTAGGGCGCGGGGACCTCGGCCGAGCCGATCCGCGCCACCGGGGCGTCCAGGTCGTCGAACGCCTCTTCGTAGATCCGCGAGGCGATCTCGGAGCCGATCCCGAAGGAGCGCCAGCCCTCCTCGAGCGTGATCGCGTGCCCGGTCTTGCGGACCGAGGCCAGCGCGGGCGCCATGTCGAGCGGGCGAAGCGCGCGCATGTCGACGACCTCGGCGCTGATCCCCTCCTGCTCCAGCTCGCGGGCGGCATCCATGGCCACCACGAGCATGCGGGAATGGGCACAGATGGTCAGGTCGTGCCCCTCGCGCTTGACCTCGTTGCGGTCGAGCGGGGTGAGGTGCTCGCCCTCGGGAACCTCGCCCTTGACGGCGTAGGTCCCCTCGTTCTCGATGAAGATGACGGGGTTGTCGTCGCGGATGGCCGCTTTCAGCATGCCCTTCGCGTCGGCCGGCGTCCCGGGGGCGACCACCTTGAGCCCGGGCACGTGCGCGAACCAGTTCTCGTGGCTGTGGGAGTGCTGGGCGCCGAGCTGGTGACCCCCGCCGCCCGGGGCCCGGATCACCATCGGGACGGCGATCCCGCCGCCGAACATATAGTGGATGTGGGCGGCCGCGTTGACCACCTGGTCGATCGCGACCAGGATGAAGTTGATCGTCATCATCTCCGCCACCGGCCGGAGCCCGGCCATGGCGGCGCCGATCGCGGTGCCCACGATGACCTCCTCCGCGATCGGCGTGTCGAGCACCCGGCGCTCGCCGAATTCCTTGTACAGGCCGCGGGTGACTTTGAAGGACCCGTCGTAGAGCCCGATGTCCTCGCCCAGCAGGAAGACGCTCTCATCGCGAAGCATCTCCTCGCGCAGCGCCTGGTTCAACGCGTCGCGGATGGTGAGGACCGGCATCAGCGGCGCTCCTCGACGTAGACGTTGCGGTAGAGGTCCTTCGGGTCCGGCTCCGGGCTCTCCTCGGCGAAGGTGACGGCCTCCTCGACCTGGGCGGTGACCTCCTGATCGATCCGCTCGATGTCGGCGTCGGTCAGCATCTTGAGCGCTTTCAGCCGGTTGCCCAGGGCGAGGATGGCGTCGCGCCCCTGCCACTCCTTGATCTCGTCTTTCTGCCGGTAGGTGTCCGGGTCCGACATGGAATGCCCCTTGTAGCGGTAGGTCACGCACTCGAGCAGGCTCGGCTCGTGCTCGGTCCGCGCCTGCTCCACGAGCCGCTCGGCTACCTCCCGGACCTTGAGCACGTCCATCCCGTCCACCCGCTCGCCGGTCATGTCGTAGGCGCAGGCCTTCTTCCAGATCTCGGTGACCGCGGAGGCCCGGTTGACGGCCGTTCCCATGCCGTACAGGTTGTTGATGCAGACGAAGACGATCGGCAGCTTCCACAGCTTGGCCACGTTGAGGGACTCGTGGAAGGCGCCGATGTTGGTGGCCCCGTCGCCGAAGATCGACATCACGACCTCGGGCTTCTCCCGGTAGCGGATCGCGTAGCCGGTCCCGACCGCGATCGGCAGCGCCTCGCCGACGATCGCGTAGCCGCCGTGGAAGCGGTGCTCCGCGCTGAACAGGTGCATCGAGCCGCCCCGCCCCTTCGAGGTGCCGGTCTCCTTGCCGTAGAGCTCGGCCATGACCGCCTTCGGATCCACGCCCTTGGCCAGCGCGTGGCCGTGCTCGCGGTAGTTGCTGTAGACGTAGTCCTCGGGCCGCAGGGAGGAGATCGTGCCCACGATGGCCGCCTCCTCGCCGATGTTCAGGTGGCAGAATCCGCCGATCCTGGCCATCTGGTACATCTGCGCCGTCTTCTCTTCGAAGCGGCGGATGAGCAGCATCTCCCGGTAGAGGCCAAGCAGGGTCTCCCTGTCCGCCAGGAGGTTCTTCCGTCTCACGGTCTCACGCTGGTCAAGCTTCATGGCTGCACTCTGCTCCGGGGGTTCAAGCCCCCTATTCTACGGACGGTCCGTCGGAATGCCGCGCGAACCGTTCGACCCGGCCGGGCGCGCGGGGTGACGGGCGGTGATCACGGTCTTGATGTTCCCGCGCACGTTGAAGTCGCCGACGACCTCCATGAAGCGCGGCGCCAGCAAGGCGACCAGGTCGTCCAGGATGCGATTCACGGCCGCCTCGTGGAACATCTCCTGGTCGCGGAACTTGTTGATGTAGAGCTTGAGCGACTTCAGCTCGACGACCTTCTGGTCGGGCACGTACGTGATCCGGATGGTGGCGAAGTCCGGGAAGTTGGAGCGGGGGCAGAGGCAGGTGAACTCCGGGCAGGTGAAGTCGATCTCGTAGTCGCGCTCCGGGTTCGGATTCGGGACCGCTTCCAGCGTCGAGTCCGCGATCAGGCGGGCGCCGTACTTCATGGCCTCCATGCTACCGGTCGTCGCTATCCGGCCAGCCGGAAGGGATTGAAGTTCGTGCCGAGGTCGAAGGCGTCCAGGCCTTCGCGCCGCTTCAGGAAGGCGACCAGCCCGTAGGTCAGCGGGGTGGCCACGACTTCGTAGGCGGTCTTGACCGCCCACTGGCCGGCGATCGTGGAGACCAGCAGCCCGGCGGGCAGGATGCCGAAGAACGCCCCCGTGATGAAGATCGCCGAGTCCACCCCCTGGCCGAGCAGGGTCGAGGAGATGGTTCGGGTGAAGAGCCAGCGGCCGCGGGTCAGGATCTTGAGCCGGGCCATCACGAAGGAGTTCAGGAATTCGCCCGCGATGTAGGCGGCGAAGGAGGCGCCGAGCAGTCGCGGCGTGAAGCCCAGGATCCGCTGGTACGCCTGCTGCGCCGGCTGGTCCCAGGCGCCCGGGGCCCCGGGGAGGACCCCGGCCAGCAGGATGAAGCCGACGAAGGCCAGGTTGCAGGCGAAGCCGAGCCAGATGATCCGGCGGGTCGTCGCATATCCGTAGACCTCGGTCAGCACGTCGCCGAAGAGGTAGGAGAGGGGAAAGACGATGATGGCCGCCGGCAGGGTCAACGGTCCGGCCTGGATGAGCTTGACCGCGATCAGGTTCGAGCTCAGCAGGACGGTCACGAAGAGCCCGCTGAGCGCGAGGAGCAGGGGGGAGGCGGAGGCCGGCCGCGGCACGCGCCTACTATACGGACGAGCCCGGGCCGGTCATCGGCCGGCCGGGGAAGACAAGGCTATACCTGCGGGCTGCTTGCCGGGGACAGCGCTTCTAACAAGTATCTAATAAGTCATTCGTAGACTTTTCCCCGGCGGATCCACGTCGGATTCGACGTGACCGGATCTCGACCGAACACTCATAGGAGGGAAGAATGGACGTATCGAACAGGCGATGGTGGAGGCGGCCGGGAGTCGCCCTCGCCGGGGGAGTCATCGGGAGTCTCCTGCTCGCAGCGTGCGGGGGGACGACCAGCACCAACACCAACAGCGGCGCGACGATCGCATCCAGCTACAGTCCGCAGAAGGGGACCCAGGGTGGGCAGCTCATCTTCTCCGACTGGGAGCCCGTGCAGGACCTGAACGTCCTCTCCAGCACGGCGGCGACCACCCAGGAGGTGGCCACCGGGCCGATCTGGGCATCGCTGTGGGTCTTCGACCCCCAGAACGCGCCGATTCCGGACCTGGTCGACCAGGTGCCGACCACGGCGAACGGCCTGGTCAGGAAGATCGATGACACCCACATGGACGTCACGATCACGTTGCGCAAGGGTTTGAAGTGGTCGGACGGCAGCCCGCTGACCACCAAGGACCTGGACTTCACCCAGAAGGCGATCTGCGATCCGGACACCGGCGCGGCGACCCAGCTGGGCTACGATCACATCTCTTCGACCACGATCAAGGACGACCAGACCATGATCTGGCACTTCGGGCCGAACAAGGCCGGCACCTGCGGCCTGGCCGCGGATCTGCCCAGCGGGATCTACTCGCCGTACCTGACGCTCAACTACACGCCGGTCCCGCAGTCGGTGCTCGGGTCGATCGCGCACAAGGACTGGGCGACCAGTGACTACTTCACCAAGAAGCCGACCGTCACCAGCGGCCCCTACATGGTGCAGGACTTCACGCCCGGCCCCTCGGCCATCGTGACGCTCGTGCCCAACCCGAACTACGCCGCGGGCCGCACCAGCGGCAAGTTCTTCAACCACGCGCCCTACCTGAACAAGCTGACCTACAAGATCTACGGGGACAAGTCCTCGCAGATCGCCGGCTTCAAGTCGGGCGATACCGACCTGGCGCTCGACCTGATCGCGAAGGACCTGCCGTCGCTGCAGGGTTCGACGAACGGCAAGGCCGTCTACGCGAACGGACTGCTCAGCGAAGGCATCTACCTCAACCTCGGGAACAACACCACCGGGTGCGATTCCCAGAACTTCGCCGCGACCTGCGGCAGGCCGACGCCGTGGAAGGATGACAAGATCCTGCGGCAGGCGATCGATCTGGCGTCCGACAAGGAGGCCATGAACACCCAGCTGGTGCAGGGCATCGGCAAGCCCATGAACAGCTACCTGGTCTCGACCCTCAGCCCCTACTACGACACCAGCACGCCCGCCTTCCATCGCGACGTGGCGAAGGCGAACTCCATGCTGGACCAGGACGGCTGGGTCAAGGGAGCCGATGGCACCAGGAGCAAGAACGGTCAGAAGCTGGCCTGGGTCATCTCGACTACGTCGGGCAATCCCCAGCGCGCGGCTGAGGAGGAGCTCCTGATCAGCAACTGGAAGGACATCGGCGCGACGGTGACCACCAAGAACTTCCCGGCCGGGATCTTCTTCCAGGACTTCAAGGGCGGTGGCATCAACGCCACCGGCCAGTACGACATGTCGCTCTACGCCAACAACTGGGCGCCGGATCCCGATTCCTGGTCCAGCATCGCGCTGCCGGGGCAGATTCCGACCGCCGCCAACCCCTCGGGCCAGAACTGGGACCGGATGAACGATCCCAAGCTGACCGACCTCCTGACCCAGGGCGAGAACACGATCGACATCGCGCAGCGCGTCGCGATCTACAAGAAGGCGCAGGCCGAGTGGCGTGACTACGAGGGTTTCTTCGGACTCTACGAGCGGCCCGACGTCTTCGGCGTCGACACCTTCTTCGGCAACTTCACCCCGAGCGTCAACACCTGCCTGGCCACCTGCAACGCGCCAGACTGGTACCACCACGGAGCGTCCTAGCCGACCGTCGACTCGTCTGGCGAGGGTAGCCCGCGGGCTACCCTCGCTTCCCCCCCGTGCCCGCGGCGGTTCCGTAGCCGCTCCGGAGTAGAATCCAGGCAGGATGCTCGGCTTCATCGGGCGCCGCATCGCCCAGTCGATCCCGACCCTCATCCTGATTTCCGCCCTGCTCTTCTTCGGCATGCAGCTGATCCCGGGCGGCCCCCTGGCCGCCTTTTCCTTCAACCGGGGCATGAGCGAAGCCGCCCGCCAGGCGATCATCCACCAGTGGGGCCTGGACCAGCCGGTCCACATCCAGTACTTCAAGTGGTTGAAGTCGATGGTGACCGGGACCTGGGGGACGTCATTCTTCCTCCACCGGCCGGTGCGTGAGGTCATCCTGCAGCGGTTGCCGGCCACCGCCATCCTGATGACCACCGCCTATCTGCTCCAGCAGGTCGTGGCGCTGCCGGCAGGGATCATCGCGGCGCTACGCCGCTACTCGTTCTTCGACCAGGCCGTGACCTTCTTCTCCTACGTCGGCTACTCGATGCCGACCTTCTGGCTCGGCCTGATGCTGCTCCTGATCTTCGCCGTCTTCATCCCGATTCTGCCCGTGGCTGGCGTGGTCGACATCCGGACCGCCGGAGCCCCCTTCCTCACGAACGACTACAACGTCTACTTCGGACAGCATCCCGTCCAGGCGCTGGTGGACATTCTTCGGCACATCATCCTGCCGGCCACCACGATCGCGATCGTCGGCATCGCCGGCGACTCCCGCTTCATGCGGGCCTCGATGCTGGATGCCATCCACCAGGACTACATTCGGACCGCGCGCGCCAAGGGACTGAGTGAGCGCACGGTGGTGCTGAAGCACGCGCTGCGCAACGCGCTGCTCCCGGTCGTGACCAATATCGCGATCGAGCTGCCGCTCCTCTTCTCTGGTGCCGTGGTGACCGAGAGCATCTACAGCTGGCCGGGCATGGGACAGGCATTCTTCCAGGCGCTCGAGGCGTATGACTACCCCTTGTTGATGGGGATCCTCACCGTCTCGGCGACCCTGATCGTGTTCTTCAATATCGTCGCAGACGTCGCGTACGCGCTGATCGATCCGAGGATCTCCTATGCTTGACACCCGGCAGGTCGGCGGCGGCTCGCTGACCTCGGCCACGGGGGGCGGCGCGCTCGACGAGGGCGACTCGGTCTCCGTCAAGCAGTTCAGTTTCCGGGAGCTCACCTACCGGCGGTTCATGAACCATCCGACGGCCAAGTGGGCCGTGCTCGGGCTGGCGATCATGGTGGTCGCCTGCTACGGCGCCCCCATCTGGCATCTCCTGTTTCCGAACTACATCCAGGCGCCGGATCAGTACACGCTGCTGGACGCCGGGCAGGGGCCCTCGCTCAAGCACCTGATGGGAACCGATTCCTACAATGGCCACGACATCTTCAGCCTCATCCTGTACGGAGGCCGGCTGTCGCTCTTCGTTGGAATCGGCTCGATGTCGGTTGCCGTGATCATCGGCGTGGTGCTGGGCGCGGTCGCGGGCTACGTCGGTCACGTCCTCGATGTGATCCTCATGCGGGTGACCGACGTCTTCCTGACCATCCCGGTGCTCCTGCTCGTCCCGTTGGCGGCCCGGATCTTCGGGCAGTCGAGCGCGTGGAAGATCGCGCTGATCTTCGGGCTGCTGAGCTGGCCGGTGCTTGCCCGCATCGTGCGCAGCTCCTTCCTGTCCCTCCGCGAGATGCAGTTCGCGGAAGCGGCGCGCAGCCTCGGGGTGCCGACCCGGCGGATCATCTTCCGCCACCTGCTGCCCAATGCGGTTGGCCCGATCGTGGTGGCCTTCACCCTGGGCATCGCGAACAACATCGTGCTCGAGGCCTTCGTGAGCTTCCTCGGCTTCGGCTTCCAGCCTCCGACCTACTCCTGGGGTTCGACCCTGGCCGGCGCCCAGGGCGTGCTGATCGCCGGCAACTGGTGGTGGATCACGTTCCCCGGCCTGGCGGTCGTGGCCACCGTGCTCAGCATCAACTTCATCGGCGACGGCCTGCGCGACGCGCTGGACCCCAAGATCCTTCGCTAACGCGCCGGGGTGCGCGTGGCTAGACGGCTTCGCCGGCGAAGTGGCAGGCCGCCAGGTGGCCCTTCCGCCATTCCTTGAGCGGCGGTTCCTGGTCGGCGCAGATGCCGTTCTGCGTCCCCTTGGCGCGGGCCAGCGGGCAGCGCGTCCGGAAGTGACACCCGGACGGCGGGTTGAACGGGCTCGGCACGTCGCCGGTCAGCTTGATCCGCTCGCGCTGGTGGCCGGGGTCGGGGTTCGGGATCGCCGACAGCAGCGACCGCGCGTAGGGGTGCAAGGGGTTCGCGTAGAGCTCGATCGAGGGGGCCAGCTCGACGATCTTGCCCAGGTACATGACGGCGATCCGGTCGCTGATGTACGCCACCACGGCGAGGTTGTGCGCCACGAAGAGGTAGGTGAGGTTGAATTCGCGCTTCAGCTCGACCATCAGGTTCAAGACCTGCGACTGGATCGAGACGTCGAGCGCTGACACCGGCTCGTCCGCGACGATCAGCTTCGGGTTCAAGGCGAGCGCCCGGGCGATCCCGATGCGCTGCCGCTGGCCGCCCGAGAATTCGTGCGGGTAGCGGTTCAGGTACTCGGGCCGCAACCCGACGCGGAGGAGGACTTCCCGGACCGTGTTCTCGCGCTGGCGGCGGCGCTTGATCCCGTGCACGAGCAGGCCTTCGCCCACGATGTCGCCGACCGACATCCGCGGGTTCAGCGATCCGATCGGGTCCTGGAAGATCATCTGCATGTCGGCGCGCACCTTCTTCATGGCGCGCCCGGGGATGTGGGTGATGTCGCGTCCCTCGAACTCGATGCTGCCCTCGGTCGGCTCGATCAGCCGCAGGATGGTCCGGCCCAGCGTCGATTTCCCGCAGCCGGATTCGCCCACCAGGCCGACCGTCTCGCCCTGCCGGACGTCCATATCGATCCCGTCCACGGCCTTGATGAAGCCGATCGTCCGCTGCAGGAAGCCGCGGCGAACCGGGAAGAATTTGCGCAGGCCCCGGACCCGCAGCAGCGTGTCGTCGGCCGGGAGGACGACCGGCCGCTGGGCCGCGGTCTCGTCTCTCGCGGTGGTCGCCACGGTCTAGGCCTCGGCCGTCGATTCCGTGGGCTGCGGGTCGCTCGCCTGCGAGGAGAAGGCCTGCCCCGCGGTGGGCGCCGCCGTGGAGACGGACCGCCGTCCCGACTCGCACAGCCAGCAGGCCGCTTTCTGGCCACCCAGCTCGAAGAGCGGCGGCGGCGTCGTGCACTTCTCGAAGGCGTAGTCGCAGCGCGGCATGAAGCGGCAGCCGGCCGGCCAGCGGAGCGGGTTGGGGACGACCCCGCGGATGACGGCGAGCTTCTCCGCCTGGGTCATGCCGAGCCGCGGAATCGACTTCAGAAGGCCCTCCGTGTAGGGCATCTGGGGCGAGTGGAACAGGGTCTCGACCTCCGCCTGTTCGACGATCTGTCCCGCGTACATGACGGCCACGTGCTTGCAGGTCTCCGCCACGACCCCCAGGTCATGGGTGATCAGGAGAATCGACATCTTCAAGCTGGTTTGCAGTTCCAGCATCAGGTCGAGGATCTGGGCCTGGATGGTGACGTCCAGCGCTGTGGTCGGCTCATCCGCGATCAGGAGCTTGGGATTGCAGGACAGCGCCATCGCGATCATGACCCGCTGCCGCATCCCACCCGACATGTTGTGGGGGTAGTCCTTGACCCGCCTCTCGGGAGAGGGGATCCGGACCAGGTCGAGCATCTCGATCGCGCGGTTCCAGGCCTCCTTCTTGGACACGCGCATGTGCAGCTCCACGGCCTCCGCGATCTGATCCCCGACCGTGTACACGGGGTTGAGGGAGGTCATCGGCTCCTGGAAGATCATGGCGATCTCCGAGCCGCGGATGTGACGCATCTCGTCCATCTCGAGCTCGGCCAGGTCCTTGCCCTGGAAGAGGATCCGGCCGCCGGCGATCTCCCCGGGGTAGTCGATCAACCGCATGATGCTGAGCGCGGTCACGCTCTTGCCGCAGCCGGATTCGCCGACGAGCGCCATGGTCTCGCCTTCGCGGATCGAGAACGACACGCCGTCCACCGCGCGGACGACCCCCTCACGGGTCCGGAAGTGGGTCTCGAGGTTCTCGATCCGGAGCAGATCAGCCACGGGCGGGAACGCCTCCCTGCCGCGGAACGGCCCCGATGAAGCAGAAGGTGGCCGCTCCCGGGACGGGCCTCATCAGGCCTGGGGTGGACGCAGGAAAGGGAGAGCGCACCCTGAGATCGTCACGAGTGTATCAGCCCCACGGCGCCGTCGTCATCCATCTGGATCGGGGCGGATCCGGGCCGGACTAGGGGCGCTGCTTCCACTCCGGACGCTTCTGGAAGAGTCCGCCCCAGCCGAGGTGGAACCAGGCCTCTTCCCGGTAGCGGGGGAGGGCCGCGACCGCGTCCGGGGTCACGCCCGTGTAGACGCGCACGGTCGTGATCCGGCGGACCTGGTCGGCCGGGATCTCGACCACGGTCCCGCTCGATTTCAGCTTGACCGCCAGCCCGTGGAAGATGTCCGACTGCTCGTCTCCCAGCAGCGACTCGGTCGTGCCCAGCTCGTTGCCCTCGCTGTCCATGACCGGCGCCCGGTACGGGGTGGCGATCCAGGCGACCTGCTGCTCCGCGTCCATGTGTCGTAGCCTACCGAACCGGGGCGCTCAGGGGATGACGGTGAAGGATGGATGCGCGTCCGCGACCCGCCCGTCGCCGTTGCGCACCTCGACGGTGTAGTCCTGCACCCGCATGCCGGCCGGGACGGTCACGGTGAGGGTGGTGGGGTCGGTCACCGCGATGCGGATGCCGTCGAACGCGCCGGACCCGCCCCCACTCGGCAGGAACCGGACGCGCAGCGCCGGCCCGGCGGCGAAGCCGGCCCCGCGGATGGTGATCACGGCCGGGGCGGCCTGGGTGGCTCGCACCGGCTGCACGCTCGCCACGCTGACCGCGCCCCCGGACGGCGTCGCGCCCGCGGCCGGCCCGCCGGCCGCGTTCTCGTCGAGGCCGCGCAGGACGAGGGAGGAGGGTACGGCGGCCAGGGGCAGCGCGCCGGCCGGCCGGGACGCCCACGCGCTCAGGTCGGGGGCCGCCGCGCTGATCGGCAGGGCGAACCCAGAGAGGGTCTCGCTGTCGGACGCCAGCACGATGATCCCCATCACCGTTCCGCCCGGGCCGGCGACCGGGGCGCCGCTCGCCGCCGGATGCACGTCACCCGCCAGCCGGAGCAGTCCGGCAACCGGTCCCTGCGGACCGGCGGCCTGCGCCCCGAGCGCAGTGATCACGACCGGCGTGCTGGGGGGCAGCCCGGCGTCCTTGGGGGAGGCGAGCAGCGCGAGCGGATCGTTGACCTGCAGCGTGGCGGGGTCGCCGGTGGGGAGGGGGACGCCCGCAAGCGACGTGCGCACCTCGGCCAGGTCGAGGGCCGGGTCCGTTCCGACCAGCGCGACCGGGTGACTCCCGCCGCTTGCGTCGATCACCCGCATGGCGGTCGCCCCGCTGGTGAGGGTCGCCGACGTGAGCAGATCCCCGCGCGCATCGATCGCGAACGCCGTCCCGACCCGGACCGTGGTCGGGCTGCCGGCCTCGACCACGAGGATGACGACCCCCTGCAGGTCGCGATCGAGCTCGTCCTGGAGCAGCACGGCGGCGGGCGGGGGCGTCGGGGGGATCGGGGTGGCGGTCGGCGCCGGCGCCGGCGCCTGGAGCAGGGTCAACGCCCGCGGGACGTTCAGCCCCATGAGCACCACCGCGGCGCCGATCACCGCGTAGAGCGCGAGCTGCTCGACGGAGGCCCTGAACAGCCGGTTCACACCCCTGTAACGATGGCCGGCGCCCCTTTCTTGAAGGCCCGGGCCTCAACCGGTCGCCGGCTCACCCGCCGCGAGTTCGCTTAGAGTTTGTCAAGCATGCGCCTCTACAACACGGAGAGCGCGGCAATCGAGCCGCTCCGCCCCGATCCCCTAAAACCGCTGCGCATCTACGTCTGCGGCATCACCCCCTACGACACGACCCATCTCGGTCACGCCTTCACCTACGTGACCTTCGACGTCCTGGTTCGGGTGCTTCGAGCGTCCGGCCACCGGGTCCGTTACGTGCAGAACGTGACCGACGTCGACGACGACATCCTGCGCCGTGCCCGGGAGATGGGCACGACCTGGACCGAGCTGGCGACCCGCGAGACCGCCCGGTATCAGCGCGACATGACCGGGCTCAACGTGCTCCCGCCCGACGTCTTCCCCCGGGCCAGTGAGACGATCGCGCCGATCATCGCGCTGGTCAGCCGGCTCGAGCGCCAGCGCCAGGCCTACGTCAGGGAGGGCAACGTGTATTTCCGGGTCTCGACCCGGCCCGATTACGGACGGCTCAGCCGGCTGCCCCGGTCCGAGATGATCGCGCTCTCGCGCGAACGGGGGGCGGACCCCGATGACCCCCGCAAAGAGGATCCGCTCGATTTCATCCTCTGGCAGAAGTCCCAGCCCGGCGAGCCGGCCTGGGACAGTCCGTGGGGCGCGGGGCGTCCGGGCTGGCACGTCGAGTGCTCGGCCATGGCGCTCGAGCACCTCGGGCCGCAGGTTGACCTCCATGGAGGCGGCGCGGATCTCGTCTTCCCGCACCACGAGAGCGAGATCGCCCAGTCGGAATCGGCGACCGGCGTCCGTCCGTTCGGCCGGATCTGGATGCACGTCGGCATGCTGGGGTACGCCGGCGCCAAGATGAGCAAATCGTTGCGCAACCTGGTGCTCGTCTCCGATCTGCTGCGTGAAGCGGACGCGGACAGCATCCGGGTCACGCTTCTGCGCCGTCACTACCGCGAGAGCTGGGAGTACCGGCCCGAGCAGTTGCGCGACGCCGCGGCCTGGACTGCCGAGCTGCGCCAGGCGGCGGAGGCGGCGGGGGACGGTGGCGGCGCGGCGAGCGCGGCGAGCGCGGACGTCCTCGACGCGCTGGAGAACGACCTCGACACGCCGGCCGCGCTGGACCGGCTGCGCGACGCGGTGATCGCGCGCCGCCCGGGGTGGCGCGCCGGGGCGCGCATGCTTGGGCTCCGCCTCGGATCAGCCCCGGGCGCGGACCCGCTGGATCCTGGGCAGGCCGGACTCAGGGAAGGGCAGCAGGTCTGAGGCCCCGCGCCGCTGCAGCTCGAGGAGCAGCGGCCGCGTCGTTTCGATCAGCGACTCGACGTCGATCGTCTGGCAGTCCGGCCGGTACGCCTCCAGCTTGCTGAGCCCCTGGGCCAGCTTCGCCACCGCCCCCTTCCAGTTCCCCCGGCGCCAGTGATAGAACCCGACCCCCACCTGGAGGATGCCCTGGTAGAGATAGCGGACCGGGTCCGCCTCCGCGATCCAGATCGCTTCCAGCGTCTCGTGCTGCTCGAAGAACTTGCCCGCGTTGAACTCGTCGATCCCGCGCAGCAGCGCGGCTGGCGGCGGCGTGCGGCAGGCGTCGGAGCGCGCCGGCTGGCGTTTGCGAGGCACCCCCGCGTCCAGCCGCGCGCGATGGGCGGGCGTGCCGCGGAAGGCGTGCCCCGGCGCCACGCTCAGGCCGAGCTGGGCTGGCTGGCCTGCGAGGCGCGGACCGCGTCGCCGTCCGGGGAGGCGGCCGGCAGCTCGAGATAGAAGGTTGTGCCTTTCCCTTCCAGGCTGTTCGCCCAGGTGCTGCCGCCGTGCGCCTCCGCCACCCGGCGCAGCAGGTACAGGCCCATGCCCTGGCCCCGCACCGGCGGATCCTGCTCGGAGCGGAGCGGGGCGAACAGCTGGGCCAGGCGATCGGCGGACATGCCCGGGCCGTCGTCCTTGACGATCAGCTGCAGGCGATCCCGACCCTGGCCGCGCAGGCGGAGGTGGATCACGGTGGATTGAGGGGCGTGGTGGAACACGTTGTGCACCATCTCATCGAGCGCTGCCTCCAGCAGCGTCGCGTCACCCCAGACCTCGCCCTGCGTGTCGAGCTGCAGGCGCAGCTCCATCCCATGGCGCTCGACCGCCTCGCGCACCTGGCTCGCCACCGACTGGGCGACAGCCTGGAGCGGAACCCGCACCGTGAAGGCCAGGTCCATCGGCAGCCGCGCCATGATCAGCACCTGGTCCACCGTCCGGATCACCGTTTCCGACTGGGTCAGCAGGCGCTGCGCGACCATCGGGAGGTCGTGTTCGGGCACCTCGTTGCGGCTCAGCAGCTCGGCATAGCCGCGAAGGATCTTGAGCGGCTCCTGCACCTCCTGGCTGGCCAGGCGCAGCATCGAGATGGGCGTGCGAGCCCCGGCCCGGTCGGCAGGCCCGCGCTCCTGCCGCTGGCCCAGCCGCTGAGCCAGCAGCGACGCGATCACCCGGACCAGCTCGACGTCCAGCGGCGTGAAGCTGCGCGGGCCCTTGGCGATCACGGCGAGCGTGCCCCAGGCCCTGCCGGTGGCCGAGCCGACCGGCACGCCGAGGTAGCCCTGGATCTGATACCGGGCCTGCATCGGCAGGCCGGCGAAGGGCGCCGCCTTGCTGGCGTCCCGGACGTTGACGATCCCGTCGGCCGCCGCGTCCACCGGGTTGAAGGCCTCCTCGAGCGGCAGGGACAGCCCGCGGGTCAGGTCCGATGCATCCCTGGAGACGGCCTCGACCACCTCGAGCGTGTGGTCCTCGATCCGCGCGATCAGCGCGGTCCGCGCGTCGAACTCCTTGACCAGGCAGTCCAGGGCGTCGTAGAGCAACTCGGGCAGGGGACGTCCCTCGTTCGCCTCGAGGAGCCGGCGGATCAGCGCCACGCTGGAACGCTGGCGGGAGACGGTCATGGCGCCACCCGAGCCAGGTCACGGTCCCGGTCCGCGGCCGCGACCCCGAGGGCGACATAGAATGGGCCGACCATGCCTGCCAAATCTAACGGACGCGCGAACCTGCACCTGCACACGACGGCCAGCGATGGCGAGCTCTCCCCCCGGCAGGTGGTCGACGCCCACGCCGCGGCCGGGTTTGCCGTGATCGCCATCACCGACCACGACACGCTGGCGGGCATCGATGCGCTCGGCGACCTGGACCGGCTCGGCGTCCGCCTCGTGCCCGGCGTCGAGCTCTCGATCGAGGACGATCCGGCGCGCGGCCTGGTCGAGGTGCATCTGCTCGGCTACGGCTTCGCGCTCCGGGATCCCGGGCTGCGCGCGCGGCTGAGCCAGGCGAGCCAGGAGCGCGAGGCGCAGAAACGCGAGACGGTCCGGCGCTTGCAGGCGGCGGGCTATCCCATCGATTGGGAGGCGGTGCGGGCGAGGGCCAGGGGCAACGTGGGAAAGCCGCACATCGTCGCGGCCATCGAGGCGGCGCGCCCCGGCACGAGCCGGGAGGAGCTGTATGCGCTGATGGGCCCCGGCGGCCTGGCGCACGTGCCCCGGGCACAAGACCTCCCGCTGGAGGAGGCGGTGGCGCTGATCGAGCGGGCCGGCGGCCGAAGCGTCCTGGCCCATCCCGGCGTCTACAGCCACGTCCCGGATCTCGAGGTGCTCTTCGAGACGGCGGCCGCCCGCGGCGTCCGCGGTCTCGAGGTCACCTACCCGCAGGACCCGCAGGATCCCTATGGTCCCGGGTCGCGAGCCCTGATGGAGCGCTTCGCCGCCGTCGCGCAGCGATACGGATGGGTCGCCACCGGGGGCGACGATTTCCACGGTCCCCAGGTCACGCCGAGGATCCGCCTCGCGCAGTGGACTGCGACCCCGGCCGCGTGCCTGGACGAGCTCCTCGCGTCTTTGGGCTGACTTACGCGAGGAACTCGAGCAGCGCCTGGGCCACCGCATCCGGCCGGTCGAGCGGCAGGAAGTGCCCGCCGGGGTCGATGACCTGCAGGCGCGAGCCGTGGATCTTCCGTTGCAGGTGTGGACCCCAGGCCGGGTCGAGGTAGCGATCCTGGGCGCCCCACAGGATCAGGGTCGGCGCCGCGATCTGCTCGATGTGGCGCGACCGGCTGACCAGGTCGCGATTGTTCAGGGCCCGCGCGGCGCGGAGGTAGCTGCGGCGCCCGCCCTGGTCGGAGAACGGGCGCACCCACTCGTCCAGGATCTCGTCCTGCATGCGGCCGGGGACGACCAGGCCCGACTCGAGGCCCTTGCGGAAGCCCCGCCGCAGGTCGAGCGTCTTCATGATCTGGTCCCAGGCCGGATCCTTGAGCCGGGCGATGTCGGCGACCGGCCAGTTGTTGTCGACGATGCTGTCGATCAGGCACAGGCGCGCGACCCGGGCTGGCTCGTCGACCGCGATCAGCTGCGCGATCCCTCCGCCGATATCGTGGCCGACCAGCGCGGCCTGGTAGATGTGGAGGGCCTCCAGCAGCGCGACCACGTAGCGTGCCTGGGCCGCGATCGACAGGTCGGCATCGAGCCGCTTCTCCGAGTCCCCGAAGCCGTAGAGGTCCACGGCGATGACGTCGAAACGCCGCGCGAGCGGGTCGACGACGTCCCGCCACAGGTAGGCCGAGCTCGGGATTCCGTGGATCAGGACGACGGGCGGGCCCTGCCCGCGTCGCACATACGCCATGTCGCCGGCCAACAGGCGCAGGTGCTGCTTGCCGCGCGCAAACGATGAGGGGGCGATGGCGGCCGGCGTCGCCGGGACCGGTGCCTCGACCGGCGCAGGGATCGCCGCGGCAATGGGGGGAGCGGCGGACGGCGCGCTCGCCTCGTCGACGTCCCACGCGGCTGAGGCGCGGGGCTGCAGGACCAGGTTGGTCGAGATCGCGCGGGCGCACCGCCGTCCGTGCGCGTCGAGGCAGTCGGCTTCCGCCACCACCACCTGCCGTCCGCGCTGGATCACGCGGCCGTCGCAGTGGAGCGGTCCCAGGTCGGTGGTCACCGCGCGCAGGAAATTCACCTTCAGCTCGACGGTCGTGAAGGTTTCCCCTTCGCCGAGCGTGCTGACCACCGCCAGCCCCATGGCGCTGTCGACGAGCGCCGTGATCGCCCCGCCGTGCACGACGTCATTCGGGTTGTAGAGCTCGTCGCTGAGCGGCATCTCGAAGTGGGCGGTGCCGTCGCCGACCTCGGTGAGCCGCATCTTCAGCAGGGCGGCAAACGGGGGTGGCGCGACTCGGCCGGCCAGCATCGCCTCGAGATAGCGACGGCCGGGCGGCTTGCCCGAGTCGGCCATAGGCCGCATTGTAGCCCCGGGTCGGAACGTCCGCCGGCCGACCTGATACCGTGGAATGATGAGCATCGAGACCACGGCGAACGTTCAGCAGTGCACGGTCGAGCAGGTCGGCGCGCGCCCCGTCCGTGACGAGGGTGCCGAGGGCATCGCGATTCGCGAAGTCTTCACCGACGCCACCGGGGCGCCCACCTTCGCGATGCGTCGGTTCGACGTCGACCCCGGCGGGCACACCCCGTTCCACACGCATGCCTGGGAGCACGAGGTCTACATCCTCGACGGCCAGGGCGAGCTTCGCACCGAGGAGGGTGTCCGGCGGTTCCAGCGAGGGGACGCCCTGTTCGTCGCCCCCGGCGTGCGGCATCAGTTCGCCGCCTCGCCGGCCGCCCCGATGCAGTTCCTCTGCATGATCCCGGTCCAAAAGACCTGCTGAGTCCGCTGGTCGCCCTGTAACCGTCGATCCAGATCCCTGTCACGGCCCGGTGACGGAACCGTGATGGGGCGGTTCCCTGACGCAAGCCCGGCCCCCGTTTGCAGTTTGCCTCCCTGTAGGCCCGGATCCATGCCGGGCCAGCAAGGGAAGGGAAAGGGGGATTGGGCTGACACACGCGTTCCCGCGCTACGCGACCCATTCGGCGGTCCTGATCGTGGCCCTGGCCATGCCCTGGCTGGCCCTCCACGTCCCGGTGGGCGCCTCCCCGGCGCTCGCGGACAGCGCCACCCCGACGCTGCGCCCCGGGCTGAGGGTGGCGGGGAACACGATCGACGGCATCGGATGGTCGACGAGCGGGTCGCTGGTCATCCCGGCCCTCCCCGAGACGCCGGTCAATCCCGATACGAAGCATCGCGACCTGATCCGGTACCAGGCCCACGACGGCGACACCCTGCGCGCCCTGGCGTCGCAGTTCGGGCTGAGCGTGAACACGCTGATCTGGTCGAACCCGGGCGCGGTCGACCGGCTGACCGAGGGGGAGGCGATCGAGATCCCGCCCGTGGACGGCGTCCTGGTGGCGGTGTCGGCGGGGGACACGGTCGACTCGCTCGCGCGCAAGTACCGGGTGGGATCCGATGCCATCATCGAGTTCAACTTCCTCCGCCATCCCGAGGCGGTGCACGTGGGCGACCTGCTCATGGTGCCCTACGGCGTCGGTCCCGAAGCCCCCTCGGCGCCCTCGCCCGACCCCCGCGTGATCACGGCGGGCAAGCGGCAGTGGCCGGTCCAGCCGATCTACTCGGCCGGCGTCGGCAGCCTCTACCCGTTCGGGCAGTGCACCTGGTACGTCAACTCGCGCCGCCCCGCGCCCTGGGGCGGCAACGCCTGGCAGTGGTACGGGCGGGCCAAGGCCTGGGGCCGGCCGGTCGGGTCCACCCCGCGGGTGGGCGCGATCATGGTGACCTGGGAGTCCCCCTACTGGGGCCACGTCGCCTACGTCGAGCAGGTCTACAAGGACGGCAGCTGGCTGGTCTCGGAGATGAACTACTACAGCAACGGCGGGGGCTGGGGCCGGGTCTCGTACCGCCACGTCATGCCGGGGACCGTGCCCCTGATCGGCTTCATCTACTGACCGGGCGGGAGCCTCACGACGGGCGGCGCTCGGGCGTCCCTGGGACGTCAGGGCGGCGGCCCGGCCCCGGGAAGCGGCGGGCTCAGAATTCCGGGACGCGACGCGTTTGACAAGCGCCTTTCGCAGTCCTAAGCTGCCCTTTACGCCGACCGCGCGCGGGGAAGGTGCTGGCTGGCGGGCCAACGTCAATCATCGTCAGTTTCCGAAGGAGAAGAGGATGCTGCTTGTGGAAGTCCGCCGGCTTGAAGTCGCGCCGTCGAGCGATCAGTTCTGGACCATCGTGTCGCGGATCAACGGCCCCGAGTTCATGGGCGTCCTCTATCGTGCCCGCGAGGCGATCTTCGACAGCGCCGGGATCAGCTTCACGATCGACCTCCTGAGCAAGTTCCTCCAGTTCGATGTGACCAAGAGCTGGTCGAACGCCGACGAGGGCGAGCTCTTCTTCGGGTCGGCGCCCGTGGTCGGCTGGCTGCGCGTGCGGCGCCCCGGGTCGGCGACCCTGCGCGAGCTGCGTTCGGACGACATCCACTTCATGGAGCTGGAGCACGCGGGCAAGCCGGCCTTCGTCGAGGTGGGCGTCGCCTACCGGCCCGGTGGCGAGAAGATCCGCCAGGATTTCCTCAAGCGGGTCCGGTCGGCCGCCTCGGAGGTCATGGGCCAGGAGATCGGCACCCCGTCGTCCTGGCCGGTCCTGGCGCCGGTCGGGAGTCACAACTTCGAGGCCATCCGCAAGACGCGCCCGGCGAGCCTGGACGCGTCGGCCGAGGAGAACCAGGCGATCGCCGCCTTCACCACGCCGGAGATCCGGGCTCTGATCCGGGATCTGGAGCGGGTGGGGTCCCTCACCGTGTCCGACCTGCCCAAGGTGCTCGGCGAAGCGCAGGGCGCCGCGGTCGCCGCGCGGCTGGGCGAGATCCGCAACCTGGGCTTGATCCAGTCCGAGTACGTGATCGTCTGCTCCCGCACCGGGAACGCGGTGCTCCGGACCGACGACCCGAACAAGCTGTCCAAGATGGCACCCGACTGGATGAAGTGCGCCTGCGGCAAAGCGCTCAGTGAAGAGCGGGTCGACCAGGTGATCATGCCCACCAAGTGGGCCGCGGAGTTGAACGACCGCGGACGCTGGATGACCACGCTCGTCTCGAGCGTGCTGCCGCGGATCGGGATCAGCCGCGACTCCGTGATCGTCGAGGCGACGCCCACCGGGACGGACATCATCCTGGACCTGAGCGGGGACCTGGTGCTCGTCGTGCTCAAGGATCGCGAGTTCAACCTGGCCGATGCCTACGCCTTCAACAGCAAGGTGTCCCGGATCAAAGCCAGCGAGGGCGTGATCGTCACCAATGAAGGCCTCTCCGGCGACGCGCGCAAGCTGCTCACCGAGGAGGTCATCCCGAGGCGGGCGACCGATCCGTTCCGGATCACCTACGTCGAGGGCACCCAGAACCTCGAGCACGAGCTCGGACGGGTGGTCGAGCGCCGGCGGCGCAACTATTTCCTGCGCGCGCTGGGGGATCTGGCCACCATCCAGGGGCTCAACATCGGGCAGCTGGCGCTGGCCAAGGTCGAAGCCGGGACGCGGGCCGGCAAGGAAGCGGTCGTGGAGGCGGTTCCCGCCGAGGCCTGACCGCCCTCATCCGGCAGGATCTCCGATCGCCCGGGCAGGGTGTAACCGGCGCACGCATACTGAAAGCGATGCGCTGGTCCGCTCTCCTGCTCGCGGTGCTGTGCCTGGCCGTCGGAATCGTCTGGATCCTCCAGGGGGCCGGGGTGCTCCCGGGCAGCTTCATGACCGGGCAGCGGCTCTGGCTGGTCATCGGGATCGTCCTGGCGCTGGTCGGCCTCGTCCTGGGCTACATCGGGCTCCGCCGGCCGGCCCGGGGCTGAACGCGCCGTGAGGCGGCTCAGCCCCAACGCCCGCCGCGCGGTGGCGGCGGGTTCGAGCGCGGGCTGTCTGGCGCTCGGGGCCGACTCCATCGCCCACGGCCTGCTCCAGGTGCCGCTCCTGCCCGAGCAGGCGGGCAACCTCGTGCTCAAGGTCCTGCCGCTCCCCGTGTTCTCGCTGCTGCTGAAGACGTTCACGGTGCTGGCACGGCCGCTGCTGCTGGTGCTGACGACCGTCCTGATCATCGGGGCCTACGCGCTCGGCGCGATCCTCGCCTCTTTAGTCGCCCCCCGTGCCGCGATGCCGGTGCTGGCCGGGGCCGTCCTGACGCTGGGCGGGGCGGTGGCCGTCCTCGGGGCCAGCCCCGCTGATGCGCCGACCAGCCTGGTCGTGGAGGTCGCGATCCTGGTGGCGGCCGTTCCGATCGCGTTCCAGGTGGTGGGGACGGTCGGTGATGAGTCGCCCGCGGATGCCGATCGGCGTCGCCTGCTCCGCGGGCTCTTCGCTACGGGCGTCGGCGTCGCGGTCCTGGCGATCGGCTTCGTCGATGTCCGTCGGTTCGTGACCGCGCTGGCGATGAAGGAGGGCGACCGGGCGCAAACCGAGATCACGCCGGTCGCGAGCTTCTACGTCGTCTCCAAGAACCTGGGCGGGGATCCCCAGGTCGACCCCGCCGCCTGGCGGCTCAACCTGCCGAACCGGGCCCTGACCTACGACGAGCTGCTCGCGCTGCCGGCGCACGAGGTCGAGCTGACGCTGGAGTGCATCAGCAACGACGTGGGCGGCAATCTGATCAGCAACGGGCTCTGGCGCGGTCCGCGCGTGCAGGACCTGCTCGCCCGCACGGCCGTCCCGGCGGATGCGGTCTGGATGCTGATCGAGAGCGCGGACGGGTACACGGAGAGCTTTCGCCTCACCGAGCTGACCCCGGACCACATCCTGGCGACCCACCTGAACGGCGACGTGCTGACCGCGGCGCACGGCTTCCCGGCACGCTTCCTGTTCCCCGGCCATTACGGGATGAAGCAGCCGAAATGGGTGACGCGCCTGCGCTTTTCGGCCCAGGACGAGCGCGGGTACTGGGAGAACAACGGGTGGGACGAGCGCGCCGTGGTCAAGACCATGTCGCGCATCGACGTGCCCCAGGACGGGGCGCAGTTTGCCCCGGGCACGGTCCATGTCGCGGGGATCGCGTTCGCGGGCAACCGCCGCATCGCCGCGGTCCAGGTCAGCACCGATGGCGGCCATGCCTGGCAGCCGGCCGATCTACAGCCGGAGTTCTCGCCGTACGCGTGGCGCTTCTGGTCCGCCGGCATTCGCCTCGGCTCCGGCCACTACGGGATCCAGGTCCGCGCCCAGGATGGGACCGGGGCGATCCAGACGGGCAACCCCGCCCCGACGCTGCCCGACGGCGCCGACGGATACCATACGATCTCGATCGATGTCCAGTAGCCTCGCGGCCACACTCGACGTCGGCGCCCTCCGGCGCGAGTTTCCGGCGCTCGCGCTGCGCAAGGACGGCGCGCCCGTCGTCTATCTGGACAATCCGGCCGGCACCCAGGTGCCGCAGCGCGTCATCGACCGGGTCGCGGAGTACTGGACGACGATGAATGCGAACCACGGCGGCCTGTTCTTGACGAGCGAGCGGAGCGACGCGATGGTCGGACAGGCGCGCCAGGCCGCGGCCGCCTTCCTCAACGCGCGGTCGTCGCAGGAGATCGTCTTCGGCGCGAACATGACGACGCTGACCTTTGCGGTCAGCCGGGCGATCGCGCGCGACCTGCGCCCGGGCGACGAGATCGTGGTCACCCGCCTCGAGCACGATGCCAACGTCTCCCCCTGGCTCGCGCTCGAGCCGCAGGGGGTGCAGGTGCGCTACGCGGACATCCGCACCGACGACTGCACGCTCGACCTCGAGGACCTCGCGCGCCAGATCACGCCGCGCACCCGGCTGGTCGCGGCCACGCACGCGTCGAACGCCGTCGGCACCATCCCCGACCTGCGGGCGGTCTCGAAGCTCGCCCACGATGCCGGTGCCCTCTTCTGGGTCGACGCCGTCCACTACGGCCCGCACGGTTCGATCGACGTGCGCGCGATCGATTGCGATTTCCTGGTCTGCTCCGCCTACAAGTTCTACGGCCCGCACCTCGGGCTGCTCTACGGCCGGAAGGAGCACCTGGAGCGGCTCAGACCGTACAAGGTTCGCCCGGCCGCCGATGAAGGCCCGGACCGCTGGGAGACCGGGACGCCGGATCTCGAAGGGATCGCGGGGCTGCTGGGCGCGTTCGAGTACCTGGCCGCGATCGGGGGCGGGAGCGCGCCCACCCGCCAGGCCCTCACCCAGGCGCTGGCCTCGATCCAGGCGCACGAGCGCGAGCTGGCTCGGCGCCTGACCGAAGGCCTGCTCGAGATCCCGGGCGTCCGGATCTACGGCATCGCCGATCCGGCGCGCTTTTCCGAGCGGGCGCCCACCGTCTCGCTGACCTGGAGCCCGCACCGTCCCGAGGATCTCGCGCGGTGGCTCGGCCGGCAGGGCGTCTTCACCTGGCACGGCGACCATTACGCGAAGGTCCTGATCGAGCGGCTGGGCTTGAGCGAATCGGGCGGCACCCTCCGCATCGGGATCGCCCACTACAACACGCGGAGCGAGATCGACCAGACGCTCGAGCTGCTGGCGGGCTACCGTCCCTGATCAGTGCGCCACCCGGCGCACCGTGCAGCCCGTCACCAGGTCGCCCAGCCGCTGACGCCGGGGGCTGGTCAACAGCAGGACGAGATCGATCGGCCAGAGGACCGCGAGGGTGCCGACGAGATTCCGGGCACTCGACAGCAGCCAGCCGGGGGTGCCCGCGCGGGGCCCGTAGACCGAGATGCCCATCAGCCGCTTGCCGACCGTCTGGCCGCGGCGGGCCTCCAGCGGCACGCGGTAGGCGACGTTGATCGCGGCGAGCAGCAGGAGGCCGGGCGGATCGAGCACGACCTCGGTCGCGCGGATGCTCGAGGCCGCGATCAACAGGTAGGTGGTGGCCGCCAGCACGAGGATCAGGTCGATCAGCCCGGCCCACAAGCGGCGGACCAGCGGATACTCTCGGGCCCGGACATCATCGCCGCCCAGCCCCGGGATCCAGGTATCGAGCTGATCGGCCAGGTCGCGGCGCACCCCCAGCACGATCGGTTCCAGCACCGCGAGATGGCCTTTCTCGGCCAGCCAGCGAACGGACAGGATCACGGCGACCGCCAGCAGGGCGAAGATCGCGAGCACGAACAGGCGGTGTTGCGCCCGATGCAAGAGGCCGACGATCGGCTCGCCGACCAGCCGCCCGAGGCCCTCGAAGACCGCGACGTAGACCACGACGGATGGCAGCAGCCCGAGCAGGAAGTCCCGCCGCGGCATCCCGGTCACGCCGGCGACCTGGGTGGTCTGGATCCGCAGGCCCGGGATCAGGCGGGCGACGAAGACGGCACGCCAGCCGCCCCGCTGCAGGCGGGCAGCGACCCGGACCAGCGCCTTGCGGAACCCGAGGACGGTGGCCGCCTTCTCCAGCGCCGGCCGGCCCACGAGCGCGAACACTTCGCGGCCGAGCATGGCGCCCGCCGTGATCCCCACGATGACGGCGGCCGTCATGATCACCGGGTTGACGGAGCCGCTCGCGATCGCGATGCCCGCGATCAGGAGGAGCACGTCGCCCGGCGCGAAGGGCAGGGGGATGCCCGACTCCTCGATGAAGAGCAGTCCGGCGATGGTGACGACCAGCAGGTCGCCGCTCAGATGGTGAAGCGATCGCAGCGGGTCTATTTGGGCTCCTCAGCCGCCCCGCCCCGGCGTGCGTCTCACGCGTGGAGGAGTTCGCCGATCAGCGGGATCGGCAGATTGCCACAGGCGAGGAAGTCGTCGTGAAAGCGGCGCAACGAGTGGCCAGGACGCTTCTCCATGGCCCGCCTCAGCTCGTAGATCAGCAGCTTGCCCAGCGTGTAATTGAGGTAGAGCGGGTCCCAGGCGCCGCGGGTGGCCTCGCGCTGGGCGGGCAGCGCGGAGTGGTAGCCGGACTCGATGAAGATCCGGATCGCCTCCTCCATGGGCATCCCCTGGCAGTGCAGGCCGAGCGCGCAGAGGAAGCGGCAATCTCGGAGCAGGGCATCCATCAGCTGGGCCATCTCGTGGCGCGGGTCCGCGCTGTACTGGGCTTCGATCATCATTTCTTCGGCGTAGTGCGCCCAGCCTTCTCCGGTTGACTGGATCCAGAGCACCTTGCGCGTCAGCGACCGGGCGCGACGCTCGTGCAGCGCCTGCAGGTAGTGGCCCGGGTAGGCCTCGTGGATCGAGATGTTCTCCAGCGCCGCGTAGTTCAGGTAGCGCAGCCACTCCTCGGTCCGCTGCGCGCCCCATTCCGGGGTCGGAACGGTGACGTAGTAATAGCTTTCGGTGGCGCGGGTTTCCAGCGCGCCCGCGCTGTCCAGGGCGGCGCTGATGTAGGCGTAGAAGGAGGGCGTGGGGGAGACGCGACAGCGCACCTCGGACGGCACGGTCACCAGCCGGCGTTCGATCAGGAATGACCGGATGCCCTCCAGCATGGCTGCCGTGTCCTCGATCATGGAGGGGACGCTCGGGTGGTGCGCCTCCAGCGCCCGGACGGCGCCGGCGATCCCCTCCCCGGGGGCGACCCGTTCCGCCACCTCGACGGCGCGCGCCGTGTTCCGCTCCAGGTCGTCACGCGCCATCCGCTCCAGCGTCGCGAGGTCGCGATCGATCAGCTCACGCGTCTTGAGGTAGCGAAGGAAGCGGTCCTGGCCCAGCGCGTAGTCGTCGTGCGCCTGCGGCTGCCGCGTCCGCAACCAGGCGCTGAAATCGCCGACCAGCACGGCGGCGCGCTCGGTCGCCGCGAGCGTGGGCCCGTCGTCCTGGGCGGCCGCACGCACTTCCTTGTTCAGGAATGCCACCGTCCCGTCCAGCGCCTGCAGCGCGATCTCCAGGTTGGGTCGGGGCAGCGCCGCGTCCAGATTCGCGCGCGCGGCTTCCAGGTATCCGGCGAAGGCATCCAGGTGGCGGCGCAGCCCATGAAGCCGCTCGGGCAGCGGCGCGTAGTTCCGCTTGATGTAGGGACTGACGTCGAGCTCCAGGCCGCCCGCGTAGAACATGGGATCGCGCCGGTGCAGTTGCAGCTCACGCAGTTCGAACGCCGACGTCTGCAGCTGGGCCTGGAGCGCGCGCCGGTCGACGTCCTGGTCGGCGGTCAGATGATCCGGCTCGGTCAGGATGCGGAGCTGCCGGTCGATCTCCTCGAGCCGGGCGCCGATCGCGCCGGCGCTGACGTCCGCGACGACGCCGTCGAACCGGTGGTCGCCGACGAGGCGGCCCCATCCAGGCGTGAAGCGGAAGAGGCCGTCGAGGACCGCACGCTCGCGCTCACTCCAGGGCACGGCCTGAGGCTAGCAGATGATGCTTTGGGGCGAGTCGCTCAGGCCTTCGCGCGGCGCCGGCGCCGCCGGTCGGCGTGCGCCCGGAAGAACGTGTAGGTCTGCTCCGCCGGGACGCCGGCCGCGAGCGTCTCCTGGATGCGCGGCCAGAATTCCTCGAGGATCCAGTTGCGCGCCACGAGGACCTCGACCCCGCTCAGGTGGAGATCGCCCTTCTCCATCTGGCAGCGCGTGTCGTCTCGCTGCAGCGACCGGACCGCCTCGAGCGTGAGCGTCGGCTGGAGCCAGGCGCGCGGGATGACCAGCTCAGCCCTGAGGACGGCGGGCTCCGGCACGCCACGACTGTAGCAGGAGCTCGTGCTGGCGAGGGAGCGCGATGGACGGCCGCCCGGCACGCTAAAGTGGCGGCGTGGGCCTGCTGAAGGCGATCCATGTGATCGGCGCGACCTTCATGGTCGGCGGCATGACGACGCTGGTGCTGCTCCGGCCGTTTGCCGCCGGCGCCGCGGAGGGCGCGCAGAAGGCGCTCTACGACCTGGCCTGGCGCATTCAGATCCTGATGGTGATGGTCGGATCGAGCGTGCTGCTCGTGACCGGCCTGCTGCTGTGGGTCTCGGAGCGGCTCAAGCTCCTCACCGGATGGCTGCTGCTCGGCATCCTTCTATATCTCGCGGCCTCCGCCCTGGACGGCGCGTTCCTCTCGGCGAACCTGCGCCGGCTGCGGCTCGCCGCCCGGGACGGGCAGCGGGTCTCGGCCGCCGACGCCGCGGCGCTCACCATCCAGCTCATCACCTGGCTGCTCCTCCTGGTCGTCGTCTTCCTGATGACCGCGCGCCCGTTTTGAGCGGCGGCGCCTCGCCCGGCGGCGCGGCGCTCGGGCCGGTCGTCCTGAACGGCCGCCACATCCGCCTCGAACCGTTGCGGCCGGAGCACGGGCCGCGCTTGCTCGCCGCCGCGGCGGCGCCCGAGATCTGGACCTGGATGCCGGCCGCGCCGCGCAGCGAGGCGGCCATGACGGAGTGGATCGCGGCCGCCATGGCCGCGGAGCGGGAGGGCCGCGAGTACGCCTTTGCCGTGATCGGGCAACGCGATGCGCGCGCGATCGGCAGCACGCGCTACCTGGAGGTCGAGGCCGCCCATCGGGGCGTCGAGATCGGCTGGACCTGGTATGCGGTCGACACCTGGGGAACGGTCGTCAACCCGGAGGCCAAGCTCCTCTTGCTCCGGCACGCCTTCGAGACCTGGGGCGCCCACCGGGTGCAGCTCAAGACGGACCGGCTCAATGCCCGCTCCCAGGCGGCGATCCGCAAGCTGGGGGCCAGCCTCGAAGGCACCTTGCGCCACCATCGCATCCGGCCGGACGGCAGTCTGCGCGATTCCATGGTCTTCTCGATCATCGCCCCCGAGTGGCCGGCGGTGAGCGCGACGCTCCGGCGGCGCATCGACGCCGGCGCGCAGCCCTGATCCGCAGCCGGCGCCGCGTCGCGACAGACAGCTGTCACGGGCGGCGCCTATCCTGCCCGGCATGGGCAATGTCATCGAGTGGTCGCAGATCCATCCCACCATCCAGTCCCAGTCACCGTTCATCGGCGTGGTCGTGATCGACCCACAGCGGCGGCTGTGCGTGAGCGAGCTGGTGCCGCTCGACCCGGACGTGCTGCGGTCGGCCGACGTTGCCGTCCCCGAGCTGATCGCCGTGGCGCAGCAGGCGGCGACCGTGGTCGCGGCCGGGTACCGCCGTCAGCGGCGGGAGGAGACGGGGTTGCGGGTCCTCACGGGCGGCGCGGCCGGCTGAGCGGCTAGCCTTCCGAGCGGACGGCGGTCTCGGGCTCGGGCTCGTCGGCGCGATGCGGCCCGTTGGGGCCCGCGCCGGCGCCCTCGACGCTGACCAGCGCCGGCCCGGGCAGCCGGATGATCGTCCAGTTGCCGGCCTTCTCACCCCGGTCGGCGAGCGCTTCGTCCTTGGAGAACAGGATGATCTGGTGCTCCTGGCCCAGGCGGGTCAGCTCGTCGAGCGCCGCCCGCAGCCGGCGTCGGTCGGCGTGCACGAGCGCCTCGTCCAGGAGCAGGGGCATCGGTTCGGCGTTCCCGCTGATGATCCGGGCCAGCGCCACCCGCTCCAGCAGGTAGATCAGCGAGCGGGTGCCCAGACTGAGGGTGTCGACGTCCTTGAAGGTTCGCTGATCCTGGGTCTTGACCGCGAGCGCCAGGTCGTCCTCCACCTGCACGTCGCGGTAGCGGCCGTTCGTGATCGGGCTCAGCTGAGCCTGGAGCTGCGACTTCAGCCGGGGGACGATGGCCCGGCGCACCGAGCGTGCGGCCACCTCGAGCGTCTCGATGGCGAGGTCGTAGGCATGCGCCTCCGCCTCCAGGTGCTCCAGCCGCTCGCGCGTGGTCGCGATCTCCTCCTCGAGCGCCGCCACGTCGCCGATCTGCATCAGCCGGTCGTTCAACAGCTCCTCGGCGCGGGCGCGCTCCTCCTGGGCGCGCTCCTTGGTCGAGCGATGCTGATCCCGCTGCCGTTCGAGCTCGGCGAGCGGCAGCTGCCGGTATTCGGCGATCCGGGTCGGGTCGAGCCCGTGCGCGGCGGCGGCGGCCTGCTCTTCGAGGTCGGCGACCAGCGGAGCCAGCGCCGCACTCTCGCCACCCTGGTCCCCCGCCTGGCGCCGGAGCTCCTCTAGCCGCGGAGCAGCCTGGTGGTACGCCTGGGCGTGTGCGACCGCGTCGTCCCAGCTGCGGGCGCTGACCTCGGGATCCTGCTCGTGGATGCCGGCCGGCTCGTAGATCGCCTGCAGCTGGCGAAGGTAGTCCTGCGCCCGCGCCTGTTCGGCGGCCGCGCGGAGGCTCGGCTGGCGAAGCTGGTCGAGCTGCGCGTCCAGCTGCTCGATCCGGGTCTGAAGCTGCTGCGCCGTGCGGGCGGCCTCAGCGGCCTGGAGGAAGTCTCGGCCGGCCGCGAGCGCCTCCTTGCGGTCGAAGCCGAGGCGATCGAGTACGCTGTGCAACCGCTGCCGCATCTGCTCGCGGCGCTCGTCGAGGGCCGCTTCCGCCCGGGCTGCCTCCTGCGCGCGCTGGCTGGCCGCCTTCCACAGGACGGTGTCTTGGGCCAGGACCTCGATCAGGCGGGCGGTCTCGGCGGTGGCCTCCTCGCTCGGCGCCGGCTGGGGCAGGCCCCAGGAGGAGACCAGTTCGCGCAGCGCCCGCCCCGCGGTCTGGCCGCGTTCGTCCTGCTCCAGCGCCTGGCGGTCCAGCTCGAGGCGGGTCGCATCCGAGCGCACCTTCTGGAGGTGCTCGACGAGCGCCTGCTGCAGCTCGGCGGAGCTGCGCACGCCCCACGGACTGAGGACCTCCCGGCGCCGCAGGCGCGCCTCATCCTTCAGCCGAAGCCGCCGGTCCACCTCCTTGATCGCGGAGGAGCGGACCCAGATCCCGATCACGGCCGCCAGCACGCCCATGCCGAGCAGGAAGAACGCGATGCCGGCCACCCACATCGGCAGCCCGCCGTAGAACGCGAGGAAGGCGACCAGGATGGCGAGCGCGGTCAGCAGCAGGCCGCCCAGCATGGCGGCCAGGAAGACGCCCTGGCGTCCGCGAGCTCGCTCCGCCATCGCCTCTTCGCGGCGCATCGTCTCCTCGGCCTGCTGCCCGGCGCGGATCACGTCCGGCACCTCGCGATAGCGGGCGATGTCCTGCTTGAGTTGTTCCAGGCGCGGGGGCAGCGCCTGGCCGGCGCGCTTGCGAGCGTCGAGCGCGGCATTGTGGCGCTCGCGCCACTCCGCCAGCGCCCGCTGGAACTCGACCTGCCGTGCGGGCCAGTCGAGCGATTCCGAGATCATCCCCGGGTGGCGCTCGGCGATCCGGCGGACCTCCTCGGCGCACGCATGCGCCCGAAGATGCACCTCCGGGGCCTGCGCGTCGGCGAAGGTGAGCGACGACACCAGCTCGCGCACGAGCGGCTCTTCCTTCAGGCTCAGCTCGTCGACGCCCCGGGCCAGGCGCTCCTGCTCCTGGGCCTGGGCGGCAAGGCGAGCCCGCTCCGCCTCCAGCTCGGCGACCTGTTCGGTAACCTGGGCGGCGCGACTGACGAAGTCGCTGCGTGCCTCCTCGGTCGCCCGGAGGTGGCTCCGGAGCTCGAGGACCGCCCCGTGCCGGTCGAGCGGGAAGGCCGCGAAGCGAGCGTGGGCGCGCTGCTTCTCCTCCTCCTCGCCAATGACGGCGTCCAGCTGGCGCGCCCGCTCGAGCCGCAGGCGTGCCTCCTCCAGGCGCGCGGCGAGCACGGCCGCCTCCAGCGTCTTCACCACGGACAGCTCGGCATCGGTCAGGGCGGCGACGGTCTCGCGCTTGACGGCCAGGTCCTCCACCGCGGCTCGGGCCGCTCTGGCGGCCTGGAGCTGCCGCTCCAGCTCGCCGAGCCGGGTCTCGAGGTCGCGGAGGGGGCCGGTCTTCGCCCGGGGCCGCCCGATCCGTCGCGCCCGCTCCTCGCGCAGGCGGTCGAGCACCGCCTTGGCCGTCCGGTCCGGCTGGGCGGAGTCGGCGAGCGCCGTGATCACGTCCTTGATCGCGCCGGCGTCTTCGAGCCGCAGCACTTCGCTGCGCGAGATGCAGGCGGTGTTGCTGTAGATGTCCCGGGTGACCCCGAGCAGGTGACGCCCGACGGCCGGGCCCGTGGGCGACTCGCCGTCGAACCGCGCGGTGACGTCGTCGCCGCTCGACGCCTCTTTGACTCGCACCGTCTCCGCGTCGAAATCGCGCTCGATCAGAAGCCGCGTCCGGTCCTCCATCTCCACCTCGAGGGTGACCGCGAACGCGCCCTCCTGCCAGGGGCGCCAGCGCTCGCTGAGCTCGCTGATCGCCGCCCGGCTGCGCAGGCGATCGCTGGCGAAGCCGAAGAGCGCGGTGAGGATCGCTTCCTGGAGCGTCGACTTGCCGGCTTCGTTCGGGCCCACCACGAGGTTCATGCCGCGTCCGAAGCGCAGGTCGGTGCCTCTCAGGGTGCCGAAGCCTGCGATCTGGATGCGCGTCAGGATCATGCGGCCCTCAGGCGTCGAAGGCGTCGAGCGTGAGCTGGATGGCGCGGCTCGCCGCGCCCGCGCTCTCCTGGCCATCCTGCTCGGCGAGCTTGCGCACGAATTCGCCCCGACTCGTGAACTCCTGGGCGACCTCCTCCAGGTCGTGCGCGGTCTGGGTGTCATCGCGGAACTCGAGATAGGCGAAGCCGTCACCGCACTCCACGGCGAGGGCCTGGGGGTCGAGGTCCACGGATCGGGCTCGCTCCCCGGTCAGGACCGTGCGGACCACCGCTCCGTCCAGCCCGTTGCTGGCTCGCAGCGCCAGCATGGCCTCGCGAACCTGCTCGCGGGAGGTCAGCCCGGTGACGTCCAGCCGCTCCTCGACGAACCGGCGCTGATTGATCGGCTGCAGGGTCACGTCGATCAGGCCGTCGTCCTGGATCGCGACCAGCGCCACACAATGGGGGCCGGGCTCGGCGAAGGCGAGCGGCTCGGGGCTCCCTGGATACGTGATCCACGGCCCCTGCCTGGCGTCGTGATAGTGGCCGAGCAAGGCGTGCCCGAATCCGCACTCCTGGACCTGGCCGGACACGATCGGCGCGTAGGGGGTCGCGCCGGGTGGCAGCGCGGTCATGTCCGAGGCGTGCAGCACGAGCAGGTTGATGCCGCCTTCGATGCGGGGGAAATCCCGCAGCGGCGCCCGCGAGGGGTCCGACCGGTGCATGGCGCCGGACCAGATCGCCACGTTGTCGAAGGCGTAGGGGCGCAGCTCCTCATGGGTCGCGATCGTCACGTTGGCGGGCCAGCGCAGGTAGCGGTAGGGGGAGCTGGGGACGGCCGGATCGCTGTGCCCCGGCGCGATCATGACCGGTCTCCCCGCCGCGCCCAGGGTGTCGCCGATGAAGAGGGTGGTGTCGCGGGTGAGGTGCTCGTGGTCGAAGAGGTCGCCCCCGCAGGTGATGAGGTCGCAGTCTTGCCTGTCGGCCAGCTCGAGGATGCGGGTGAGCGCCGTCCGCAGGTCATCGCGCCGGCGCTGCGCGCCCACCCCAGACAGACGCTCGCCCGCAAACGAGTGATCGAGATGCAGGTCGGCGAAATGGAGCAGGCGGAAGGCCAATCAACCCCCGTTCAAAACAGGCGGAATCCGGGGCAGGACGCAAGAGCAGCGCAATTATAGGCCAAGTTCGCACACGCGCCATGCGCCCGC
>DASQGL010000027.1:0-31005 GCA_035632635.1 Candidatus Limnocylindrales bacterium
TGCGGGTGAGCGCCGTCCGCAGGTCATCGCGCCGGCGCTGCGCGCCCACCCCAGACAGACGCTCGCCCGCAAACGAGTGATCGAGATGCAGGTCGGCGAAATGGAGCAGGCGGAAGGCCAATCAACCCCCGTTCAAAACAAGCGGAATCCGGGGCAGGACGCAAGAGCAGCGCAATTATAGGCCAAGTTCGCACACGCGCCATGCGCCCGCAGCCCTGTGTCCGCGGCGCCCTCGTCGGCCACACACTCGTGGCGCGGCCCGCCGCTGCGCTCGTTCCCGCCGGAGCCGGCCAGCCCCGACCGGCGAGCCCGGCGAGGCTAGACTCTTGCCCAGATGGGGAGCTTCGAGAAGGGGGATCGCGGGGTGCGGATCCTGAAGGTCCAGGCGCTGCTGCAGGGGAATCCGCGCGGGCTCAAACCGGATGAGATCGCCCGGCGGACCGGGGTCACCACCCGGACCACGTATCGCGACATCCGGGCGCTCGAGGCGTTGAACGTGCCCGTTTACGAGGACGCCGGCCGGATCCTGATCGACCCCAACTATTTCGTCCCGCCGGTCAAGTTCACGCTCCGCGAGGCGATGGCCCTGCTGATGGGCGTTCGCCTGATGAGCCGCCACGCCGACGAGGCCGATCCGGACGTGGCCGACGCCCTGACCAAGCTGGCCAACGTCCTCCCCGCTCCGGTGGCCGAATTCGTCCACGCGACCGTCCGGCAGATGGCGGAGCGGCCCCCGAACCCGGTCTACTCACGGGTCTTCCAGACCATCGCGCTCGGCTGGGCGGGCCGCAAGGTGGTGCGGATCTGGTACGCGGGCCCGGCTCGACCCCTCCGGCCGCGGCTGATCGAACCGTTCTTCCTGGAGCCGTCCCTGATCGGGCACAGCGCCTACGTGGTGGCGCGGGACCAGGAGCTGCGGCAGATGCGGACCTTCAAGCTCGAACGGATCACGCGCGCCGAACTCCGGAGCGAGACCTACGCGATCCCGGCCGACTTCGACATCAGCACCTACCTCGCCCGGGCCTGGGGGATCTTCCATTCCGGGGAGCCGGTCGAGGTCCGCCTGCGCTTCGACCCGGCCGCCGCGCCGCGGGTGCGGGAGTCGATCTGGCATCCCTCCCAGCAATTGCGCGAGCTTCCCCAGGGAGGCGTCGAGATGACCGTGACCGTGGCGGGGACGGTGGAGATCGCGCCCTGGATCCTGGGCTGGGGCGATGCGGTCGAGGTGGTCGCCCCGGCCGATCTCCGTGCCCGCGTGGCCGAGATCGGTCGGACCATGGCGGCGCGCAACGGCGCCCCGGTTCCCGCCCGGTCTTAGGCGGCGCGCGGCGGCGCGCTGCCGCACTTCGGGCAGGGCAACCCGCGTTTGATCTCGTCCCGGCGGAAGGCGTGGGCGCCGCAATGCGGACAGAGCGCGCCCGGCCGGAGCCCGTGGCCGCGCTCCGCCTGCTGGATCCGCTCGCGGATGTGGCTCTCCTGCGGAAGATCGAGGGATCGTGGGTCGTCGGCCGCCTGCGTCATCAGGCCGCCTTCAACACGGCCGGCTCGAGATCCTGGGGCTCGAGCACCCGGGTCAGCGCGGTGGCGATGGCCTCAGCGCGATGCTCGACATCGCGCTGGAACGGGTGGACGCTCAGGATCACCGGAAGCGCGCGCCCGTCGACCGCGTGGGTGATCGTGGTGCCGTGGAGGCGCTCGATTGGTCCCCATTGCGCGAAGCCGTCCAGGTTGCGTCCCCAGAAGAAGCGTGCCGTGGCCCCGCCCAGGGCGACGATGACCCGCGGTCGCAGCGCTCCGAGCATCGCGTCGAGGTGGCGGTCGCTGCACTGGCTGATCGCGTGCTCGGTGACGCGATCCGGGTTGTCGGTCGCGCAGCGTGCCATCCAGCTGTGGAACGCCAGCCCGAGCGCGTCCTGCTTTCCGGCCTTCTGCGCGAATCGATCGCGGGCGCCGAGCAGCACGGCCCGCGTGAAGCGGAAGTACGGTGTGACCCGCTCCGAGATCATGTGATGCGTCAGCGATGCTTCGCGCTCCAGCCATTCGGAAAAGGCCAGGCCGGTCGCGCTCGACGGGTCGATCGGGCTGGGGCTCAGGAAGAGGATCGGGGCGCCCGGGTTCCCGAACCCGACCTGCGGCCGCCTCGCCGCCCGGGCCAGCCCATGGCAGGGGCTCTCGGCGCCGCGATCGACTTCGGCCACCGCGCACCCGTGCAGGCGCTTGAGCGCGTCCGAGCTGAAGACCTCGAGATAGAGCGGGCCTGTGCCCATGCTGAGTCGTTCGACGCGGCGACCGGCCGAGAACTTGCGGTCTGTCAGCGGTCCAGGGGGTAGCCGCGCTCGGCCCAGGCCGCGGTGCCCCCGTCGACATTGGCGACGTCGGCATAGCCGTTGCGCACGAGGAAGGCCGCCGCCGCCAGGCTGCGCGCGCCCACCTGGCACAGGCAGAGGATGGGCCGGTCGCGGGGGATCTCCCGCACCCGCTGCTCCAGCTCACCCAGGGGTATCGAATTCGCCCCCGGGACGTGGCCGCGGGCGAACTCCCAGGGCTCCCGCACGTCGAGCAGGTAGGGCGCCGGCTCGTCCTGCAGGCGCCGGTGCAGCTCGGGGGCCGACAGGATGCGCACGCTCACGCGCTCCATGGTACTCAGCCCCTCTCGAACGGCTGTGGGCCGGCTCCCCGCGACAGACAGCTGTCGCGGGGGCCTGCTTGACTTTCGGCAGGGCGGCGTCGACCATGGTGGCAGCCTTCCACCCGCCGTCCTTGAAGGAGTTGTCATGAACGTCCCAGCACCGATCCTCGTTCTGCTGTTCCTGGCCGCGGCCGCGCTGGTCGCCATCGCCCTTGGGCGCCGGCCGGCTCCATCCACCCCCTCCGACGCGGTCTTGCGATCCCTGGCGGACCTGGGCGCCTTGCGCGGCCAGGTGGAGGCGGTCACCGCCCAGCAGGCGTCGATCACCCAGGCGCTGACCAGCCTGCACGGCGCGGTGCAGGGGGTCGAGAGCCGGGTGCTCGAGAGCTCGGCCGGCGTGCGCGAGGTCCTGACCCGCGAAGTCCAGGAAGCCCGGGTGGTGGTCGAACGCCTCAAGGCCGATGGCGAAGCCCGCCGGCGGATGGAGGAGGAAGTCCAGGCGTCCGCCCGACGGATCGAGAACGTGCTGCTGGGCAGCCGCACCCGTGGCGCGGCGGGCGAGAACATCCTGCAGGACGCCTTCCGCCAGTTCCCGCCCGAGATGATCGAGACGAACTTCCGCGTCAACGGCAAGGTCGTCGAGTACGCGCTCGTCCTGGCCAATGCCCGGCGCCTGCCCATCGACAGCAAGTGGCCGTCACCCGAGTTGCTCGACCGCCTCGGTCAGGACTCGCAGGACCCGATCCAGGGGGCGGCGCTCACCGCCGAGGTCGAGCGCGTGCTGAAGGCGAAGGTCCGCGACGTGCATCAGTACATCGACCCCTCGTGCACCCTGGCCTTCGCGGTCGCCGCGGTGCCCGACCCCGTCTTCAACGCCTGCCGTCGTGGCCACCTGGAAGCCTATCGCGAAGGGGTGATCCTGATGCCGTACAGCATGACCGTGCCCTACGTGCTCGCCCTCTTTCGCCTGCACCTGCAGTACGCGCGATCGATCGACCTGGAGAACCTCGAGGGCTATCTGCAGCAGGTGGACGACAACCTGGCGGCGATCGACCGATCGCTCGAGAACAGCATCTCGCGCGGCAGCATCATGATTCAAAACGCCTTCGCGGACTGCAAGCGCAACGTGGGGCAGATCCGAGGGGCGCTGGCAGCGCTGCGCGCCCTGCCCTCCGCGTCCACCGCCGAGCTCCCCCAGCCGCCCTCGACCCTGATCGGCGAAGGGGCCGCCGAGCCGGCGCTCCCCAGCCTGTTCGCGAGCGTGGGGGGCTACCGAGACCAGGCGTAGGTGCGGGGCCGGGCGAGCCGCATGACGAGCACGAGCAGGACCACCAGCGCGCCGCCGGTCAGCATGGTCGCCTGGCTCATGCCGGGCGGGGTGTCCTCGACCACGACCGGGTCGCTCGCCGTGCTGCTCACGCCGTCGGTGACCACCTCGAGGGGATAGCTGCCCCCGGCCAGGCCGTCGGGAAGCTTGGCGAGCAGCGTGTATCCGGTCGCCTCGACCGTGGTCGCCTCACGGCCGCCGACCAGGACGCGCGTCCGCGGGGTGAGGTTCTGACCGACCAGCATGATGTTCGGCTGCGTCTGCAGATTCACGGTCGCCGGATTGACCTGAAACACGCGCGGAACGCCCGGGCGGGCGGCCGGTGGGGCCGGGGCGGGCGCATGGGCGGCGGTGCGGGAGGCGGCCGAGGCCGGGTGCGGCGCGAAGACGGCGAGCGCGAGCGCGATCCCGGCGGCGCCTGCCACGCGCAACGCTTGCGTCATCGATGATGCCTCTGCCCTGATCAACGCAGGTCGCCGGGGTGATCATCGGCTCCAATCGGCGGATGGCGCCATCCGGTCAGCGTCGTAGTCGTAAGCCCGTGCGCAACCTTTCAGCCGGCTGACCGGTCGGGCGGCCCGGGAAAACGAAGCGCCCCCGCGTCGTCCGGGGGCGCCTGCTGCGGCGCGGTGCTAACGGCCCTGGCTTCCGCCGGGCCAGGTCTGCTCCGGGGGTCGTTCGCCGATCTTGATCCGTTCCCCCGATCCGCCGCCCGGGGAGGACTCGCCGGGGAAGCCCATGCCGCTTCCGGTTCCGATTCCGGGGCTGCCCATGCCGCCGGAGCCGCTCCCGAGTCCGCCCGAGCTCCAGCTGCCGGACGGCTCCGCGGGCCGGGCCACCGGGCGGGCGGCGCTGACCTGGGGGGCCGGCGCGGGCTTGGGCGGGCTGACCCGCGCGGGCGCCGCGGACGCCGCGGGGCGCGCGGCGCTGGTGCGCTTGGGCGCGGCTTTGCTGGCCGGCTTGGCTTTGGCGGTCGTACGTCGGGCGGCCGGCCGGCTGCTCTTCGGCTTTCGGGTCGCCGAGCGCTTGGACGCGGCCTTCCGGCCGGTCGATTTCCTCGCCGTGGATTTCTTGGCGGTCGACTTCCGTGCGGTCGACTTCTTCGCGGTCGACTTCTTCGCGGTCGACCTCTTGGCCGTCGACCTCTTGGCAGAGGATTTCTTCTTCGCCGCCATGTTTCAGTCCTCCCTGGTGATGCGCACCGTTGCACCATGCTGGTCCGCATGAAGGCTGCGGTTTCCCTGCGTGTTATAGCATCGCGACCCGGCAAAAACAAGCGCTCCCGGCCGGCCCGTGATCATCGGTGACCGTGCGTGATCGGGCAAACCCCCGGACCCGGTCAGTGGCGGTCGAGCCACTCGAGGATGAGCGCGTTGAGCTCGGCCCGTTCCAGGTCGACCGTGACGGCGTGGCCTGACCGCTCCAGCCAGCGCAGGGTTGCGTCCTGTGAGCCGAGATGGTCCCGGATGAAGGGTGCGTTCTCGACCGGGACGGTCTGATCGCGCCGGCCGTGGACGACGAGCGCCGGGGCTGTGACCTCGGGGAGCTCCCGCTCCAGCACGTCCAGGAACCGGACCAGGCTCTCCAGCGCCGCGGTCGGCCGGCGGGCGTAGCTGTGCAGGGCCAGCAGCCGGCTCGGGTCGCCGAGATCGCAGCTGCCGTCCAGGATCTGCCAGGGAACGACGTGCTTGAGCAGGCCGATGACGCGCAGCCGCGGGTCGCGGAAGAAGCGCTTGGAGCCCATGGCCGCCAGGCTGACCACGCCCCGCACGCGCCGCTCGCGCGCGGCCAGGTGCAGCGCCAGGCTCCCGCCCAGCGACTGCCCGCCGACGAAGACCTCCTCACGCTCGGCGAGCAGGGTGTGCAGGGCGGCCTGTGCGGAGGCCGCCCAGTCCGTCCAGCGGGTGGCGCGCATGGCTTCGGGGGTCTGACCGTGTCCCGCGAGGACGGGTGCGAGCACGTCGTACCCGTGCGCCGCGAGGTGCTCTCCCAGCTCCCGGACCTCGGGCGGCGTCCCGGCGAACCCGTGCAGCAGCAGGCAGGCGCGGGTCCCTCCCTGCAGCCGGAACGGCTGCAGGTCCTCAGGTCGGGTCGGCGAGCTCCAGATCGACCGGGGCTGGACGGCGCTCACGAATTCGGAGTGTATCGAGCGCTCGCAGGCCCCCGCTGGCCACACGCAAGTTCGGACCGCCGAAGCCGGTTATAGGGGCGGAGGGAGATATGGCCTTTGTCGGCTGGTTGATTGCGCTCGGCTTCGGAATCGTCCTGGCGCTGTTTGCGATGGGAAACCAGCAGGCGGCGTCGATCAATGTCCTGGGGGCCGAATATCGGGACATTCCGACCTGGGTGGTGATCGTCGGCTCGGCCGCGCTCGGCGCCCTGGTCGTCGTGCTCATCAGTCTCGTCGATCGCTTCCGCTGGTTCGTCTCGAGCCGCCATCAGCACAAGACCCTGTCCGAGCACAAGAAGATGCTCGTCCAGCGGGACAACCGGATCTCCGAGCTGGAGCAGGAGCTCCTGCGCCTTCGCGGAGCCGCCTGAGGAGGATGCGATGACGCTGCGCGCCTGCCCGCTCTGCGGGTACCGCTACAACGCGCCGGAGAACCAGACGTGCGGCAAGTGCAAGGGGTGGCTCGGCGGCGAGGGCTCGGCGGATGCCGCGGTGGCCGCGGCCCCGGCGCGGCGGGGACCGGCGCTCGTCCCCCGCTCGCCCAGGGAAGCGCTCTGCTACCTGCCCGTCCCCATCGGCGCGCTGCTCGGCTTCCCGAATCCGATCGGCGCCGCCTTCGGCCTGCTCATGGCGGCGCTCCTGCTGCGGGTGGTCCGGCTGGACATGGAACGCTTCTCCAGGGGACTGCTGGTCGGGATCGTGGTCGCCGGCGTCTTCTTCGCCTACCTCGTCTTCCTGCTCCTGTTCGGCCTGCTGTACGCACTGCTCGAGCCGATCCTGCAGCCGCTCTTCGGCCGCTTCGTCCACTGAGGCCTCGCCGCCCAGGCCCGGCTCACGCGGTCCTGAAGGCGCCTTCCAGGTCGTGCCCGGCGCGGATCAGCCAGTTGAGCGCGTTCACGTAGGCGTTCAGGGCCGCCTCGACGACGTCGACCGACACCGCCCGGCCCACGACCACGGCGCTGCCCTGGCTCAACGTGACGACCGCCTCGCCCAGGGCATCCGAGCCGCGCGTGGCCGCCGCGAGGCTGAAATCTTCGAGTTCCGGCGCGATCCCGGTGGCCGCGGCGATGGCGCGAAAGCCCGCGTCCAGCGGCCCGGATCCCCGGGCCGTGCCCGGTCGCAGCTGCTCGCCGTCCTGGACCTGGACCTCGGCCGTGCAGTCCATGCCGCTGTGCAGGTGCATCTGGAACTGATCGAGCGTGAATCGTCCGCCTGCCCGGCGCCCGAGCGCCTCGTACGCGGCCAGCTTCAGGTCCTCCGGGTAGAGGACGCGCTTGCGCTCGGCGAGGTTGAGCACCAGGGCATAGGCGGCGGTCAGGTCCTCCTCGCCGATCGGCACCCCCAGCGCGGCAAGCTCGTCGGCGAACCGGCGCCGCCCGGCCTGGGTGCCGACCTGGCCGAGGGCGGGATCGTAGCCGAGATCGGCGGCGTCGACGAACGCGGGGGCGATCGCTTTGGGCAGGCGCGGCGGCGCCAGCACGGCCTGCGGGAAGGCGGCCCGCACCTCTTCGATCCACCGTTCCCAGCCCGAGTAGTCCATGGTGGCCAGCATCGCGACGTAGGCGTCGAACCGCAGCAGCAGTGCCTGCGGCTGGTCGTGCCGCCGGACGATGACCGTCGTGCCACGTTCCTCCAGCGCATCCAGGACCGGGTCGAGATTGCGGGCGAGCTCCGTCGCCGTGATGACCTTCAACACGCCGCCATCGTAGACTTTTCGCATGGCCCCTTCGAAGGCCGGTCTCGAAGACGTCGTGGCCGCGAATTCCGCGATTTGCGAGATCATCGGGCCACAGGGCACGCTCACCTATCGCGGCATCGACATCCACGATCTCGCCCGACATTCGTCCTTCGAGGAGGTCACCTATCTCCTCTGGTTCGGGCATCTGCCGTCCGAGCCGCAGCTGCGCCAGTTCGCGGCCGACCTGCGCGCGCGCCGGGCGCTGCCGGATGACGTCGTCGGGCTGCTGCGCCGATTCCCGCGACAGGCGCGCCCCATGGACGTCCTGCGGACCGGTGTGTCGGCGCTGGGCCTGTACGAGGCGACGGCCGGCGGATCCCCGCCGGCGTCCCTGGAGCAGGCGCTGCGGGTGACCGCCCGGATGCCGACGCTGGTGGCGACCTTCGAGCAGATTCGAAGGGGACGCGACCCGGTCGCGCCCACGGCGGACGGCAGCCATGCGGAGAGCTTCTTGCGGATGCTGTTCGCCGCCGAGCCCGAGCCCCTCGCCGTCCGCGCCATGGATCTCGCGCTGATCCTCCATGCCGACCACGAGCTGAACGCCTCGACCTTCGCGGCCCGGGTCACCGCCGCGACCCTGGCCGACATCGACGCGGCCGTCGTGGCGGCGATCGGCGCGCTCTCCGGGCCGCTTCACGGCGGCGCCAACGAGCAGGTGATGAAGATGCTGCAGAAGATCGCGGAGCCGGACCGCGCGCCGGCGGTGGTCGCCGAGCTGCTGGCGGCGCACCGGAAGATTCCCGGCTTCGGGCACCGCGTCTACCGGACCGAGGATCCGCGCGTCGTCCACCTGCGGGAAATGTCACGGCAGCTGGGGCAGCAGACGGGCAATCTGCGCTGGTACGAGATTTCCCGCCGGGTCGAGGAGGCCGTCATGGACCGCAAGCATCTCTACCCGAACGTCGACTTCTACGCGGCGTCCTGTTACTTCAGCATCGGCATCCCGGTCGACATGTTCACGCCCGTCTTCGCGGTCAGCCGGATCAGCGGCTGGGCTGCCCACGTGCTCGAGCAGTACGCCGACAACCGCCTGATCCGACCGCGCGCGGAGTACGTCGGGGAGCGGGACGTGCCCTACACCCCGATCGCGCAGCGGGTGCTGGCCGTGGGCTGAGCGTGCCGGATTTTCTGTCGCGCTTTGGGTATCATAGGGAAGCTTTCGCCCGGCCCGATGGTGATGCTGCGGCGAAAAGGAGGTCGTTCGAACTCGTCCTGCTGCTAAACGCCTCACTCCAGCCGCTGAACGTGATCAGTAAGCGGCGTCTGGTGGTGCTGCTCACCAAGCAGCGCGTCACCTTCATCGATGATGCGGCGCGTCAGCTCGTGCAGGCGGCGCTGGAGCGTCGCCGGTTCGGCGAGGACCTGGTCATCGTTCGCCTGTTGACCAACATCCAGATCCCGCGGCGCATGCTGCGAGCCAATCGTCGCAACCTCCTGCTCCGCGACGAGGGGACCTGCCAGTACTGCGGCAAGGCGCTGCCCTCCTCGCAGCTGTCCGTCGATCACGTCGTCCCCACCTCGCGAGGCGGCTCGGGGAGCAGCTGGGAGAACCAGGTGATCGCCTGCCGGCGCTGCAACGGTCGCAAGGGGAATCGCCTGCTCAGTGAAGCCGGGATGCGCCTGATCCGGCCGCCGCGCGCCCTGACCCAGGAGTACGCGCACCTGATCTTCCTGCGTTACCCGCAGCTCAAGCACGCATACGACCGCCTGCTGTCGAGCACCCGCGTCCCCGCCTGACCCGACCCGAGCTGGCCCGTCTCGAAAGATTGGGTCGGTGCCCGCGATACGATTCTGTGCCGCTGCGGCTGCTGGGCGTCTTCGCTCATGCCATCGACGGGCCCCTGCTGAGCGGGGGCGTGCTGGCGGGCTGCGCCGCGGAGGGAGCCGAGACCATGGTGCTCTACGCGGCGGGCGCGGGCGCCGAACCCGGGGCGGCACGCGAGGCAGCCCGGGCCCTCCAGGTCCCGCGGGTCGTCCTGCTCGACTACGAGGCGGGGCGGCTCGATGGGCTCGCGCCGTCCACCCTGACCGGGGTGCTCCGGGACGTCTACCGCAGCTTCCAGCCGCACGTCGTGGTCACGCTCGCCTCCGAGGAGGGGCCGGCCGGCGATCCCGATCACCTGGCGGTGCACCGCGCCGCGAGCGCGGCGTTCCACCAGGTTCGTCGGTCATCGTCCGGCCGGCGGCCCGCGCCGCTGCGCCTGTATTACGCCGGCCTCGTCCGGCGGCAGGCCGAGCACCTGCTCCCCCGGGCGCTCGCCGGCCGCGTCCCCTGTCCTGGGCCATGGTCGCGCCAGTCGATCGACGCCCGGGTGACGGCGGTGGTCGACGTGCGGCGCCACCTCGAGGCGAAGCTGCGCGCCCTCGCGACCGCCCTGCCCGGTGCGGACATGCAGGACCTCGGGCCATGGCTCGGGTATGAGAGCTTCGCCCGCGCCTTCCCCGAGCCCTGGGTGAGTGGCGTCGTGGAGCGCGCGCTCCTGGCCGGGATCCACGATGAGCAGGCGGGCACGCCCCCGGCGCCCGGCGCCCTTGGACGCGCGGGCTGAGCCCTATCCGCGCCCGGCGCCATAGAGTAACGTGATAGCCAGATTGACATATTTAGCCTCAAAGGGATATAAAGGATGCGCGGATCACCCTCAAGGAGGACGTGCATGGAAGGAGTCAGCTGGCTGTGGTGGATCATCATCGGTGGCATCGCCGGGGCGCTGGCCGGCCGGGTGGTGAGCGGCCACGGCTACGGGATCGTCGTTGACATCATCGTGGGGATCATCGGCGGCTTCATCGGCGGATGGATCGTGGGCGGTCTGCTCGGGATCGGCGGCAGCGGGATCATTTTCAGCCTGATCGTCGCCTTCATCGGGGCGGTCGTCCTGCTCTTCCTGCTCCGGCTGGTGACCGGCAACCGCGCGACCGTCTGAGGTCCGAAGCGCCTTCGCAGACGGACGGGCGCCCCAGGCGCCCGTCCCGCTTTGGGGGTCGTGGCACGGGCGCGACTGGTTTGTAACGTTTGCCGTCACATCGCTCCCTGATAATCGGGGGCGATGGTCGCCGCCCGCAACGGGTCGCGCAAGACTCGCCGTTCCCTCAAGGACCCCCAGGACAGCCTGATCACGGTCGGCAACGAGCGGCTGACCGGCCTGTTTCGCTGGACCCTCCTGATCTTCGCGGTCATCCTGAACAACCTGTCGCCCTCCCCCCTGTACGACCAGAACCGGATCAACATCATCCTGGCCCTGTGGGGCGTCGTCTGCCTGAGCACGCTCCTGCTGCTCTTCCTGCATCGCGCCCCGGGTCGGGCGTTCAGCTACACGACCACCGCGGTGGACATGCTGGTGGCCGCCATGATCACGTACGCCAGCGGCGGCTACACGAGCCCGTTCTCGGTGCTGTTCTTCCTCGTCATCAGCGTCTCGGCGCTGCGGTTTGGCGCGATCGGTTCGATCCTGTGCGCGCTGGTCGTCGCCCTCCTCTACATGGTGGCGGGCGCCGTGGCGCCCCTGCAACAGGGCACCTACCTCGCCACCGTGACCTTCGATCGGGTCGTCATCCTGCAGCACGTCTTCCTCTTCGTGGTGGTGGCGGTGCTCGGCTCGGTGATGGCCCGCGCCTTGTCGGCCCATCGCGAGGTGGTCACCCGGCGCGATGTCGAGGCGAAGCTCATGACCGAGGTCAACATGGCGCTGGCCAACGCGATCGAAGCCAAGGACAGCTACACCCGCGGCCATTCCGAACGGCTGGCCAAGCTGGCCGGCGCCTGCGCCGAGCGTATGAACCTGTCCCGCGACGAAGTGGGAGCGGTTCGCCTCGGCGCCATCCTGCACGACGTCGGCAAGATCGGCATCCCCGACCGCATCCTGCGCCAGTCGATGTCGCTGACCGAGGACGAGATGGCCTGGATGCGCCGGCATCCGCAGATCGGCGCCGACATCATCGGACCGGTCGAGGGCCTGCATCATGTCTCCCCGCTGATCCGCCATCACCACGAGAAATGGGATGGCACCGGGTACCCGAACGGGCTGAAGGGGGAGGGCATCCCGCTCGGCTCGCGGATCATCGCGGTCGCGGACGCCTTCGAGGCCATGGTGGCGGACCGCATCTACCGCCCCTCCCTCGGGCTCGACAAGGCCCTGCAGGAGCTTCGGGATGGGCGCGGCACGCATTTCGATCCTCAGGTCGTCGACACCTTCCTGGACCTGATCGCCCACGACACGGTGCATCTCCCGCTTCCCACCAAGGACGAGGGGCAGCGCCCGCTGCCCGCGCGTCCGGACGAAGCGCCCGCGCAGAGCGCTGCCTAGTCCCAGGACCCTGGCCGTTCTTGCTACGGTAACTCGCGATGGAAGTCGCCGAGGGCGTGCGGCGAATCGTGCTGCCGATGCCGTTCGAGCTGAAGCACGTCAACGTCTACCTCCTCGACGATGGCGATGGATACACGCTCATCGACACCGGCCTGCGCACCGATGAGTCGCGCCAGGCCGCGCTGGAGGCATTCCGGACGCTCGGCGTGGCCCTCGGGCAGATCAACCGGATCCTGATCACGCACATCCATCCCGACCACTTCGGTCTGGCCGGCGAGCTGCGCCAGGCATCCGGGGCCCAGCTCGTGATCCATCGCCTGGAAGTCGCGCTCATGGAGCCGCGCTACGCGCGGGCGGAGGACCTGGTGCAGGACGTCGCCCATTGGCTCGCCCAGAACGGGGTGCCGGATGCGGAGGCCGAGTTCCTCAAGAGCGCCTCGATGGGCGCGCGCGAGCTCGTCTCCCTGGTCGAGCCCGACATCCTGCTCGAGGGGGCGGAGCGGCTCCCCATGGCGGCCGGCTCGCTGCTGGCGGTGTGGACGCCGGGCCATTCGCCCGGCCACTGCTGCTTCTACTGGCCCGCCCGGCGCCTGCTCTTCTCCGGCGACCACCTGCTGCCGAAGATCAGCCCGAACATCGGGCTGCACCCGCAATCGGGCGCGGATCCGCTCGGCGACTACCTGATCTCCCTGCGGCGGATCGGCGCGCTGGCGGTGGAGCGGGTCTTCCCCGCCCACGGCGACCCCTTCGACGACGTCGCCTCGCGGATCGATGAGATCGCCCGACACCACGACGAGCGCAAGGATCGGATCGTCCAGCTGGCGGCGGGGCGTCCGTGCAGCGGCTGGGAGCTCGCCGATCGCCTCTTCCACGGCGCGATGGAGCGCAACGTCTTCCAGAAGCGCCTCGCCCTCCAGGAAACGCTGGCCCACTGCCAGTCGCTCGCCCAGGAGGCCCGGCTGCTCAAGCTCGTGGACCGCGTGGGGGTGCGCTGGGTCAAGGCCTGACCCGGGCGCGCTCGGCCCGCACGATGAAGTCGTGGACGAGCTGCAGGACGTCCTCAAAACGCTCCGAGTAGAACTGGTGGCCGCCCGGGAGGATCCGCAGCTCCGAGTGCGGAATCCGGCGGTGCAGGTCCTGGGCCCGGCTGGCCGGGATCATGCGGTCGTCCGCGCCGTGCAGGATGAGGACGGGGCAGGAGATCCCCTGCAGGCGATCGCAGGCGTTGTGGGCTGCGGCCGCCTGGTCCTGCCGGATGATGGCGTGCAGCGGCATCTTGCCGAAGTGGGCGGCGTCCTGCGCGACCCAGTCGGGATGCTCGAGCAGGAAGGCCGGCGTGTAGAGGGTCGCGAGCCGCCGGTAGGGGCTGTGCGCGAGCGCCGCCCGGTCTCGCTCGCTCAGCGGGGTGAGCGCCTCGCGTCCGCCGCAGTGGGTCGCGCCCAGGATCAGGCTGCGCACCGCCTCCGGGTGGGCGAGCGCCAGCTCCTGCAGGACCATGCCCCCCAGGCTGAGGCCGAACCAGTGGGCGGAGGTCTCCCCGGCGGCGTGCAGGACGGTCCACGCATCCTCCGCGAGCAGCCGCGTCGTGTAGGCGCGGTCCGGCTTGTCCGAGTCCCCGGCGCCCCGGTTGTCGAAGGCGATCACCCGGAACTGGTCGGTCAGCGCGGGCAGGAAGCGCCACCAGGCGCCCGCGATCGTGGAGCTCTTGCCCCCGACCAGGACGACCGGCGGCCCGCTCCCCTCGACGACGTAGTGCAGGCGGGTCCCGTCGTCGGCAGTCGCGATCACGCAGCGATTACGATAACGGTGGCATGGATGCGGGGCGGCGCGCCAGCTCGCTGCCGGAGCCTGCGTGGCAGACGTTGCAGCGCCTCGACCCAGAGACCGAGGAGGCGGTCATGACCCTGGCCGCCTGCGTGGCGATCACCGAGCAGCGCTTCATGGCGCTCTTCGACCAGGTCCTGCCGCGGTTCGCGGAGCCGGCTGCCGATGACCTGGGCGCCGAGGCGGACGTGCTCGCCGACGCCCATCATGCGCTCACCCTGCTGCAGGACAGCCTGCACGCGACGTCCCGGCGCATGCTGGACGTCCTGGACCGGGTCAGCCGCGAGCTGGGCGAGTAGCGGCTACAGGCCCTGGCGGTCGAGGCGGTCCCAGGGAGGGTGCTCGCTGCCCAGGTCCCGCTTGATGTCGGTCGCCCGTTCCACGTTCTCCAGGCTGTCCTCGTCGGTGCGGGGCGGGGAGACCTGCCAGGGCGCGGGGTCGTAGTGGGAGTGCCGGACGGGCGGGACGAAGCCCCAGGCCTTGCGCGGCATGACGCCCTGCAGCTGCCGGAGTCGAATCCGGTCCTCCTCGGTGGGCAGGTAGAAGGCAGCGTCTCCGGCTCCCGGCCGAAGGGCGATCAGGAGGCCGGCGACCACGATCGCGACCACGTAGCCGCCCATGAAGAGCACCGCCAGGTTGACCAGGTCCACGGGGGACATTGTAAGTGTCAGCGAAGCTACACTGAGGATCGGCTCCGGCCAAAGGAGGACCAGCATGGCTACCGCGACCGCGACCTCCATCAGCAAGCTCGAGGAAATCCTCGGGGAGGATGCCCCCGGGCTGCTGCAGCACACCTGCCGGACCGTGCCCAGCTCGGAGCTTCATCTTCCCGGCCCGGACTTCATCGAGCGCGTCTGGACGGTCAGTGACCGGCCGACCCGCGTCTTGCGGAGCCTGCAGGCCCTCTTCGATCACGGCCGGCTCGGCTCGACCGGCTACCTGTCGATCCTGCCGGTGGACCAGGGCATCGAGCATTCCGCGGGCGCCTCGTTCGCCGCGAATCCCGCCTACTTCGACGGCGAGAAGATCGTCGAGCTGGCCATCGAGGGCGGGTGTAACGCCGTCGCCTCGACCTTCGGGGTCCTGGGATCGGTGGCGCGGAAGTATGCGCACCGGATCCCGTTCATCTGCAAGATCAACCACAATGAGCTGCTGACCTATCCGAACAAGTACGACCAGATCATGTTCGGCACGGTCAAGCAGGCCTGGGAGCTGGGGGCGGTCGCGATCGGTGCGACCATCTACTTCGGCTCCCCGGAGTCCGACCGGCAGATCCAGGAGATCGCGGTCGCCTTCCACGCCGCGCACGAGCTCGGCATGGCGACCGTGCTCTGGTGTTATCTCCGGAACTCGGCCTTCGTCAAAGACGGTGTCGACTACCACCTGGCGGCGGACCTGACCGGCCAGGCCAATCACCTGGGCGTCACCCTCCAGGCCGACATCATCAAGCAGAAGTTGCCAGAGGTGAACCGCGGCTTCGAGGTCCTCAAGTTCGGCAAGACGAGCAAGGCCGTCTACGAGAAGCTCAGCAGCGACCACCCGATCGACCTCACCCGCTATCAGGTCGTGAACAACTATATGGGACGCAGCGGACTCATCAATTCGGGCGGCGCGTCGTCGGGTGAGAGCGACGTCAAGGAGGCCGTGCGCACGGCGGTGATCAACAAGCGGGCGGGGGGCATGGGCCTGATCACCGGGCGCAAGGCCTTCCAGCGTCCGATGCGAGAGGGGATCGCGCTGCTCAACGCGGTGCAGGACGTCTATCTCATGGATGAGGTGACGATCGCGTAGTGACCGTCGGCTCAGCGCGGTCCTGACATGCCGCGGTTGCGGGCAACCGATTCAGGTCAGGTCTACAACATCGACCTGCCCGAGCTGAAGGTGACCCGGGACACGGACGGGATTTACGTGCTCCACGGGCGCGGCCACTTCCTCGCCTTCGAGACCCGCGAAGAGGCCTTCGAGCGCAAGAAAGAAATCGAGTACACCACCTTCCGTTGAGGGCGTCCGATCCGCGTGCGCGCGTGTCCGACGATGCGCTCCTGCCGGAAGCGACGGCTCAGCCTGCGCGCATCGTCATCGAGCGGGTCACCCCGGAGGTGGACGGCGGACGCTATGCCGTCAAGCGGGTGGTCGGGGAGCCCGTGACGGTGGAGGCGGACATCTTCACCGACGGCCACGACGCCATCAGCGCCGTCCTCGGATCCCGGCATGAGGGCGATGCCGACTGGACGGAAACCCCGATGCGGCCGCTCGGCAACGATCGCTTCGCCGGCGAGTTCACGGTGACCGACCTGACCCGGTACCGCTACCGGGTCTGCGCCTGGATCGATCCGTTCAAGACCTGGTCGGCCGACCTGGCCAAACGGCTGGAGGCGGGACAGCCGGTGGAGGTCGAGCTCCTCTCGGGCGTCAAGCTGGTCGAGGCGGCCTCGCGGCGTGCCCACGGCCCGGATGCCGTCCGGCTCCGGCACTTCGCGCGCTCGCTCGCGGTCCGGCCGCGGCGTCCGCGCGCGGTCCTGGGCCTGGACCCCGAGCTCGGCGACCTGATGAGCCGCTATGCCGCCAGGGAGTCGTCTGTGACCTATGACCGGGGCCAGGCGATCCTGGTGGAGCGGGTGAGGGCGCGGTTTTCGACCTGGTATGAATGCTTCCCGCGCTCGACCGCCTCCCAGCCCGGCCGCCACGGGACCTTCAAAGACCTGGAGGCGCGCCTGCCCTACATCGCGGGCATGGGCTTCGACGTCCTCTACCTGCCGCCGATCCATCCGATCGGGACGTCCTTTCGCAAGGGCAAGAACAACGCGCTGAAGGCCGCCCCGGACGACGTGGGCAGTCCGTGGGCCATCGGGTCGGCCCGGGGAGGTCACCTGCAGGTCCACCCCCAGCTCGGCTCCCTGAGCGCTTTCCGCCGTCTGCTGGACAAGGCGCGCCAGGCCGGCCTCGAGATCGCGCTCGACCTCGCCTTCCAGGCGACCCCGGACCATCCGTACGTGCGGGAGCATCCGGAGTGGTTCCGTCTTCGCCCGGACGGCAGCATTCAGTACGCGGAGAATCCGCCCAAGAAATACCAGGACATCTATCCGTTCGATTTCGGTGGCCCCGCCTGGCGGGAGCTGTGGGCCGAGCTGCTCAAGGTCGTGCTCTTCTGGGCCGAGCAAGGGGTGATGATCTTCCGGGTCGACAATCCGCACACGAAGCCGTTCGCGTTCTGGGAGTGGTTGATCGCGCAGGCCAAGGCCCGTTATCCGGAGATGCTCTTCCTGAGCGAAGCGTTCACCCGGCCGCGCGTGATGTACGAGCTCGCCAAGCTCGGCTTCTCCCAGTCCTATACCTACTTCGCCTGGCGCAACACCAGCTGGGAGCTGCGCGACTATTTCACGGAGCTGACCCGGCCTCCGGTGCGCGAGTTCTTTCGCGCCCACCTGTGGCCGAACACCCCGGACATCCTGACCGAGTACCTGCAGCAGGGCGGGCGGCCGGCGTTTGCCGCGCGGCTCGTGCTGGCCGCCACACTGGGTGCGAACTACGGCATCTACGGGCCTGCGTTCGAGCTGGGGGAGCAGCGGGCGCTCGCCCCGGGCAGCGAGGAATACCTCGACTCGGAGAAGTACGAGATCCGGTACTGGGACCTCGATCAGCCCCACAGCCTGCGAGAGCTGATCACGCGGGTGAACGCCATTCGCCGCGCGCATGTCGCGTTGCAATCGGACTGGAGCCTGCGCTTCCATGGCCTGGACAACGATCAGCTGCTCGCCTACAGCAAGCGTGGCGCGGCCGGCGACGACGTCATCCTCACGGTGGTCAATCTCGACCCCCACGCGACCCAGCGCGGCTGGGTGCACTTTCCTCCAGTCGAGGCCGGCGTGCAGCCCGAGGAGTCGTATCAGGTCCACGATCTCCTCAGCGACGCGCGCTACATCTGGTCCGGGACCCATCACTACATCGAGCTCGATCCGCACGTGTCGCCCGCCCACATCTTCCGGATCCGTCGCCGGTTGCGCCGCGAATCCGATTTCGAGTACTTCGCCTGACATGGGCCGCCCGCCGGACACGACGCTCGACGACGATCCGCTCTGGTACAAGGACGCGATCATCTACGAGCTGCACGTGCGCGCCTTCTACGACTCCAACGACGACGGCATCGGCGACTTCCCCGGGCTGATCCAGAAGCTCGACTACCTGGAAGAGCTCGGCGTCACCGCCATCTGGTTGTTGCCGTTCTATCCGTCGCCCCTGCGCGACGACGGCTATGACATCGCGGACTACCGCGGGGTCAATCCGATCTACGGCAAGCTTGGCGATCTCCGAGACTTCGTCCGTGAGGCGCACCGTCGCGGGATGCGCGTCATCACCGAGCTCGTCTGCAACCACACCTCCGATCAGCACCCCTGGTTCCAGCGGGCCCGGCGCGCGCCCCCGGGAAGCGCCTTCCGCAACTACTACGTCTGGAGCACGACGAACCAGAAGTACCAGGATGCCCGGATCATCTTCAAGGACTTCGAGATCTCGAACTGGACCTGGGACCACGTCGCCGGCGCCTACTACTGGCACCGGTTCTACAGTCACCAGCCGGATCTGAACTTCGACAACCCGCAGGTGGTCAAGGAGATCCACCGGGCCGTCGACTTCTGGATGGACATGGAGATCGATGGGCTGCGGCTCGACGCCGTGCCCTACCTCTACGAGCGCGAGGGGACCAACTGCGAAAACCTGCCGGAGACCCACGCCCTGCTGCGTCAGCTCCGCAAGCACATCGACAGCCGCTACCGAAACCGAATGCTGCTCGCGGAAGCGAACCAGTGGCCGGAGGATGCGGTCGCGTACCTCGGCCAGGGCGCCGAGTGCAACATGGCTTTCCATTTCCCGCTCATGCCCCGGCTGTTCATGGCCATCCGGATGGAGGACCGCTTCCCGATCGTGGACATCCTGGCCCAGACGCCGGCCATCTCGGACTCCGCGCAGTGGGCGCTCTTTCTGCGCAACCACGACGAGCTGACCCTCGAGATGGTGACCCACGAAGAGCGCGGCTACATGTACCAGGTCTACACCCAGGATCCGGAGGCGCGCATCAACCTGGGCATCCGGCGCCGGTTGGCGCCGTTGCTGGGCAACAACCGCCGCCGGATCGAGCTCATGAACGCGCTGCTCTTCTCGCTCCCCGGCACGCCCGTGCTCTACTACGGCGACGAGATCGGGATGGGCGACAACATCTACCTCGGCGACCGCAACGGCGTCCGGACCCCGATGCAGTGGAGTCCCGATCGCAATGCCGGGTTCTCGGGCGCGAACCGCCAGCGGCTCTTCCTGCCGGTGATCGTCGACCCCGAGTACCACTACGAGGCGGTCAACGTGGAGGCGCAGCGGGCCAACCCGTACTCGCTGCTCAACTGGACCCGCCGGCTGATCGGTCTGCGCAAGCAGTACAAGGCGTTCGGCCGGGGAACGTTCGAGCTGGTCCGGTCCGAGAATCGAAAGCTGCTCGCCTTCATCCGCAGCTTCAAGGGCGAGCAGATCCTGGTGGTGGCGAATCTGTCGCGCTTCACCCAGGCCGCGGAGCTCGACCTCGCGGCCTACGCGGGCCAGACCCCGATCGAGCTCTGGGGCCGGACCGAGCTCCCCGTGATTACCGAGCGGCCCTACTTCCTGACCCTCGGCCCGCACGCCTTCTACTGGTTCGCGCTGGAGGCGCGTGCCGCCCTGACCGTGACCACCGACCTGCCCCGCCCCGGGGCCCACCTGCCGATCGTGGGCGTGAAGGAGTCCTGGGAGGAGGTGATCGCGCCGCGCCAGCGCGTGCGGCAGGAGCTCATGCTGCCCACCTTCCTGCGGCAGCGACGCTGGTTCGGCGGGAAGGCGCGGCGCATCAAGTCGGCCCACGTCGGCGAGATCATCCCCATGCCGTGGGCCGGCGGCGCGGCCCGGCTCTGCCTGGTCGACGTCGAGTACGTCGAGGGCGAGCAGGAGACCTACGCCGTGCCCCTCGCCTACGCCCAGGATCGGGACGGCTCCCTGGAAGCGAGGTCCCCCGACGCGCTGGTCGCCCGGGTCGAGGGCCCGGACGGCCTGGGTCTGATCTACGACGCCCTGGCCGACCCGGGCTTCTGCCAGCTCCTCCTTCAAACGATCGCGCGTCGGCGCCGGCTGAAGGGGGCCTTCGGGGTCCTCACCGGGGTGCAGACGCGGGCCTTCAAAGAGCTGCACGCGCGCAGCGACCAGCTCGAGGTCGCGCCGGCGCGGGCCGAGCAATCGAACTCGTCGGTCGTTTTCGGCGAGCGCCTGATTCTCAAGGTCTTCCGGCGGGTCGAGGCCGGGATCAACCCGGAGCTGGAGATCGGCCGGTTCCTGACCGAGCGCACGACCTTCCGCCAGATCGCTCCGGTCGGGGGCAGCCTGGAGTACCGGCCGGCTCGGGGCGAGGGTCGCACCCTGGCGGTGCTGACCGCCTACGTCCCCAACCAGGGCGACGCCTGGAGCTACACGCTGAACGAGCTCGCCGAGTTCTATTCGAGGGCCTCGGGCACGCCCCGCGTCGAGATCGTGGGCGAGTACCTGCAGGCCGCGGCGCTGCTCGGACGGCGGACCGGTGAGCTCCATCTCGCGCTGGCCTCCGACGCGGACGACCCGGACTTCGTCCCCGAGCCGACGACGAAGCTGGACCAGCGCTCCTTCTACCAGTCGGTCCGCCGGCTGTCGGGCGACGTCTTCCAGCTGCTCCGCCAGCAGCTGGATCGGCTGCCGGCCACGGTGGGGGATCGCGCCCGGTCCGTCCTCGGACTCCAGGCGCAGATCGAGGCGCTCCTGCGCAGCGCGCTCGACCGTCCGATCTCGGCCCGCCGGATCCGCTGTCACGGGGACTACCACCTGGGCCAGGTGCTGCGGGTCACCGACGACTTCGTCATCATCGACTTCGAGGGCGAGCCTGATCGGACGCTTGCCGAGCGGCGGCTGAAGCGCTGGGCGCTCAGGGACGTCGCCGGCATGCTGCGCTCCTTCGAATACGCCGCCTACGCGGGCCTTCACGAGCGCGACCGGCACGAGGAGATGCAGCCCTGGTCGCGGGTCTGGGTCGGGGCGGTCAGCCAGGCGTTCCTCGCTGCGTATCGCCAGACCGTGAGCGGCGCGACGTTCATGAACGGCTCCGAGGAGGAGATCGCCTGGCTGCTGCAGGTGCTGCTCCTGGAGAAAGCGCTCTACGAGCTTCGCTACGAGCTGAACAACCGTCCCGATTGGGTCGATCTGCCGCTCCGCGGGCTGCTCGATCTGATGGGCAATGCTAGCCTGACGTCAAAGCCATGATCACCTCGGACGTCAGCCTGCTCAGCGAGGACGACCTCTTCCTCTTCAACGAGGGGACGCACTACCGGCTCTACGACAAGCTGGGCGCCCACCCGGTTTCGGTCGAGGGCCGCTCCGGCACGTACTTCGCGGTCTGGGCCCCCAACGCGTCCGCGGTCTCGGTCGTCGGGCCGTTCAACGGCTGGCGACCGGGCGCGACGCCGTTGAAGCCGCGCGGCCAGTCGGGCATCTGGGAAGGCTACGTCCCCGGGGCGGAGCACGGGGCGCTCTACAAGTACCTGATCACGACCCGGACCGGACAGGTGCTGGAGAAATCCGATCCGTACGCGTTCTTCGGCGAGATCCCGCCCAAGAGCGCCTCGATCGTCTGGAATCTCGACTACGAGTGGAAGGACCAGCGCTGGATGGCGTCGCGGGACAGCCGGAACGCGCTCGATGCGCCGTTCCTCGTCTACGAGGTCCACATCGGGTCGTGGATGCGGGTGGCCGAGGAGGGGTATCGCTCCTTGAGCTATCGCGAGCTGGCCACCCGGCTGGCCGACTACGTGGAGGAGATGGGCTTCACCCACGTCGAGTTCCTGCCGGTCATGGAGCACCCCTTCTTCGGATCCTGGGGGTACCAGACGACCGGCTATTTTCAGCCGTCTGCGCGCTACGGGACGCCGCAGGACTTCATGGCCTGCGTCGACTACCTGCACCAGCGCGGCATCGGCGTGATCCTCGACTGGGTGCCCTCCCATTTCCCCACGGATAGCCACGCGCTGGGACTCTTCGACGGGACCCACCTCTACGAGCACGACGACCCCCGCCAGGGGTTCCACCCGGACTGGGGCAGCTACATCTTCAATTACGGGCGTCACGAGGTGCGCAGCTTCCTGTTGAGCAGCGCGCTCTTCTGGCTCGACCGGTACCACGCCGACGGCCTGCGAGTCGATGGCGTGGCCTCCATGCTCTACCTCGATTACTCGCGCAAAGCCGGCGAGTGGGTGCCAAACCGGTACGGCGGGCGCGAGAACCTCGCGGTGATCGACCTGCTCCGCCAGTTCAACACGGCGGTCTACCAGAATCACCCCGACGTCCAGACGATCGCCGAGGAGTCCACCGCGTGGCCGATGGTCTCCCGCCCGACCTACGTCGGCGGCCTCGGCTTCGGCATGAAATGGGACATGGGATGGATGCACGACACGCTCGACTACATGCGCCACGAGCCGGTCCATCGCAAGTACCACCAGGACCGCCTGACCTTCCGCATGCTCTACGCGTTCACCGAGAACTACATGCTCCCGCTCTCCCATGACGAGGTCGTCTACGGCAAGGGATCGCTGCTGGGCAAGATGCCGGGGGACGACTGGCAGAAGTTCGCGAACCTCCGCCTGCTGTTCAGCTACATGTACGCGCAGCCCGGCAAGAAGCTGCTCTTCATGGGCGGCGAGTTCGGTCAGCGCGGGGAGTGGAACCACGACGGCAGCGTCGAGTGGGAGGCGTTGCGATCAGAGGCCCACCGGGGGGTGCAGCGCTGGGTCCAGGATCTCAACCGGCTGCTGCGCCGGGAGCCGGCGCTCTCCGAGCTCGACTTCGATCCGGCCGGCTTCAGCTGGATCGACTGCAACGACTCCGAGCAGAGTGTGATCGCGCTGCTCCGCCGTGGACGCGCGCCCGCGGACACCATCGTCGCCGCCTTCAACTTCACGCCCGTCCCCCGGCACAACTACCGCATCGGGGTGCCCGCCGCCGGCTTCTGGAAGGAGCTGCTCAACAGCGACGCCCGCGAGTACGGCGGCAGCGGCCAGGGCAACCTGGGCGGGGTCACCGCCTCGCCGCTCGGCTGGCATGGACACCGCCACTCCATCATGGCCACGCTGCCCCCGCTCGGTGCGGTCTTCTTCAAGCCGGCCGCGGGCTAACGCGCGAGCGCGGTCGAAAGCCGGCGCAACCGCGGATCGCGCATGATCTCCTCGAGCGTGAGCGGGAGCGCCAGCGACCAGTTCGGCCATTCGTCCGTCGTGCCGGGCATGTTGGGCCGCTCTTCGACGGCCAGCGCGTCCTCGACCGTCGCGGCGACCAGCTGGGAGGGCGCCCGGGCCAGCGCCGCATAGGCGGCCGCGATCACGTCCCCGACCGGCGCCTCCCTCGGGAGTCCGGTGACCTCCTGCAGCCGGCGCACCATCGCCTCCTCGGCCCCCGGGCTGGGCCGAAGGCCGGCAGCGACCTGGGCGCGTGCGTCGGCGCCGGTCCAGACCCCGGCGACGGTCGGCAGGTCGTGCGTCGTGATCGCGGCCAGCGCCGCGAGCGGGTATGCTTCGGGCGGCCGGTCCTCGAACCAGAGGAGCCGGTAGGACAGCACCCGCCGCCGGGCCAGCTCCGCGCGCGTCTCGTCTTCGACCGTCCCCAGGTCTTCGCCCACCACGAGCGCGCCCGCCCGCGTGCTTTCGAGCGCCAGGATGTCGAGCAGGTCGGAGGCCGGGTACCGGACGTAGGCCCCTTCGCTCGCCGCGACCCCGGGAGGGATCCAGTAGAGGCGGAAGAGACCCATGACGTGGTCGAGGCGCACGCCGCCCGCGGAGCGGAAGGCTGCGCGCACGATCCGGATGAAGGGCTCGTAGGCGGCCTGGCGCAGCTTCCAGGGGTCGAAAGGCGGCACGCCCCAGTCCTGGCCGTCGGGGGAGAAGGCGTCCGGGGGCGCGCCCACCCGCACCCCGCTCGCCAGCACGTCCTGCAGGGCCCAGGCGTCCGCGCCGTCCGGGTCGACGCCGACCGCGAGGTCGGCGATCAGGGGCAGCTGGGCGCCGGCCCGCTGGAGCTGCTCGTCGAGCAGCCACTGCAGCCATCGATGGAAGTCGACCCGGCGCGCGTTCGCCCGCGTGAACGCCTCGACCGCCGGATCCGCCGGGTGGCGCAGCTCGGGGGGCCAGCGCCGGAACTGTGGTCCGAGGCGTTCCGCCAGGACGCAGAAGGTGCCGTACCGGGTGAGCGCGTCGCCCTCTCGCTCGCAGTATGCGGTGAAGCGCGCGTCGCCCCGAAAGTCCCCCCACAGGGTTTCGAGCGCCTCGAGCTTGAGCCGGTAGGCGGCGTCGCGATCGATCACGCGGGCCGCGTTCAGCCGCCGTCCGGCCTCGCCCAGCGCCCTCAGCCGGTCCCGGAGCCGCCGGGCGCCGGGCACCTCGTCCACCCGCAGGTACAGGGGATTGCGAAACTCGCGGCTCGATGCGAAGTAGGGGCTGGGCTGCTGGGGCACGCCGGGCGTTCCGGCATGGAGCGGGTTGAGCAGGGTCATGCCGGCGCCCAGGTCGTGCCGGGCGAAGCCGGCGAAGCGCCGCAGATCGGCCAGGTCGCCGACGCCCCAGCTGTGCCGCGATCGCAGCGCGTACAGCTGCAGGGCCAGGCCCCAGGTCCGCAGATCGTCGCGCAGGAAACAGGTGCCCGGACTCACGATCACCCGAATGGATGCTCCCCCCTGCCGCGGGTGGAGCGTGTGATAGCCGGGGAGCAGGTCGGCCGGCAGGCGGTCCTCCACCGGGCGCCGGCGGCCGTCTTCGGTTTCGAGTTCACCCGGGGCGTCGATCGGGCGCGGATCGCCCCGGCGGACCATGAGCACACCCGGCGCCGGCGATGGCCGCTCGGCCTCGGCTCCCATCGCCTGAAGGATCCCGGCGATCGTGGCGGGTCCAGGCTGGTGCCGGGTCCCGCCCATGTCCCAGTATTCGGGCACGATCCCCCACGCAGCCGGCTGCGGCGTCTCTCCCATGTCGGTGCGATATCATACGCGTCAGTCCCGCTGTCAAAAAATCCGCATCTCTCAGGGATGCTTCGCGAACGAGGAGGGATGGCGCGTGCGTGTCTGGTTGGGCCAGCCCTACCCGCTTGGCGCGACCTATGACGGTCGGGGCACGAACTTCTCGATCTTCAGCGAGGCGGCCGAGCGGGTCGAGCTCTGCCTGTTCTCGCCGGACGGCGAGGAGACCCGAGTCGATCTCGCCGAGCAGACGGCGCTCTGCTGGCACGGCTACCTGCCGGGCGTGCGCCCCGGCCAGCGCTACGGCTTTCGGGTTCACGGCCCCTACGCGCCCGAGCGCGGCCTGCGCTGCAACCCCGCCAAGCTGCTGCTCGATCCCTACGCCCGCGCCGTCGATGGCGAGGTCCAATGGGACGACGCCGTCTTCCCCTACCGGCTGCACGAGCCCGACCTCGACCTCACGCCCGATGACCGCGACAGCGCTCCCTTCGTGCCCCGCTCGGTCGTGGTCCATCCCCACTTCGATTGGAGCGGCGACCGGTCGCCCAAAACCCCCTGGCACGAGACCGTCATCTACGAGACGCACGTCAAGGGCTTCACCTACCGCCACCCGGGGATCCCTGAACGGCTGCGAGGCACCTATGCCGGCCTGGCCCATCGGGACGCGATCGAGCACCTGACCCGGCTGGGGGTGACGGCGGTCGAGCTCCTCCCGGTCCACCAGTTCGTCCACGACGATCGCCTGGTCTCAAAGGGCCTGCGGAATTACTGGGGATACAACTCGATCGGCTATCTCGCGCCCCACAACGGCTACAGCGCGAGCGGGCAGGGCGGCGAGCAGGTGACCGAGTTCAAGCAGATGGTCAAGACCCTCCACGCTGCCGGCATCGAGGTGATCGTCGACGTGGTCTACAACCACACCGCGGAGGGGAACCACCTCGGCCCGATGCTCTGCTTCCGCGGGATCGACAATGCGGCCTATTACCGGCTCATGCAGGACAGCCCGCGGCATTACATGGATTACACGGGGACCGGCAACAGCCTCAACATGCGCCATCCCCACGTGCTGCAGCTGATCATGGACAGCCTGCGCTACTGGGTGCAGGAGATGCACGTCGACGGCTTTCGCTTCGATCTCGCCGCGACCCTCGCGCGCGAGTTGCACGACGTCGATCGCCTGTCGGCCTTCTTCGACCTGATCCAGCAGGATCCGATCATCAGCCAGGTGAAGCTGATCGCCGAGCCCTGGGACGTCGGCGAGGGCGGCTACCAGGTGGGGAACTTCCCGGTGCTGTGGTCGGAATGGAACGGCAAGTTCCGGGACTGCGTGCGCGACTACTGGCGCGGCGAGCCCGGGACGCTCGCGGAGTTCGCCTACCGGCTCACCGGCTCCTCGGACCTGTACGAGGCGAGCGGGCGCCGTCCCTACGCCAGCATCAACTTCGTTACCGCGCACGATGGGTTCACCCTGCAGGACCTGGTCTCCTACAACGAGAAGCACAACGAGGCGAACGGGGAGGGCAACCAGGACGGCGAGAGCTACAACCGGTCCTGGAATTGCGGCCGCGAAGGGCCGACCCGCAGCCCGGAGATCAAGGCGCTGCGCGAGCGGCAGAAGCGGAACTTCCTGACCACCCTGATGCTGTCGCAGGGTGTCCCCATGATGCTCGGGGGCGACGAGATGGGGAGGACCCAGCGCGGCAACAACAACGCCTACTGCCAGGACAACGAGATCTCCTGGTACGACTGGCGCAGGGTCGACCGGGTCCTCCTCGAGTACACCCGCCGGCTGATGGCGCTGCGCCGGGCGCACCCGGTCTTCCGGCGGCGCCGGTGGTTCCAGGGGCAACCCATCCATGGCTCGGGCGGCAAGGACATCGGATGGTTCACGCCGCAGGGCCGCGAGATGTCGGAGGACGACTGGGCGGCCGGCTTCGCCCGGTCCATGATGGTGTTCCTCAACGGCGAGGCGATCCCGAGCAACGAGGTCCAGGGCGAACGCGTGGTCGATGACAGCTTCCTCATGCTCTTCAACGCCCATCATGAGCGGCTGGCGTTCACACTCCTCGACGGCGGCGTCGGGCGGCGCTGGGCGAAGGTGCTCGACACGGCGACGCCCCTGCTCGGGCTCAGCGATGAGCGCTTCGATGGCGGCGACCGGGTCGAACTCGCGCCCCGCTCCCTGATGGTCCTCCGGCGGATTGACTGAGCGCCAACCGGTCGCCGCCACCTACCGGCTGCAGCTGCACCCGGACTTCGGCTTCGATGCCGCCGCGGAGATCGCCGGCTACCTCGCCCGGCTGGGTGTGACGCACGTCTATCTTTCGCCGCTGCTGCAGGCCGCGCCCGGCAGCACCCACGGGTACGACGTGGTCGATCCGACCCGGGTCAACGACGATCTGGGCGGCCCCGCCGGTTACGAGCGGCTGCAGGCGAGGCTGCGGGAGGCGGGCCTCGGCCAGGTGCTCGACGTGGTGCCCAACCACATGGCGATCACCGGTCCCGAGAACCCCTGGTGGTGGGACGTCCTGGAGAACGGGCCGTCCAGCCGGTACGCGCGCTACTTCGACGTCGCCTGGGACCCGCCGGAACCCCGGCTCAAGGACCTGATCCTGGTCCCGGTCCTGGCCGACCATTACGGTCGCGTGCTGGAAGCCGGCCAGCTCCGTCTCGAGCGGCAGGCCGCCAGCTTCCGCCTCCGCTACTCCGACCATCGGTTCCCGCTCTCGCCGCGGTCGCTCGGTCACCTGCTTCGCTCGGTCCCGGCGGCGCCCGAAGGGTGGGAGGCGATCGCGGACGCGCTGCAGCACCTGCCCGAACCCGGCCCGCTCGACCGGGAGGCGTCCGAGCAGCGCCACGAGCTGCTGGCTGCCGCTCGGCGCCGGCTGGCCACGCTCCTTCGGTTGCATCCCGCGTTGGCGTCGTCGCTGGACGGCGTCCTCGCCGCGATCAATGCCGATCCCGACCGGCTCGACGCAGTCCTGGAGCTCCAGCACTACCGACTGGCTCGCTGGCAGACGGCCGCCTGGGACCTGGACTATCGCCGCTTCTTCGACATCAACACGCTGGCCGGCATCCGCGTCTCCGATTCGCTCGTCTTTCTGGACACGCATCGCCTCGTGCTCGCCTGGCTTCGGCAAGGGGTGCTGGATGGGATCCGGGTCGACCACCCGGACGGCCTGCGCGATCCTCGCGAGTATTTCGACCGCCTGCGCCGGGCGGCGCCCACCGCATGGATCGTGGTGGAGAAGATCCTCGCCCCGGGCGAGCCCCTGCCCGAGGACTGGCCGGTGGACGGGACCACCGGGTATGACGCCGCGCGGCTGGTGACCGGGCTGCTGATCGATCCGTCGGGCGAGCGCCCGTTGACCGCGCTCTACCAGGAGCTGACCGGTGAGCGGGACGCGTTCGCCCAGGTCGCCTACGCCTGCAAGCACCTGGTCATGCGGGAGCTGCTCGGCAGCGACGTCCGCCGGCTGCTGGCACTCCTGGGCGCCGTGTGCGAGAAGCACCGCCGCTCTCGCGACTACACGCGCCGCGAGCTCGAGCAGGCGCTGCGCGAGGTGATCGCCTGCTTCCCGGTCTACCGGACCTACGTCCGGCCGTCCGAGCCGCCCCGCGACCAGGACGTCGCCGTGATCGAGCGGGCGGTGGGGGAGGCGGAGCGGTGCCTGCCGCACCTCGACCACGGGCTGTTCGCCTTCCTTAGGGACCTGCTCCGGCTGCGGCTGCGCGGCAGCGAGGAAGAGGAGTTCGTCGCCCGGTTCCAGCAGACGACGGGACCGGTGACCGCGAAGGCGGTGGAGGACACGGCCTTCTACCGCTACCACCGCCTCGTCTGCCTGAACGAGGTGGGCTCCGACCCGGGTCGCTTCGGCGTCCCGCTCGACGAGTACCACGCCCACAACCTCGCCACCCAGCGCCGCTGGCCGGGGACCATGGTGGCCAGTTCGACCCACGACACCAAGCGCAGCGAGGACGTGCGCGCGCGACTGGCTCTCCTCTCCGAGATCCCGGGCCGCTGGCAGGCGGCGGTCGCGGGCTGGGTGGCGCATAACGCGCGACACCGGCGGGGCCCCTATCCCGACCGCAACACCGAGTACCTCCTCTACCAGACGCTCTACGGCGCCCATCCGATCGGCGCGAGCCGGCTGTGGGGCTACATGCAGAAGGCCGTTCGCGAGGCCAAGCGGCACACGTCCTGGCTCGAGCCGAATGCCGAGTACGAAGGGGCGCTGGCCGCCTTCATCGAGGCGATCGGGGCAGACCGCTGGTTCCAGGACGACCTGGCCGCCTTCACGGAGCCGCTCATCCCCCCGGGTCGGGTGAACGCGCTCAGCCTCAAGCTGCTCACCCTGACCGCGCCCGGGGTGCCCGACGTCTACCAGGGCACGGAGCTCTGGTCGTTGACCCTGGTCGACCCGGACAACCGCGAACCGGTCGATTTCACCGGGCGCGACCGGCTGCTCGCGGAGCTGGACCGGCTGACCCCGGAGGCCGCGATGGCCCGCGCCGAGGAGGGCGTGCCCAAACTGCTCCTCACCGCCCGGGCGCTTGCGCTGCGCCGGCGCCTGCCCGAGTGCTTCGGGCCGCAGGGAACGTATACGCCGCTGGCAGCGGAGGGAGGCGAGCGCGATCGGGTGGTCGCCTTCCAGCGTGGGGCGGGCGCGATCACGGTCGTGCCGCGGCTCGTCATGGGACTGGCAGGCGGATTTCGCGATACCGGCCTGCGGCTGCCACCGGGCCGCTGGCGCAACGAGCTCACCGGCGAGGTCGCGCTGGAGGGGGCAGTGGCGCTCGACCGGCTGCTGGCGCGATTCCCGGTCGCCCTGCTGACGTGCGATGGCTGAACCCCTGCGCGTCTGGGCGCCGCGCGCCAGGGCCGTCGCCTTGCAGGTCGCGGCGAGGCGGGTGCCGATGCACGCCCTCGACGGCGGGTGGTTCGAGGCGCCGGTCGCGCTGGAGCCGGGGACGGATTACGCCTTCCGCCTGGACGGCGGCGAGCCCCTGCCGGATCCGCGCTCGCCGTGGCAGCCGCAGGGACCACTGGGACCGTCGCGGACGATCGACCACGCAGCCTTCGCCTGGTCGGACGGCGGCTTCCGCGGCCTCGATCTCGCCGATGCCGTCGTCTACGAGCTCCATGTCGGGACCTTCAGCCAGGCCGGCACGTTCGATGGGGTGGTGGAGCACCTGGACCACCTGGCCGAGCTCGGCATCACCGCGGTCGAGCTGATGCCGGTCGCGGAGTTCTCCGGACGCCGGAACTGGGGCTACGACGGGGTCGACCTGTATGCGCCCCACCACGCCTACGGCGGGCCCCGAGGACTGCAGCGGCTGGTCGACGCGCTGCACCGCCGGGGGCTCGCCGTCATCCTCGACGTCGTCTACAACCACCTCGGCCCGGTCGGCAATTACCTCGACCGCTTCGGTCCCTACTTCACCGATCGCTATCGCACTCCCTGGGGTCCCGCCGTCAACCTGGATGGGCCGGACAGCGATCCGGTGCGCGAGTTCTTCATCGAGAACGCGCTCATGTGGTTGCGGGATTACCACTGCGATGGCCTGCGGCTGGACGCCGTGCACGCGATCGTCGACACGTCGGCGCTGCACCTCCTCGAGGAGTTGCGGCAGAGGGTGGCGGCGCTCGAGGCGCAGGCGGGGCGCCGGCTGCTGGTGATCGCCGAGTCGGACCTCAACGACCCGCGCCTGCTGCGCCCCCCCGACGCCGGCGGCTACGGTCTCGACGCCCAGTGGAGCGACGACTTCCATCACGCGCTGCACGCCGTGCTGACCGGCGAGCGCAGCGGCTACTACCAGGACTTTGGCCGGCTCTCTGACCTGGCCGACGCGCTGCGCCACGCCTTCGTCTTTAGGGGGCGCTACTCGGCCGTTCGCCGCCGCCGGCACGGGCGCGAGCCGGCCGGGCTGGCCGGCACCCGCTTTTTCGGCTATCTGCAGAACCACGACCAGGTCGGCAACCG
>DASQGL010000028.1:0-70142 GCA_035632635.1 Candidatus Limnocylindrales bacterium
CCCAGCTGGCCGGTGCCTTCAAGGAGTGGTTTCCCGGACCGTAGCGGGTCGGGGGGGTCGCTAGAAGGGCGTCAGGTTCTCCCGGTCGGCGGGCCCGTGCAGCAGGTTCTTGAGATGATCCTGCTCGGCCGCCGAGGCCGCGGTGCTCGCGAAGGCCTCCAGCGCCTGGCGCGATTCCCACCGTGAGACGGCGACGAGATCCTCATGGTCGCGATCCGAAGCACAGGCCTGGGCGCCGAAGCACCCCTTCGCCTGGGCGGCCCGCTGCGCCATCGTCTTCATTGCGGCAAGCAGCTGGTCTCGCTTCCCCTGGGCCGGCCGGTAGCGCGAGACATTCACCACCGCCGCATGGTCGGCCATCGGCCCACCATATCAGCGAGGGCCGCGACCTCGGGCGGATGCGGTCATGGCGGGATGCAACCAGTGAAGGGTATGCGTCTATCAGCTCGCGCTGGTTGGCCGCTCCGACCCGCTCATCGCCGACGACGCCGTGGCCCGCTTGCACAAGGTGAGCCTCGGGCTTCCCCGAGCCTTGAACAACGCTGCCATCCCACGGAAAACCCGGAAGCGCCGGAACTAGGGTAGATACACCTCGCCTGCCGATCCTCCTGCGTACAGGTTCGGCGCTCGGATCAGGTGATCTCCGCGGGCCAGGTAGTCCCCAAATCGTTCTGGTATCTCCACCGATCCACCGACAGGCACCGTCACTGTCCGCCCGCCCAACGATACTTGGACAGCTGTACTCACTCCATTGACCAGTCGCAGGTGTTGATCTGGCGTCACCTTGACGCACCGAGGACTGGGTACGTCTGGCATCAGCGTAATCGTGACCACCGCTCCCGACTGAGTTTGACAGACCCCTGCCGCAGGTGCTGTGGAATCGGCGGGCGCCAGCGACGACACCGGCGTTGGCGTCGGAGTTGCGCTGGGAGTGCTGAACAGGCCACAACCCGCAAGCACAAAGCCAACAATGCCGACTGGCACTAGTCTTGTGAGACCGACAGAACTTGCCATCGCGTTAGCAGAATAGGCGAGCGTTGCGTTGGCATTAAGGGTCTTGGTCCTGCTAAGTTGGGACAAAAGCCCTAATCGTTGCTCGCTTTAATCGAGTCGCGCTTGATGGTGTAAATTCCGGGGTCCTGTGAGAAGGAGTGCCGGTAACACCATGAAACTGCTCTCGCCTGAGCGCGCGACCCAGCAGCGATCGATCGCGATGGCCGTCCAACAGCGATGGCGCTGGGCCGCGCTCGGAGGCCTCCTCATCTTCCTGGCCCTGGCCGGCTATGCGCTTGCGGTTGCCGGGAGCGCACGCGCGAACAGTCCTCGTCCGGTTTCGATCCTGGCCGCCGCCACGGACATCCGGGCGGGCACCACGATCAGCGACAGCATGCTGCGGGTGACGTCCATCAGCACGCAAGACTCCCGTCACGTGACCGGCACCACGGCGGCGATATCCTGCATCCGGTGACGCCGCGAATGGTGGCCGAAGTCACCCGGCCAATCGGGCGCGTGCTCCTTCTGGGAGAACCACGCCTGCGGCCTCTCCCGCAACAGGCGCAGGACCTCTCGCTGCGTGGCACGGTGATAGGCGATGACGGCGGCCGGGGACTTGCCGCGCCAGCGCCGGTAGATCAGGGCGTTGATCGCATTCACATCGAGCCCGCGCAACTCGGGCGGCCGCTTCTCCCCGCGAAAGACGCGCGCGCTGTGCTCCTTCCAGTATGTGATGTGGACGAGGACGTCCTTGACGGTCCACGGATCGTCGGTATCCGATCGCGGCGGCGTACGCCGCCAATCCGACGGGCGCAGCCGCCGCACGGTCCGGTCGAGGGCATCGTATTCACGCTGCGTGCGTTCGATGACCTCGCGCTTTAAGTGGCGCATCCAGCCGCCTATCGTCGCTCAAACGCGAGGCGGATGCCAAGTCCGAGCAGCACCGCGCCGGCAATCCGTTCGAACGCCCGCCGAAGGCTGGTGCCGGCGCGGCTCCGTCCCGCCCCGCCGACGGCGGCCGCGTAGACGTGCAGCCAGACCAGCAGGATGATCTCGAAGGCGAGCAGCATCGCCGCAAGCCGGACGATCGGATCGCCAGGGCGGATGAACTGTGGCACCACGGTGGCGAAGATCACGCCCGCCTTGGGGTTGAGCAGGTTGGTGGCGATTCCCTGAGCCAGGGCGGCCCGGGTCCCGACCGGCACGGGCACGGCCGGCCCACTGGCTGAGCGCGCGGGGCCGTGCGCCAGCAGGCTCCGCAGCCCCAGGAACGCAAGGTACAGCCCACCCGCGATCTTGAGCACCGTGAACGCGATCACGGATCGCTCGAGGAGGACCGCGATCCCGACCGCCGACGCGCAGGCCCAGAGCACGCTGCCTGCCCCGATCCCGATGCTGACCAGCGAGGCCGCCCGGCGCCCCGAGCGCAGCACGGTGCGCGTCACCATGAGCATGTCCGGGCCGGGGATGACGATCAGGAGCGTGATGACCGCCAGGTAGGCGAGGAATCGCCCGTCCATGTTCGGTTAGGGCCTCTTCCTCGGCCTGCCGAGGACGTCGAACTCCGCAGGAGGGCGGGTCACCTCGCCCATCCTAGCGAAGCGTGCTCGTTCCCCCTACCGGGCCGTGGCGGTCCGGTAACGCAGCACCGAGATCGGGATGAAGACGATCAAGATGCCGGCGATCCACAGCATCGACTGGATCAACGCCCAGCGCGTGTCGGCCGTGGTCAGCAGCGGGTTCACGTGGAACAGTCCCCGGAGAGAGTCCGACAGCACGGAAACCGGATTGTGCCTGGCAAACGCCTGCAGCCAGCTGGGCATCGTATTGACCGGCACGAAGGCGCTCGAGGCGAACGTCAGCGGGAACAGCCAGATGAATCCGCCTGATTGGGCCGCCTCCACACTCCGGACCAGCAGGCCGATGAAGGCCGAGATCCAGGAGAAGGCGAAGCTGATCCCCATCAGCACCGCGATGCCGAGCAGGAACTCGAACACCGTCCCCTGGGGTCGGAAGCCCACCAGGAATCCCACGATCAGCATGATCACGACCGTAAATAGGTTGCGCGCCAGGTCGGCCACCGTCCGGCCGGTGAGGACGGCGGACGACGCCATCGGCAGCGACCGGAATCGGTCGATCAGTCCTTGCTGCATGTCGGCGGCGAGGCCGATGCCGGTCGTGACGCCGCCGAACGCCACGGTCTGGACGAAGATCCCGGGCATGAGGAAGTTGACGTACTGTCCCCCCGGCACGTTGATAGCGCCGCCGAAGACATAGCGGAAGAGCAGCACGAACATGACCGGCTGGATGGTGACGAACACGATCAACTCGGGCACGCGCAGCGTCTGCAGCACGCTGCGCCTCGCCAGCACCATCGCATCGAGGACCGCCCAGACGATCCGGGGCCGCCCGGTGATGGGGCGATAGTGGGTGCCCGCGACCGCCCCGGGGGATGTCAGAGCCATCAGCTCGCCCGCCGCCCCCAGCGCGACGCCGGTGCGGGGTGCTCCTCTGCCTCCGCCTGGTGCCCGGTCAGCGTGAGGAAGACATCGTCCAGGCTCGGCCGGTGGAAGAGGAGATCCACGATCGGGATCCCGGCAGCGTCGAACTCGCGGACGAGCGGGGCGAGTTGACTCGACCCGTCCGCGAAGGGCCCGGAGATGCGACGCTGCTGGCGGTCCACGGTCACCTCGCTCCCGAGCAGCCGGCGGGTCAGCTCGGCCGCGCGCGGGAGGTCGGCGTCGCGGGCCACGGCGATCTCGATCCGGTGGCCGCCGATCCGGTTCTTCAACTCGTCGGAGGTGCCTTCGGCGATCACCTTGCCGGAGTCGACGACCGCGATCCGGCTCGCCAGCTCGTCCGCTTCCTCGAGGTACTGCGTGGTGAGCAGAATCGTCGAACCCTCGCCCACGAGGGAGCTGATCACGTCCCACATCTGGCGACGGCTGCGCGGGTCCAGCCCGGTGGTCGGCTCGTCGAGGAAGAGGACCGGGGGAAGCGCGACCAGCGAGGCCGACAGATCCAGCCGCCTGCGCATGCCGCCCGAATAGGTCTTCGCCGTGCGATGGGCCGCATCCACCAGGTCGAATTGCACGAGCAGCTCTTGTGCACGCCGTCTGGCGTCCCGGGCGGACAGATGGTACAGGCGCCCGATCATCTCCAGGTTCTCGAACCCGGTCAGATATTCGTCGATGGCGACGGACTGTCCCGCCAGGCCGATCTGCGACTTGATCCGGTCCGGTTCCCGTACCACGTCGAACCCGGCGACCATGGCGCGCCCGGCGTCCGGCTTGAGCAGGGTCGTCAGGATGCGGACGGCGGTCGTCTTGCCGGCACCGTTCGGCCCGAGCAGCGCGAGCACGGTTCCCTCGGCGACGGCCAGGTCAACACCATCCAGGGCCCGCGTCTTCCCGAAGTGCTTGACCAGCCCCTCAGCTTCGATCGGATGATCCGCAGCCATTGGCTGCATAGGCTACCCAAAGGACCGTGCGCGAAGCGTCCTCAGGCTCGATTCGTCCGGCGTATCGTAACCCTGTTGCCATGCCTCAACGTCTGGTGGCCGCCGTCGCCGCCGCGCTGCTCGCCTACGGACTCAGGGCATCGCCGTGGGTCCCCCTGCCGGCCGGCACCCTGGGCAGCGCGCCGCCGACCTGCGCCAGCGCGACGGCGGCGTGGACTCGACTCGTCGAACGCATCCCGCCACGGTCCTGCGGGTACACCCGCCCGGAGCCGTTCACGCCGACGGCGCTCGAACTGCACGGTCGCGTCTACCTGGGTTTCGCGATCAACCCCGGCACGGACACGGCCTGGGTCGCTTCGAGCGCCACCGCGCACCTCGACGCGGCGCGCTGCCTGAGCGTCATGTGCCCACCGCACATCCCCCACTGAGTCGAGCCCGATCAGCCGGCGGCGGCGACCTCGAGGCGACCGAGACGCTCGACCTCTCCGAGCACGTCGAGCAGGCGCTCCTTCCATTCTTTGCCGGCCTGGCGCACTGAGATCCGGACCTTGCCGAAGCGCACGTGCAGGATGGAACGGAACTGACTCTCCAGCCGCCGCGGATCCCCCGACCAGTCGGCCGGCAGCCGCAGCACGAGCCAGTCGCCATCGGTTTCGATGGCGGTCAACCGCGCCCGCCGGGCGAGCAGCTTGACCCGCAGGGCATAGAGCAGGTTGCGCACCGGACCCGGCGGCTGGCCGAAGCGGTCCCTGAGGTTGACCTCCGCGTTCTCCAGCGCGTCTTCGTCTTCGACCGCGGCCAGGTCCTGATAGACCTGCAGGCGGAGCTTCTCGTCCGGCACGTACTCGCGAGGCAGGAAATGCTCGAGCGGCAGATCCAGCGAGAGCGTGGGCGGGATCTCGATCGGCGCACCGCTCTTCTGCGACTCGACCGCCTCGCGGAGCATCGAGTTGTACAGCTCGAGTCCGACGGCTGCGATCGCCCCGTGCTGCTCGACCCCGAGCAGATTGCCCGCGCCCCTGATCTCGAGGTCCTTCAAAGCCAGCTTGAATCCCGATCCCAGGTCGTGCAGCTCGGCAATCACGTCGAGCCGCTTGTCCGCATTCTCGGTGAACGACCGGGTTGGGTTGTACAGGAAGTACGCATAGGCTCGCTGCCCGGCGCGGCCAACGCGCCCGCGCAGCTGGTAGAGCTGTGCGAGACCCATCCGGTGCGCGTCGACCACGATGATCGTATTCGCGTTCGGGATGTCGAGCCCGGACTCGATGATCGTCGAACAGACCAGGACGTCCGCCTCGCCGCGCACGAAACGCTCCATGACGTCCGCCAGGGTGTGCTCCGGCATCTGCCCGTGGCCGACCAGCACGCGGGCCTGCGGAACGAGCTTCTTCACCCGCTCCTCCGCCTTGCGGATGGTCTGCACCCGGTTGTAGACGTAGAAGACCTGGCCGCCGCGCTGCAGCTCGCGCTGGATCACCTCGCGGATCAGGTCATCGTCGTCGGCGGTCACGAACGTCTTGATTGGAAGCCGCTCTTCGGGTGGAGTCTGGATCACCGACAGGTCGCGGATGCCCGCCAGCGACATGTGCAGGGTGCGCGGGATCGGGGTCGCCGACAGCGAGAGGACGTCCACCGAGGCGCGGAGCTGCTTCAGCTTCTCCTTCTGCATCACGCCAAAGCGCTGCTCCTCGTCCAGGATGACCAGCCCCAGGTCCTTGAACTGCACGTCCTTCTGCAGCAGGCGATGCGTCCCGATGACGACGTCGATCTCGCCCGTTCGGAGCCGCCGGATGATGTCGTGCGCTTCCGCGTCCGTGCGGAAGCGTGAGAGCATCTCCACCCTGACCGGGAACGGCCGGAAGCGCTCCTGGAAGGTCAGATAGTGCTGCTGGGCGAGGACGGTGGTGGGCACCAGGATCGCAACCTGCTTGGAGTCCTGGACCGCCTTGAACGCCGCACGCACCGCCAGCTCGGTCTTGCCGAAACCGACGTCACCCGCCAGCAACCGGTCCATCGGGCGCGCGTCCTCCATGTCCTGCTTGATCTCGGCCATCGCGCGCACCTGGTCGGTCGTCTCCTCGTAGGGGAACGATTGCTCCAGTTCCTGCTGCCAGGGACCGTCTTCGGAGAAGGCGTGTCCCTCGACGAGCTGCCGCTTCGAGTACAGGTCGAGCAGGTCGTGCGCCACTTCCTCGACCGATTCGCGCACCTTCCGCTTGGCCCGCTCCCATTCGCCGCTGCCGAGCTTGCTCAGCTTCGGGTCGGCGTCCCCCCCGCCGACGTACTTCTGGACGCGCTCGAGATGCTCCACCGGGATGTACAGCTTGTTCCCATCCGCGTACTCGAGCTGCATGTACTCGCGCAGCTCATCGGCCTCGCCCATCAGCTTCATGCCCATGAACCGCCCGATGCCGTGGTCGACGTGCACGACCAGGTCGCCGGGTTCGAAGTCCAGCGTCCAGGTGTTGGCGCGGGCACGCACGACCCCCCGCCGCACGCGCTGTCGCAGCCCGCCGAACAGATCGGTATCGCCGTAGACCTCGAGCTGCAGCGACGGGATCGTGAACCCCTGGGCGACCGGCTGGTTGCCGATGATGATCAGGCCGGGGACGATTTCCGCTTGCCGCGGCACGAACAAGCCGGCCGCCGGATAGAGGTCGCGATCTTCGAGCAGCTCTCGCAGCCGCGCGGCCTGCTGGGTGACGACCAGAATCCGTTCACCGCCGCGGGTCTGTTCCCGGACGTGATCGGTGAATGCCTCGATCCGGCCGGTGTAGGCATCGACGCTCGTGAATCCGAGGTCGACGGACCCTGGTGCTTCCGTTCGGGTGACGTCGAGCGTGCGGCGGCCCTCGATCCGCTCGCGGAGCGCGACGACCGGGACCAGCCCGGTCTCCAGGTTGCCCGGCAGCTCGCCGCGTTCGACCTCCATGTCAACGAGTTCGATGAGCTCCCTTTCCCGATCCTCTGCCTGGGCCATGGTCCGGACGCCATCGACCGTGACCACGAGTGCGTCAGCCGGCAGGTGATCGAGAAGGGTGGGGCAGGATGGCTCGAGGTAGGCCTGAAAGCCTTCGATGCCGTCGAAGTAGGCGTTCGCCCGCAGACGCTCGATATCGCCCAGCCACTGGTCCTTCACCTCGGCCAGCGTGTCGCGAAAGTCCAGCTGCTGGAGCCGCGACGAGGCCCGGGCGATGGCCTCAGGCGTGAGGATCAACTCGGCGGCGGGAAGGACGCGAACCTCGCTGACCGGCCCGATCGAGCCCTGCGTTTCCACGTCGAACTCGCGCAGCGACTCGAGCTCGTCGCCGAAGAACTCGGCTCGAACGGGCCGCCGCACACCGGCCGGGAAGACATCGAGGATGCCGCCCCGGAGGCTGAACTCGCCCCGCTGCTGGACGAGCGGCTCCCGGCGGAAGCCAAGGGTGACCAGCTTGCGCAGGAGATCGTCGACCTGGTACTGGCTTCCCGCCTCGAGGGTGAACGACCAGGTGCGCAGGGCGGCGGCCGCCAGCGTCGGACGGGTCATCGCGATCCACGACGTGTAGACGATGAGCGGCCCTCCGCGCTCCAACGCATCGACCGCCTCCAGCCGCCGGCGCACCGTCTCTTCGTCGGGCGCCAGCCGGTCGAAGGGCAGCGTCTCGATCGCGGGAAAGACGTACGCGCGCAGGTCCGCACGGAACCAGGACTGGGTCTCGCCGAACGCCGTCTCGGGATCGCCGACGATCGCCAGCACGGGCCGTTTGGACCGATCCGCCATCCAGCTGAGCAGCACCGGCAGCGCCGGCGTGGGCAACCCATGCGCGCTGACCCTCCCCGGTTGCGACGATGGTCCCTGGGCGTGCCACCACCGCTCCAGCTCGTCGCGAGCCGGAAGGCGATCCAGCAATCCGAACAGCGTGTCACTCACAGTCTTGTAGGCATGCCAAAAACCGCCCGAGACCAAACATCCGGGCGGCCCACTGAGGGTACCACGGCGTCGGCGCGCTGCTATGCCGGCACGGCCACCTTCTCGAGCGGGACCACCAGGGTGGGCATCTCGGCGATCTTCCGCAGCGTCAGGAACTGCTCGGCTCCAGTCCCTCGCCACGCATGGCTGCGGTTCCACCCGACGACCATGGCGGCCGTCTCCAGATCGATCACCTGCGGATCGACGACGACCAGGCTTTCACCCTTGTGCTCGATCCGGCCGGTCCCGGCCGCGCGCAGATTCTGACACCAGTCGGTACTCTCGCCATAGGGCAGTGGCACGACGAAACCTTCGGCCGTCTCCTGGACGCGGAGCCCGGTCGCATAGGGCGTCCCCGATCGCCGGCCGACGTGATGAAGGACCGCGGCATAGGCCCTGGGCTCCGTGACGCCGCGCCGCCTGGTCCGCAGCCAGGCTGCCACACCCAGGCCCAGCGTGAGGGCGACGATCACGCGTCGAACGACGTCCCTGTTCATGATGGCTCCTCCTGATCGGTGTGCGCCCACGTCGATTCCAGCCTCGTGCAGTCAGGCGACGCCCGCACGGGGCGCCCGGCCCCTCTGTTTTAGGACCCCTGGCGGAGCCGCGCCCGACGACGGCGTGCTTACGAACGCGCCCGCCTCGGCCTCTCCCGCTCGCCGGAACGGTCCGGCCCTTCCCAGCCGGCCCAGGGGTCGTAGTCGGTCTCGAGGGATTCCTGCTGGGGCCGATCGCCTTCGGGCACGTGGCGCAGGTTGACGCGAATCCGGGTCCAGGTCGTGTTTCGTCCGCGCATCGAGTCCACCATCACGTCGGCAGGCTGGAGGTGTGGCACGACCCGAGCGTGTCGCGCCTTCCACCGCTCCAGGCCGTCCTTCGCCTCGGCCTCGGTGGCGGCGCGGGCGATCTCGATCAGCGGCATCGTGGTCCGGCGGCGCCCCGTCGGCCCGACGCGCTTTCCCGGCGCCGGCGGTGGGACGATTCCCGGCCGCGCCGCCTGACCCGTCCGCCGTTTCGAGGGCTGGACGCGGGCCGGCTCGCCTTCCGCCTTGGCGAAGTGAGGCGGCCAGGGCGCGTCGCCGAAGCCCGCCGCCTCATGCTGCTCGGACAGATCGAGGAGAGCCTCGAGCGACCCGGCCGCGTCGTCGATGCCCCTGGACGGATCACCCTCCCGCGCATATCGCTCAGGCACGGTTCTCAGCGTGAACGCCTCCGGTTCGCAGGTGGGCACCTCGTCCCATCGAAGCGGCGTTGACACGCGTGCGTCCGGGAGCGGCCGCACCGAGTACTGGGACGCGATCGTGCGATCCTTGGCGTTCTGGTTGTAATCGAGGAAGACACCATGCCGTTCCTCCTTCCACCAGCGGCTGGTCGCGATATCGGGCGCACGCCGCTCCACCTCGCGGGCAACGGCGAGGGCGGCGCGCCGCACCTGCGGGAACGTCCAGCGGGGCTCGATCCGGGCATAGACGTGAAAGCCCTTGGAGCCCGAGGTCTTGGGCCAGCCGGTCAAGCCGAAGTCTTCCAGCACCTCCTTCGTCACCATGGCGACCTCGCGCGTCTGTGACCAGGGGATGCCGGGCAACGGGTCGAGATCGATCCGCAGCTCATCGGGATGGTCGAGATCGGAGGCTCGCACCGGATGCGGATTGAGATCGATGCAACCCAGGTTGATGATCCAGGCGAGCTGCGCCGCGTCACGGACGACGACCTCCTCCGCAGTTCGTCCTGAGGGAAAGGAGAGCATGACGGTCTCGACCCAGTCGGGCCGCGCCGTCGGCGCCCGCTTCTGGAAGAAGAACTCGCCCTCGGCGCCGTTCACGAATCGCTTGAGCGCCATGGGGCGCCCGTCGATACCGCGAAGCGCGCCTTCGGCGACGGCGAGGTAATAGAGAACGAGGTCGAGCTTCGTGTGCCCCGCCTTCGGAAAGAACACCTTGTCGGGATTGGTCACGGTGACCGTCCGCCCGGCGACCTCGAGTGCGACCTCCTTCTCCGGCATCCGTTAACGATACGGCGCTGAGCCCGTGGACGCGGTGGCGAGGCCGCTCCGCCGTGGAATACGGGCGGCCGGGCGGAGATTCTAGGTCGCAGTGGATGAACGAGTGCGGCAGGCCCTGAGCCGAGGCGGGGTCATCGACATCACGACCACCGGCCGGTCGAGCGGCGTGCCACGCCGCCTCGAGATCGTCCATCACAACATCGAGGATCGCCTGTACATCAGCGGCCGGCCGAGTCCGCACGAGCGCCAATGGATTCGAAACCTCCGGGAGGATGCCCGCCTCACCATCCACGTCAAGTCGCCGGTCAGAGCCGACCTCGAGGCGACGGCACGCATCATCGACCAGGAGATGGAGCGCCGGGCGGTCCTCGAGCATGTCGCGCGGGCCTGGAACGTTCAGGACGTCGAGCCGATGGTCCGTCACAGTCCATTGATCGAAGTCACGCTCGGCTGAGCGCCCGGCCTGAGGCGCGCTCTCCTCGAGCGGCTTCGGGCTCAGGTCGAAGGTCCTGCGCGCAACGGGACCCTCGCCGCGATGTAAGCGCCGTGTGGCGCCGTACCGTGTCGTTCAGGACTGCCGAGGCGGACTGAGCCGCTAAGCCTGGAGGAGATATGAGCACGATCGCGCGTCAGAGGGAGACCGCCCCCGTCCCGGAAGCCGGAGTGGCCGGCAGTCCGCCGCCGGAACAACCCGCACCGACGAAGCCGCGGCGTGGCAACGCCTGGCGGGGCGCCTTCGTCCTGCTCGCCGCGCTGGCGGTCGTCCTGGGCGCGATCCTCGGCGAAGGACCTCGGGTCACGCTCGTCCAATCGACCGGCCCGAGCTCGACCAGCGGCGGTTCGCTTGCGCCCGGCGCCGCTTTCCAGCCCACGATGCCCACCGGGCACGTCGTCGACGTGCGCCTGGTGACCGTGGAGCTCAACCAAACCATTGCCACGGCGTCCGGGGCGCCGGTCACCTACCAGGTGTGGACGTTCAACGGCACTACGCCCGGGCCGGTGATTCGCGTCCACCTCGGGGACACGGTTCGCTTCACCCTGCACAATGCCAGCACCATCAACATGCCCCACTCGATCGACTTCCACGCCGCGATGACGCCCTGGGCGAATCTGCCGTCCTCGGGACAGAGCGGACTCACGGGAAACTACCAGCCGGTCAATCCGGGCCAGACGAAGACCTTCACCTGGAACGCCATGTATCCGGGCGTCTTCATGTACCACTGCGGCGTCCCACCGGTCCTTCAGCACATCGCAAACGGAATGTACGGTGCGATCGTGGTCGAGCCCACGAGCTTGCCGAAGGAGCGAGAGTTCGTGCTGGTCAACAGCGAGTATTACCTGGGTGCGCAGCCGGTCAAGGGCGTCTTCTACGGCGACTACGCGAAGATGCTGGCAGCAACGCCAACCTTCGTGGTCTGGAACGGGGTCGCGGATCAGTACAAGGCATCTCCGCTTAGCGTCCGGCCGAACGAGCGGTTTCGGATCTGGGTCGTGAACGCCGGGCCAACGCTGACCAGCGCGTTCCACGTGATCGGCACCATGTTCAACAGCTACGCGGATGGCAATCCCGCCAATGTCGTGTATGGCGACCAGACCTATAACATCGCTCCCGGCGGGGCGGCCATGTTCGAGCTCCAGATTCCCGATCCTGGTCTCTATCCCTTCGTGACGCATGCCTTCGCCTACACGTCGCTGGGGGCCACTGGACTCATCCGGGTCGACCCGAAGGCGCCTGCGGCACCCGCCGCCTATCCCACCTTCGGGGACCCGTTCTCGGCAGGGGTGAAGGCGTTCACGCCGCCCGCGTCGGTCGCCTCTCTGATCGGCGGCGTCACGCCCGCGGCGAGCCCCTCCCCGTCCGCCTCCCCGTCCGCGTCGGCCTCAGCGGCGCCATCGGCCTCTCCGTCCGCGAGCGCCTCCCCCTCGGCATCGGCGGCGGCCTGCGCCCCCTCCGGCAGCACGGTCAGGGCGTCCGCGAACAACATGGCATTCAACACGGCCTGTCTCGCGGCGCCCGCCGGCAGTGCCTTCACGATCATCTTCAACAACCAGGACGCCGGGATGCCGCACAACATCGCCATCTATACGGACTCGAGCGCCTCGCACAGCCTCTTCGTCGGCGACATCGTGACCGGCCCGGCCACGATCACCTACCATGTGCCCGCGCTCAAGCCGGGGACGTACTACTTCCGCTGCGACATCCATCCGGGACAGATGTTCGGGACCTTCGTCGTCCGCTGATCGCCTCGCCGTCGATCGCGTACGCTTAGCCCGACGTGGCCGGTCAATCCGGGACTTCGACGCTGCAGCGGATCGCGCTCGTATCGGTGGGCGCCTACGGCCTGGCGTTCGTCGTGATCCTGATCGGCTTTGCGGCGGGCTCCCAGCGCACGATCCTGGGCGCCGGCTTCCTGATTGGCGGCCTGGCGGTCCTGGCCAACCTCGTCTTCCGACTGCTGTGGATGTCGTCGACGCCGAAGCCGGCTCCCGCACGCCGGAAGCCGGCCCCGGCCGTCCCGGCGACCACGATCCCGGGTATCGTGACCCGGTCGGTCGCCGCGCTCGTCATGCTCTGGGTCGGAGTCAGCTTCTTGATCCGCGGCCACTGAGGACGACGCCCAGGCTGCCGCCGCCGACCGCCCCGGCGATCACCCCGCAGGCCGAGTACACCGCCAGATCGATCGCGCCGAAGGACAGGCCGCCACTGACGGCGCCGACCATCAGCGGGAAGAGCCCGCCGACCGTCAGGGCCCCCAGCGCGGTGCCCAGGATCCCGCCGCGGACGACCTGTGCCTCAGCCGTCGGCCCTCCGATCACCTGGCTCTGCTGGTAGGCGCGGGCCGCCTCGCCGAGCCGGGTCGCGTCGCTGTACCGAAGTTCGTTGATCATGATGGCTACCTCCGAAATGTCCGATGGGTTCGATCGCATGACCCCATCCTGAGACCGGCGCCCTTTCGTGACCGTGAGGCGGCGAGAAAGCCTCCCGAAAGGTTGCGGGCCGGCAGGGCAGGTCGGCCCTCAGATCAAAAGACCTATGGCCTGGCCGCTCAGCGGCGGACGCGCGCAGCCTTGAACCAGACCACAGCGAAGGAGGCTTCCCATGAAGGCATTTACGGCTGATCTCAAGGAGCTGGCCGAAGAGAACGATGACTTCCGGCGCGTCGTCTTCACCGGACAGCATTCACAGCTCGTCTTGATGGCGCTACGTCCGGGTGAGGAGATCGGGGACGAGGTCCACAGCGTGGACCAGATCCTCTATGCGGTCGACGGCGAGGCCCAGGCGATCGTCGCCGGCGATCGGTTTGCGTTCGAGAAGCACGATGTCGTCGTGGTGCCGGCCTTCCAGCGCCACAACATCGTGAACACCGGCGACGAACCGTTCAAGCTGTTCACGATCTACGCCCCGCCGGAACACCCTGCCGGCACGGTGCATCACACCAGGGCGCAGGCGATGGCAGCGGAGCTGGTCGAGGTCTAGCGACCCCACCCCGACGCTCGTCGGCGCACCGTCCTCCGACCGGTACGCTGTGGCGCATGGGCGCCGCGGACCGATGGGCTCGAGATCTCGCGGAGTGGGCGATCCCTCCCGAGATCCAGGCCCAGGCCAGCGCCTCACCCTGGGAGTTCCCGCCGGGGGCCTTCGAGCGCCGCGCCGATCGCGCCAGCCAAGCCCGGACTCCATCCGATCGCGTCGCGATGGCGGCCCTACCCGAGCGCGGAGGTGTCCTCGATGTCGGCTGCGGGGCAGGCGCGGCCTCCCTGCCGCTGGCGCGGCGGGCCGGCCTGCTGGCAGGGGTCGACGTCGATGCCCGCCTGCTCAACGAGTTTCGGACGCGCGCGGAGCGAACGGGGGTTGACGTGATCGCGATCGAGGGGCGCTGGCCCGAGGCCGCCGATCGTGCGCCGGTGGTGGACGTGGCGGTCTGTCATCACGTCGCCTACAACGTCCCCGGCCTTCCCGCATTCGTCCGCAGGCTGACCGAGCACGCGCGGGTCCGGGTGGTGCTCGAGCTGACCACGGTGCATCCCCGTGCCTACCTCAACCACCTCTGGCTGCACTTCCACGGACTGCGCCGTCCCAGCCGGCCGACGGCCGACGATGCCGAGCGGGTGCTCCGCGAGGCCGGCCTGGCGCCACATCGCGAGAACTGGATGCCGGCCGAGCCGAACACCTCCTTCGCCTCGATCGAGGAGGCCGTCCTCTGGACCGGCCGTGCCATATGCCTGCCGGCGGCCCGGCTGCCCGAGCTTCGATCCATGATCGAGCCGGATCTCTCCACCGTCGATGGCGTGGTGACCCAGCCGCCCCGCCCGCGCGCGACGTTCTGGTGGCCCGGCACCGCGGGGCGATGAAGCGCGACGCTGACCTGCGGTCAGGTGGTCAGCCGGCCGACGTACAACCGGACGACCTCCTCGTCGTTCAGCAGCTGGCGACCTTCGCCCTCGAGCCGGTTGCGTCCGAGGACCAGCACGTAAGCCCATTGGGCGTGGCGCAGCGTTTCACGTGTGTTCTGCTCCACCACGAGGACCGCGACGTTGGCAGCCCGGATTTGCTCGATCTGTTCCCAGATCAGTCCCTGAAAGCGCGGTGAGAGTCCCGCGCTCGGCTCATCGAGGATGAGGACCACCGGGTCGACCATCAGGCCGCGCGCCATCGCCAGCATCGTCCGCTGACCGCCGCTCAGGGTGTTCGCCCGGCGTCGCGATGCGGCCCGGAGGTCCGGAAACAGGGCGTAGAGCTCCTCGATCCGCTGCCCCACGCCGGAAGTCCGGATGTAGCCACCCATTTCCAGGTTCTCGTGGACGGTCAGCTCCGGGAAGACGTTGGCGACCTGGGGAACGTAGGCCACCCCCCGCCGCACCACCTTGACAGCGGGGAGGCCCGTGACATCCTTGCCGTCCACGATCACGGTCCCGGCTGTCGGCCGGATCAGTCCAGCGATGGTCTTCAGCAGGGTCGACTTGCCGGCGCCGTTCGGCCCGACGACAGCGGTGATCGCGCCACGCCGCGCGCGAATGCTGATCCCTTCGATGATCGGGGCCCCTCCGTACCCCGCCCGGAGGCCCTCGACCACCAGGGCCGCCCCATTCGACTCAGGCGCCGGCGTCATCAAAACTCGGCTCCCCCAGGTAGGCATCGATGACGCTGCGGTTGGAACGCAGGGTGTCGAACGGGCCTTCGGCGATCACCCGGCCCTCCGCCATCACGACCACATGATCCGTGACGCGTTCGATGAAGGCCAGATTGTGCTCGACGACCATGACCGTGGTGCCGGCCTCGATGAAGGACGAAATCGCGGTAGCCATCCGTTCACCCAGCACCGGGTTGACGCCGCCCATCGGCTCGTCGAGGATGACGAGCGCCGGCTGGATCATTCGAATCCGAGCGAACTCGAGCAGGCGTTTCTGCCCTCCGCTCAGGTTGCCGGCTCGTTCATTGCGGAGGTGTGCCAGGCCGAATTCCACGAGAATGGCGCGGGCCCGGTCGAGCTCGTGGATCGAGACCTGGCGCTGAGCCCGCGTGAGCCCGGCGATCGCACGCCAGAACGCCTCCCGCTCCCGGTCCCAGCGAGCCAGGGCGACATTTTCCAGCAGCGAGAGACCGGCCCACTCCCGGGGCGTCTGGAAGGTGCGGATCAATCCCAGCCGCGCGATGCGGTGCGGGGGGAGCCCCTGGATCTCGTCGGCGCCGAAGACGACCCGGCCCCGATCCGGCAGCTTGAAACCCGAGATGAGGTCGATGGCCGTGCTCTTGCCGGCGCCGTTCGGCCCGATCAGTCCGGTCACCCGGCCCTTCGGAGCCCTGAACGAGCAGCCGTCGACGGCCTTGACCCCACCGAAGTGCTTGGCCAGCCCCTCGACCGAGAGCGCGGAGGGCCCCTCCGCGGCCGCGGTGCTCACGTGGGGAGCTCCGTCCGGTCGATCAAGCGCCGCTCGGGCAGCAACCCCTGCGGGCGAAAGCGCAAGAAGAGGACGAGGATCAGGCCGATCAGGATCTCCCGCATCGCGGGCACGTAACCGGGATGATTGGGGACCTCGGGCAGGAATCGCGTCGACTCGAAGATCACCACGATCATGAGGAAGATGCCCAGTGCGACGCCGCGGATGTTGCCCCGACCGCCGACCAGGACGGCCGAGTAGAGCACGATGGTCTCGATGGGCGACCACGCCGACGGATTGAATGCTCCGAGGTAGGCGGCGAACAGCGCTCCCGCGAACCCTGCCACCGCCGCCCCGAATACGTACGCCTTGAGCTTCATGCGGTAGATGTCCCGGCCGAAGGCGGCGGCGGCTCGCTCGTCTTCCCGCAGCGACCGGAGAGCAAGCCCGAAGCGGCTGCTCGAGACCCGCGACATCAGGGCGTAGACGGCCAAAAAGAGCACCAGGCAGAGCCCGAGCAGGAAGTATTGATAGGTCTGGTAGTCGAGGTTGAGGACATCGCCCATCGGGTCGGTCAGGCCGGCGAGCCCATTGAAACCGTCGAAGAGCGGCACATACTGTCCGGCCATGACGTAGAGCACGTAGACCGCGCCGAGCGTCACGATCGAGAAGTAGATCCCGCGCAGATGCCGCAGCGCGATCAGGCCGACCACCAGGCCGAGCAACGCGGCCGCGATCACGGCGCCGACGACGGCCAGCGGATACGGCAGCTGCAACCCGATGATGTACTCGGCCGGAGGAATCGGCTTCCCGATGGTGAGCACGAGGGTCATGTAGGCGCCGAAGGCGACGTAGCCGTAGTAGGCGAGATCGAAATCGCCCGACCAGCCCCAGATGACGTTCAGTCCGAGCGCCATGATCCCGAAAATGGCGCCTTCGGTGAGCACCGAGGTCAGGTACTGAATCATTCGAATACGGTCCGCCGGGCGTTGACGAACAGCCCGCGCGGGCGAAACAGGATGACGACGGCGAGGATGGCAAAGGCAAAGGCAAGCTCATAGCTGGCACTGATGTAGCCGCCCGTGAATTCGAGCACGATCCCCACGATCACGGCGCCGACCATCGTGCTGAAGGCACGCCCGAGCCCGCCCGCGACCGCCGCGGTCAGCGTGATCAGGAAGAAGCTGAAGCCGAAATAGGGGTTGAAGGTGCCCACGGACTCCGCCAGGACGAACCCCGCGTACCCGGCCACCAGCCCGGCCAGAAACCAGGTCGCCGCCGCGACCGCGCGGGTGTTGATGCCGGTGACCGCGGCCAGGTCCCGGTTTTGCGAGACGGCGCGGAGCGCCTTGCCGAATTTCGTGTGCGAGATGATCAGATAGAGGACCGCGGTGATCGCCAGCGCCGAGACGATGACGGTCAGGCCGGTGCGGGTCCACAGGAAGGGCCCGATCTGCTGGGGCGCCCCTTGGGGAATCGTATAGGCGACGTTCGCCGCCCCGAAGACGATCACGAGCGTGTTCTGAATCACGAACGACATGCCGAGCGTCGCGATGAACACGGTCAGGGTGGCGGTGCCGCGGCGCACGAAGCGGTCGACGACCAGCCAGTGCATGCCGAGCGCGATGAGGCCCCCCGCCAGGGCCGCGGCGAGCGCGCCCACCAGGGCACTTCCGGTCAGCCGGTGGACGACAAAGGCGGCATAGGCGCCGCCGGTGAGGATCTCCCCGTGCGACAGATTGGCGACATTCGTGACGCCGTACTCCAGCGTGAAGGCGACTGCCGAAAGCGCCAGGATGGAGGCGGTCACCAGCCCGAAGCCAAGCGTCAGAAGGACTTCATGCATGGTTGCTCCTTTCGCGGCCCCGCCGCGCCCGGCCGGCTGGCCAGAGCACTCTAGCAGCCGGTCGGGGCGGGCGAGTGAGCGTTACGGAGTTGCCGCCGCGAGTTCAGGCGCGGTCAGCACCTGCACCTGCTGTTCCTGGCCGCTCGACGCGTCGACCTGGAAGGCGCCGTAGGGGCCGAAGACGTTGTTGTACTGGTTGTAGTTGAGGTCGCCGCTCGCGCCGTCGTAGTTGATCTTGGTGCCCTTGTTGATCAGATCGAGGCACGTCTTGTAGGTGTAGCACTGCGTGCCGGGGGGATTCGTGACCTTCTTCATGTTGGCATTGATGTCGGCGCCGGCGATACTCTGCGCCTGGTCGGCGGCCAGCGCCACGCTCACGACCGAGTCGTAGGCGTAGTTCGCGTTCGCCAGCGGTTGCTGCGAGCTGCCGAAGACGGCGTTGAACTGCTTCGTGAACTCGTCCGCGGCCTGACCTGTCACCGACGTCCCGTAGACCGAGATCAGGTGATCATGGGCGACCGGATAGGTGACCGCCTTCAAGTAGTCGTCCCCGCCGGTCACGTCCGTCCCGATGAAGGGAATCGCGAGGTTGTCGAGCTCCTTGAAGTTCTGGAACAGGACGGCCGCGGTCGCCGCGTCCGTCTGGGTGAAGATCACGTCCGGCTTGGCGGCGATGATCTGCTGGACCTGCGTCCGGTAGGACGTCTGGTCGGGCGCCACGGTGATGTCGGCCACGACGTTGTCGCCCAGCTTCTTGGAGGTCGCCTTGAGGGGCGCGGCGAACGTTTGCGCCGCGATGTCCGAGTAGAAGAGCAACGCCTGGTTCTTGTAGCCCTTCTTGTGCGCGTAGAGCGCCATGGCGACGCTCAGCTGCGAGTCGGACGGGCTGTCCCGCCACAGCCACGGGTTCGTGTTGTGATCGAACAGAGTGCTTCCGCCCTGGAACTCGTCGTGCACCTTGGCCGAAGTCAGGATGGGCGCATCCGCCGCGATCTCCTGCGTTTCCGGTCCGATGATCGCGGTCAGGTTGCTGGTGGCCAGCAGTTTGCGCAGCGCGGGAACGGAGTCCGCCTCATCGCACTGGGTGTCGGCGTGCTGCAGCTGGAGCTGCTGTCCCAGAATGCCACCCGCGTCGTTGATCGCCTTCATGGCGACCTGAGAGCCCTGCAGCATGGCCTGACCGAGACTGGCGAGGTTCCCGGTGAAGCAGGACAGCACCCCCATGGTCACCGGGCCGCTCGGCTTGGTTCCGCCGCTGCCGCTCGAGCTGGATCCGCCGCATGCCGACAACGCGAGCGCCGCTGCCACGCTCCCTGAGAGCACGCGCGCAAGCGAACCGTGACGGCTCCCCCCGCCTGACTGTGGACCGCCCATGCTTCCCTCCTGTGGTGCGATGCGTTGCGGGGCACGGTGCGCCCGGCGCCCCTGTTCGTGGCCAGATTACGCAACGGCGCGACGACTGTCAATGGCTCGACCACTGAGCCAGTGAGCCTGTAGACTGGCGGCGATGGGGACTTCGGCCTATCCCGGCCTGCGCCCGGTTGCGCGCAGCCGTCTCTACGAGGACCTGGGTGAGCGCCTGAGCCAGTTCGTCCGCGAGTCCGGGCTGGCGGTCGGCGATCGTTTCCCCCCGGAGCGCGAGCTCGCCCGGCTGCTCGCGGTGAGCCGGACGTCGATCCGCCAGGCGCTCGTCGTCCTCCAGGCCCAGGGGTTCGTCGAAATCCGCCACGGAGAGGGCATCTATCTGCGTCGGGCCCGCGGATTCGGCGAGTCCCTGCCCAAGCTGCTCGAGCGCCGCCGGCGCTTGCCGGAGGTGCTCGAGGCACGGGAAGCGCTCGAGGTCAAGCTCGCCGAGCTGGCGGCCATTCGCCGGACCCGGGCCGACCTCGGGGCGATGCGAGCCGCGCTGCGGATGATGGAGAACGAGATCGGCGAAGGCAAGCTCGGGTTGGAGGGCGACGCCGCCTTCCATCACGCGATCGCCGTGGCCGCACGGAACACGGTCCTCGTCCGTCTCATCGACGAGATGGCAGAGGCCATCGAGGAAACCCGGATCGAATCTCTCTCGGAGCCGGGCCGGCCACCGCGATCGCTCGCCGCCCACCGCCGGATCATCGCCGGCATCGAGTCTGGCATTCCCGAAAAGGCGTCGCAGGCCATGCGCGCGCACCTGCGGGTGGTCGCCGACGTGTCCCTGCTTCGCTGGCAGCCTTCCGAGCCGGCCGATGGCGAAGCCGGCGTCTGATCCGGGGCGCGAGCCGGCCACGCCGGCCGCGTGCGAGCGATGCGGATCGCCGCTGGACGGCCTTCGCACCTGCCCCGCCTGCTCGCACCATGCGGCGCTCGAGGCCTGGGAACGCATCGACCAGCTGGCCGATCCGGGCTCCTTTCGTGAAATGGATCGTCACCTGTGGTCCGGGGATCCCCTCGCCTTCTCGGACAGCGTGAGCTATGAGCGGCGGGTGGCGGCGGCCCAGGCGGCTACCCGGCTGCTCGACGCGGTGGTCACCGGACGCGCCCGGCTCGGCCGGATCGAGGTGGTCCTGATCGTGTTCGATTTCCGGTTCCTGGGCGGCAGCATGGGGAGCGTGGTGGGCGAGAAGGTGTGCCGGGCCTTCGACGTGGCGCGCCGGGAGAACCGACCGGCGGTCGTCGTCTCCGCGACTGGAGGCGCGCGGATCCAGGAGGGGATGCTGGCCCTGTTTCAGATGGCCCGCACCGCACTGGCCGCGGCTCGCCTCCGCGAACGAGGCGTCCCGCTGATCACCGTGATGGCCGATCCCACCATGGGCGGCGTGCTGGCCTCCTTCGCCAGCCTGGCCGACCTGATCGTCGCCGAACCACACGCCCGGATCTCCTTCGTCGGACCGCGGGTCCACGAGCGCGCCGGGGTCGCGGCGCCTCCCGGCAGCGCCGAGTTTGCCCTGGAGCACGGCCTGATCGACGCCGTCGTCGAGCGGTCGCGCCTCCGCCCGTTGCTCACCTCGCTGGTGTCCATCCTCCACGCCTCCAGGATCCCCACGCCCAAGCCGGTGCTCAGCGCCGTGGTCGTGCCCGGCCTCGTCCGACGATCGGTGTGGGAAACGGTCGAGCTCGCTCGGCGCCCCGACCGGCCGAGCGGCCGGGCGGTGGCCCAGCGCATTCTGGGCGACGTCTTCGAGCTGCACGGCGACCGCGAAGGGCAGGACGACGACACCATCATGGCCGGCATCGGCCGGCTGCACGGACGAGCCGTCGCGTTCGTCGCGCAGGACCGCCACGGCCCAGGCGGCGGACGCACGCGCCCGAGCGGCTACCGCAAGGCCCAGCGCGCCTTCACCCTCGCCGAGCGCTTCCATCTGCCGCTGCTCACGTTCGTCGATTCGCCCGCCGCGGCCACGGATGCTGACTCGGAGGCGGCCGGCATCACGGCTGCCATCGCCGAATCCCTGGCACGCCTCGCCCGGCTGCGTACGCCGGTGATCAATGTCGTCCTGGGAGAGGGAGGCAGCGGGGGCGCGCTCGCGCTCTCGGTCGGTGATAGGTTGCTGATGCTGGAGCACGCCATCTTCTCGATCATCGGTCCCGAAGCCGCCTCCGCGATCCTGTACCACGATGGGACCCATGCGCAGGAGCTCGCGGCCCGCCTCAAGCTGACCGCCGCCGACCTGATGACGCTCCATCTCGTCGACCGGATCGTGCCCGAACGGCAGCCGGCCCACGAAGCCCCCGACCTGATCGCAACGGCGCTCGGCCAGGCTCTGGTCAAGGAGCTGAGACCCCTGATGGACACGTCCCTCAAGGATCTCCTCCATCATCGCGAGGCCCGGATCCGGCACGTGCGCGACGTACGGGGCCGGCTCAGCCTGTTCGTGCGCAAGTCGCCGGAGTCGGCCCGCGATGCGCGGGCGACATGACAGCCCCCTCCCTCCCGCTCAGCGGCATTCGGGTCCTCGATCTCAGCCACGCGCTGGCCGGCCCGTACTGCAGCATGCTGCTGGGCGATCTGGGGGCCGAGGTGATCAAGGTCGAGCCACCGGGGTCAGGCGACCATGCACGGACGTGGGGGCCTCCGTTCGTCAACGGGGAATCGTCCTACTTCATGGCGGTCAACCGGAACAAGCGCAGCATCGTCCTGGACCTCAAGCGGCCGGCCCCGCTCGCGGCGGCGCGCGCGCTCGCCTTGCGCAGTGACGTCCTGCTCGAGAACTTCAAGCCGGGGACCGCCGCCCGCCTCGGGCTCGGCGCGGTCGAATTGCGCGCCAGCAAGCCGGCGTTGATCTACGCGTCGATCAGCGGGTACGGGCAGGGTGAACCCAGTCTCGCGGGGTATGACCAGATCGCCCAGGGGACGTCGGGCTTGATGAGCATCACGGGCGAGCCGGATGGACTGCCGACCAAGGTCGGCGTGCCGGTGGGGGACATCACCGCCGGGATGTTCGCCGCCCATGCGATCCTCGCGGCGCTGGTCGAGCGCGGGCGCACCGGCCAGGGGAAGACGATCGACATCGCGCTGAACGACTCGCTGCTGGCACTGCTCACCTACCAGGCGGCCCGCTACTTCGTCAGCGGCACCGCGCCACCGCGAGAGGGCAACCATCACGGGACGATCGTCCCCTACGGGACCTTCGCGGTCCAGGATGGATTCATCAACCTGGCGGTCGGCTCGGATGCGCAGTTCCGCCGGTTTTGCGACGCTCTCGAGGCGCCCGAGCTGAAGGCCGAGCCTCGGTTTCAGAGCAATGCCGGGCGCCAGGCTGCCCGTGCCGCGCTGGAGGCCGAGCTCGAGCCCCGGCTGCGCCAGCGCACCCGCGCCCAGTGGCTCGAACGTCTCAGCCAGTACGGCATCCCCGCCGGTCCCATCCTGGACGTCGCGGAGGCGTTCGAGAGCCCGCTTGCGGCCGGCCGCCAGATGCGAGTCGAAATCGACCATCCGATGGCCGGCCCGATCAGCCAGGTGGGGACGCCCTGGAAGCTGGACGGCGCCTCGAGCCCGGTGCGCTTGCCTCCGCCCGTCCTCGGTCAGCACACGGACGAGGTCTTGCGCGAGACGCTCGGCTATACGGAGGAGATGATTCAGGAGGTGAGAGGATGACCGCAGCACCGCTTGCAGGCATCCGGGTTCTGGAGGTTGGCAATTACATGGCGGCCCCCTTCTGCGCCATGCAGCTCGCCGATCTCGGCGCCGACGTCATCAAGGTCGAGAATCCGCAGGGGGGCGACGTGGTCCGGCAGCTCGGGCCGTTCGTCGCCGGGGAAAGCTCGGCGTTCATCCGCCTCAATCGAAACAAGCGGTCGCTCGCCCTCGACCTCAAGCACGACGAAGGCAAGGAGATCTTCCGGTCGCTTGCCGCTCGGGCGGACGTCATCGTCGAGAACCTCCGCCCCGGGAGCATGCGTGAGCTCGGCCTCGATGACGCTGCGCTGCGCCCGCGCAATCCCGGCCTCGTCTACGTCGCGGCGTCCGGCTTCGGGCAGGACGGTCCGCTCAAGGACCAGCCCGGCATGGACATCATGGCCCAGGCCCGGTCCGGCCTGATGAGCATCACCGGGATGCCCGGGGGCGATCCCGTGAAGGTGGGCGTCCCCGTCTGCGACCTGGTCTGCGCCCTCTATGGGGCGCTGGCGGCGGTGGCGGCCCTGTTCGCCCGGCGCGTCAGCGGCGAAGGGCAGTTCATCGACGTCTCCCTGCTCGAGTCCGGCGTGTCCCTCGCGGTCTGGGAGGCGGGCAGGTTCTTCGCCACCGGCCAGGTCCCTCAACCGCTCGGCTCCGCGCATCAGACGAACGCGCCCTACCAGGCGATCCGATCGCAGGACGGCTGGCTGACGATCGGGGCCGCCACGCAGAAGACCTGGATCGCGTTCTGCCGTGCACTCGGGCTCACGGCCCTGCTCGAGGACCCGCGATATGCGGACATGAATCAGCGCCATGAGCACCGCGAGAGTCTGATCACGGCCATCGAGCGCGTGACCGCCACGCGGCCGACCAACGCCTGGCTCGAGATCCTCGAACGTGCCGGGGTGCCATGCGCGCCCATCCTGGACTACGGCCAGGTCTTCCATGACCCACATCTGTTGGCCCGTGGCTATTTCTGGGACGCTCCCCACCCCGCGGCGGGGGCGGTTCGCCAGCTGGGGTCGCCGATGCGGCTGTCCTCCACGCCGGTTACGCGGGGCGCCGCCGGGCCGCTACTCGGCGAGCATTCACGGTCGATCCTTGAAGAGCTCGGGTACGGGCAGGAGGAGATCGCGGGGTTCCTCTCAAGGGGCGTGGTCGGCGAGCCCGCCCAGGCGGTGTCCCGATGACGAACCCCACCCCGGACCGGAATCCGGCCGATGAGCTCCTCGCCGAGCGCCGCGGCAGCGTGCACTGGCTCACCTTCAACCGGCCGCAGGCCCGCAACGCGCTGACCTGGCGCATGTACGACCGCCTCGTCGAAGAGTGCGACGCCGTCAATCGCGATCGATCGGTGCGCGCCATGGTGCTGACCGGCGCCGGCGGCCAGGCCTTCGTGGCAGGCACGGACATCGCGCAGTTTCGGGACTTCGCCAGCGAGCGCGATGCGCTCGACTACGAAGCCCGCGGCAGCGAGGTGATGCGGGCGATCGAATCGGTTCGGGTGCCGACCATCGCGGCGATCGCGGGCGCGTGCACCGGCGCCGGAGGGGCGATTGCGGCCGCCTGCGACCTGCGCATCGCGGCCGCCTCCGCCCGCTACGGATTCCCGATCGCACGGACACTCGGGAACTGCCTGTCGATGTCGAACTATGCTCGCGTCAGCGCGCTGGTCGGCGTCGCCCGGCTCAAGGACCTGATCTTCCGGGCTCGGCTGATGGACGCCCAGGAGATGCTCGCCGCGGGCATGCTGATCGAGGTGACTCCGGACGAATCCTCCCTGCTCATCCGGGCCCAGGAGGTCGCTCTCGAGGTCGGCTCGCACGCCCCGCTGACGCTCTGGGCCACGAAGGAGGCGCTCCGCCGCCTTCGCGATCACACCATCCCCCCGGACGCCGACCGGGACCTGATCGTGCGCTGCTACCTGTCGCGGGACTTCAAGGAGGGCGTCGAGGCATTCCTCGCCAAGCGGAAGCCGGTCTGGACGGGCGAGTGATCAGGAGAGCGTGACCGGGCGACCGACGATCGGCAGGTGCGCGCCGTATTGCAGCACGAGCGGGGCCAGCCGGCTCCCCTTGAGTTGCGGGCGCAGCTGCTGCTCGTACCAGGCGAGCGCCTCGGCGTACTGGCCCAGCGCCGCGAATGGAACCGGGTGCACCGCCGCTACCGAGCTCAGCCGGGAGAGTTGACCGGGGTCGAGGAAGCCGCTCGCCTCCGGATACTGGCTCAGGAGGGTCTGGGTCGCCGCCATCTGCGTCGACCCGATGCTCAGGGCGGTCGTGATCGGGGTCAGGACGCGGTCCGCGCCCGCCATCGCCACCAGCACGACGTAGACGATCACGCCGGCGAGCGCCCCATGGACCGCGGCGCCGACCACCTTGTCCGCCTGGCGGGCAAGCGGGAGCCGAAAGGTCGCGCCCAGGAGCGTGCGACCGACCACCCCGGTGGCCAGGCCGATGACACCGGGCAGGGCGACCAGCGCCATCGGTCGCGGGATGCTCGGCGGGAGGATCGCGTCGAGGATGGCGGGATGCCTGGCGACGATCCAGAACGTGATCAGGAAGCCGGCCTCCGCCAGCAGCGGGCCGATCAACCCCCGGCTCCACCCGAGCAGCACGCCCAGCAGGATCAGGCCGACGATGCCGACGTCGATCAGGTTCACGGCGTCCCCACCCCTCTCGGCACGATGGTCGCATGGTAGCGGGTGGGCGCCGCGCTGTCCAGCGCGGTCGCGCGGTCAGGCGTGCGCGAAGACCAGGCTGAACTCCATCGTCACGTTGGGTTGGACGCTGACGAAGTTGGCGATGCTCGGGGGCGTCATCCCGAAGTCGGCGAAGGGGAACGCGATCGACCCGGCGACCGCGATCTGCGAGCCGCTGAGTCGGGCCTGCATCGGGATCGTCACCGACCGCGTCACGCCATGGATCGTCAGGTTGCCCACTGCCGAGACCGTGACCGTCTGCCCGCCAGCCGCTTGGCTCGGCAGGGCGACCGGGCTCGAGAGGGTGAAGGTGGCGTTTGGATACCGGTCGCTTTCCAGCCCCATGGTGTGGATGCGCTGGTCGCGCATGGCGCGATCGCTGGTCAGGGTGCTCACGTTCACGGTAAACGCTCCGGCACTGACCTGGTAGCTGGAGCTCGTCCGGACGATGGTGACCGAACCCTGGATGGCCGCGGTGCGCCCAACCGCGTCGGTCAACGCCGGGGCGAAGCCAAGCTGTTCGCGCACGCGGTACCCGGCCTGGGAGCCGGTCGCAACGGTCCAGACTCCGGTCGTCGCCTGGGTCGCAGCCGGCGAGGCGGACGCTGCCGTGCCAGTTGACGCGCTGGCCGAGGTCGTCGAGCCGGCGCTACTCAAGGTCAAACGGGCGGGAGAGCTTCCCCCGATCAGCACGAAATACACGAAGGCGAGTCCGACCGCGCCAAGGAGGGTGACGCCGGAGATCAGCGCGGCGAGTCGCAGTCGCATGCTGATCATTGTGGCCCCGAGGACCTTTCAGAAGCGTGACGATCCTGCAAGTGGTCGTGGACTGTCACGACCCCGATCGCATTGATCTCAACGTCCGGTGAGGGTGGACGAAGAGGGCCGCCCGATGGGCGGCCCTCTGCTGGCGGACGGAGGTGACTAGCAGCGCGGCAGACCGGGGCTGAATGTGCGGACCGCCGGAGTGGTCGTGTAGTAGTCGCTGACGTACGCCCCATTGCTGAGCCGGTCCCAGATTGGGTCGCGGTTGATGACGCTCGATGACCTCGTCTGGCAGACGATCATGATCCGTGCGCCGTTCCCAAGGAACCCGATGGTCTGAGCGCGGGTCGACGGGCCCGACCGCATGCGGAGGAAGTCGGTCGTGCGGTATGGATGGCCGGCCGTGGGGAAGAACGCCGCCACCGGCTGTGAGGGCGGCTGGGGCTGGGGCGCCGGCGCGCTTCCCGCGGGCACGAAGTGGATGTAGCGAGGCGCCTGGGTGACGCGCGTGCCGTAGCGGAGGTAGTTCGACCAGTTGTACTCCTCGACGGTCGCGTTGGCACCGTTGACCCCGATGACGTAGGCGACATGGCCGCCCCACCAGGCGTGATCCTCACCGCCATGCCAGACGGCGATCGCACCCACGGACGGATGGGTGTCGACGACGAAGCCGACCGCTGCCGCCGCGGCATCCCAGTTTCCCCCATTGCCGAATCTGGCGGTGCGGCCGTTGGGACCGCGGAGTGCGGCGCCGTGGAAGACGACGCCGTGCTGGCTCAAACGCCAGGCGGCAAACGAGGTGCAATACCCCGTATAGAAGCCCCACGGGTCGACGATGTTCGGGCGACCCCGAAACGGATAGTCGTCCCCGCTCGCCGAAGCGGTCATCACGGGAATCCCCACCAAGAGGACCGCCGTCGAGAGGACGGCGACAAGCGTCTTCTGGACACTGAACCAGGTCGACGGAGTCTTCATCAGCCTTGTGCTCCCTCACCATCGCGCGCGTTGCGCGGTAATCCGGCTCCCCAGCCTGTGCCGGTGTAACGGCGGTCAAGGGCTGCGGTCCTTCAGGTCTGCACCGATCGTTGACAAGCCTTTCCGCGATGCGCGCCAGGCTGTGACGAACTCGTGACGGCGGCGAACCGTCGATGCATGGCAGAGGCCGAATCCCGTTAAGCTAGCCCCCGTGTTTCGGCGGAAGCCACCGCCGCCGCCCTCGGACCGGTGGCTCGTGATCGGGCTCGGCAATCCCGGGCCTCAGTATGCCGGCACCCGTCACAATCTCGGTTTCCTTATCGTCGACGAGCTTGCCGCCCGCCATCGGACTTCGATCAGCACGCGAGCAGCGAAATCACTGACGGGCCGGATCCAGGTGGGATCTCGGGAGGTGATCGTGGCCAAGCCGCAGACCTTCATGAACGAGTCGGGGGCGGCCGCGAAGGCGCTCCGCGACAAATACGGCGTCCCCCTGGAGCGGACGCTGGTCGTGCACGACGAGCTCGACCTGCCATTCGGCCGCCTTCGCGTGCGGCGTGATGGAAGCGCGGCGGGCCACAACGGGGTCAAGTCCCTGATCGACGGGTACGGCACGAAGAACTTCATTCGTTTTCGGATCGGCGTCGGGCGCCCGGTCGGCAGCGGGATGGACTACCTGCTCAGCCCGTTCACGCCCGAGGAACGCGCGGCGCTGCCGCCGATCGTCGCACACGCCGCGGACGCCGTGATCTTCGCTCTCGAGCACGGCCTCGACCGGACGATGACGGAATTCAACCGGGGTTGAGCGTGAACGGGCTCAGCTGGGTGCAAATCGGGGCCGGGTTCGCGCTGCTGCTCGTCGTCTTCGCCGACCTCTTCCAGTCGGTCGTCCTGCCCCGACCGGCGGTCAACAAGTTCGCGCTGGTGCGTTACCTGCTGCGCGGCGTGTGGCGTGCGTGGCGATGGGTGGGATCCCTGATGCGCAGCGTCGCTCGCCGAGAGGGCTGGCTGGCGGTCTTCGGACCGATCGGGGTCCTGCTCCAGTTCGGCGTCTGGGCAGCCGGCCTCGTCCTCGGCTACGCCCTCGTCTTCGACGGGCTTCGCACGCAGATGCATCCGGCGATCGATTCCTTCGGCAGCGCGCTCTACTTCTCCGCAACCACGCTCGTACCGCTCAGCTACGGCGACCTGGTTCCGATCGGGATCGCAGCGCGGGTCGTGACCATCGGCGAGAGCGCCACCGGCGTCTTCCTGGCCGCCCTGGCGATCACCCTGCTGTTCTCGCTCTACGCGGCGTTCCAGGAGCGCGAGGAGCTGGTGGTCACGCTCGACGCCATGGCGGGGGCGCCGCCCTCCGGCGTACGGATCCTGGAGACCGCCGCGGAGCACGGAATGCGCCGCGAGCTGACCGAAACGTTCGACGAGTGGCGGCACTGGGCGGCGGCCGTCCTGGAGAGCCACCTCGCCTATCCGATCCTGCTCTTCTTTCGCTCGAGCCACGACAACGAGGCGTGGCTCAACTCGTTCGGCGCCGTCATGGACGCCGCCATCCTGGTGATCAGCACGATCGACGACGAATCCGAAGGACCCGCCCAGTTGATGCTGACCGTGGGCAACCATCTCGTCGAGGACATCTCCTGGTACTTTCGGCTGCGCGCCTCCAGGGACCCGTACGTCGAGCGCCAGGAGTTCGATGAGGCGCTCCAGCGACTCGCCCGGGCCGGCTATCACTGCCGGCGACGGGAGACTGCCTGGGAAGCGTTCGTGGCCTTGCGGGCGCGCTACGCCTTCCCGCTGAACCAGCTGGCCAAACGGCTCGCGATCATCCCGGCCCAGTGGATCGGTGACCGATCGTACCTCCCGCATCGCGAGCGATGAGGGAGATGAGCACGGCGACGCCGGTGACGGCAGTCAGCGCACCGCCCACCCAGACCGCCGTACCCGGTCCCCATCGATGGGCGATCACGCCGGCAAAGACGTTGCCGAACGGCGTCGTGCCGATGAAGATCGTCGAGTACACGCTCATCATCCTCCCCTGCATCCGATCGGGCGCGAGGATCTGGACCACCGTGTTCGTGCCAATCGAGTAGACGGCGAAGCTCCACCCGATCACGAGTAGCACCGCGACCGCCTGCCAGAAGGTTGGGCCAATGGCGAAGAGCAGCTCGACGGCGCCAAAGAAGATGCCGGCCAGGATGATCCGGCGCGGCTCCAGCAAGGATCGGCCTGCCACCGTCATCGTCAAGGCGCCGGTGAAGGCGCCGAGCCCCTGGGCCGAGAACAGGTAACCGAGCTGATCGGCATTCGCGTGCAGCGAGACCCGAGTGAACAGCGGGAGCACGAGGGTGAAGTTCGCGCCGAAGACCGAGGCGCTCAGCAGCAGCGCGAACAGGGCGGCGAGGATAGGCTGGCGCCGGACGTAGTCCAGGCCTTCGGCGATCAGGCCGAGCGTCGTCTCGACACCGCGAGCGCGGGCGGGACGCCGGCGGATCGTGAGCAGTGCCAGGATCACGCCCGCGTAGCTGAGGGCGTTCAACCAGAAGCACGCGGCGACGCCGCTGGACGCGATCACCAGCCCCGCGACCGCCGGACCGATGATGCGGGCCAGGTTGAAGGCCATCGAATTGAGGGCGACCGCGCTGCCCAGGTCTGCCCGGCCGACCATGCCCAGGACCGTTGCCTGCCGCGCTGGGAAGTAGAGCGCCTGGTTGATGCCCAATGCGACCGCCATGAGAAACACGATCGGCAACGTGATCACATGAGCCATGGTCAATGCGGCGTAGACGCCCGCTCCTGCCATGGAAACCGCCTGGGTGATCAGGAGCAGGTCGCGATGGACGAGCCGGTCGACGAGGGCGCCGGCGAAGAGCCCGAAGACGAGGACCGGGCCGTACTGACAGGCGCCATAGAGCGCCAGCGCCAGCGCAGAGTTGTGCGAGAGCTGGAGCACGAGCCAGGCCGCCGCCACGGATTGCATCCAGGTCCCGACGACCGAGATCGTCTGGCCGGCGTAGTAGCGGCGGAATTCCGGCGATGCGAACGCCGACGTTTGGAGAAGAGGCAACCGCGGGATTCTAGTGTGCGGCCAGGGAGTCGTGCAGCCATCGTCTCCGGCTGTGGGATCCAGGAGATCCCTCTCGCCGCCGGCGGGTTCCCGGTAGGGGCGACCGGGATCGCCTCTAGTAGGCCAGCCCCAGGTACTCCTCGTCTCGCACGATTCGTCCGTCGCGCACCTCGATCACGCTGCAAGATGGCTGCCGGACCGGCTGTCCCGCATCCGTGTAGCGCCACTCGCCTTCGACCACCACGGTGGACCCGTCAGCGATGACCCGTGCGGCCGTGAAGCTGATGTCCGGCGTCTTGCGGACGGCGTCCCGGGCCAGGTGCAGGAAGGCCTCGCGTCCAAGGATCGGCGTTGGTACGCCAGGCGTCCGGTGGACGACGTCCGGATCGAGGACCGCGGCCAGAGCATCCCAGTTGCGCCCCGCAAGCGCCGCCAGCGCGCTCAGGACGACTGCTCGCGCATCGGTCACGCGAAATGCAGCAGGTGGCGTCCGAAGAGCAGGACACCGACAAGCGCCGTGCCGATCGCGGTCAGCAGGACGGCGGCTGCCGCCACGTCCTTGGCCCTTCCGATCATCGGATGCTGCTGCGGCCACGCGTAGTCGATCAAGACCTCAAGTGCCGTGTTGAACAATTCCGCCGCGATCACGATGGCAAAGCACAGCACGAGCCCCACGAACTCGAGCGCCGTGAAGCGGAAGAGCACCGCCGCCACCAGCACGACGACCGTGACCGCGAGATGGAAGCGCAAGTTCGCCTGGGTCGCGACCGCCCAGCGCAGGCCCCGTCCGGCGTGCCGGAAGCTGTAGAGGGTGCGGCGGAAATCGAGGTGGCGCGCCCGTTCCGGGTCGCCGATTGGTTGGGCGTCGTACTCCGCGTCGCGCCGATCGCTGGTCATGCGCCCTTGAGGATCTGCCGGGTCAGCGCGCTCATGGTGCGCTCCTCGGTCGGCGTCGCGTGGTCATACCCCAGCAGGTGCAGGAGTCCGTGGACCGCGAGCAGGCTGACCTCCGCATTGACCGGATGCCGGGCGGCGCGCGCTTGCACGCGCGCGCGTTCCAGCGAGATCACGATGTCGCCGAGCCAGTGCTCGGTCCCTGGCGGCGCCTGAAACCGCTGGTCCTTCGGTTTCTCCCGCGAGGCAAAGGCCAGCACGTCCGTCGGCTCATCGAGCCCACGATATCGCCGGTTGTACTCGTGAATGTGAGCGTCGCTCGTGAGCGTGACGACCGCCAGCGCATCATCTCGGATGTTGAGCAGGCGCGCTCCTGCCTGCAGGGTGCGCTCCAGTGCCTTGAGATCGACCCCCGACGCCAGCGCCGCCGGCCCCCACCGGCTCATCTGGACCACCACCGATCGTAATCGTAGTTCACCCTTAACCGGCGCACGCATCTCGAGCTGGCCGGTCGGGCGCGTCATCGCCGGCGATCAGACGGCGCCGCGTCAGGCGGGAAGCTGCGACTTGGCGGGCGGATGGCTCAGCCGGTCCATGCGACGACCGAGCATGCGGAGCAGGATCGTCACGATCGAGAAACCGACCCAGGTCAGGAACACGAGGTAGACCCGCTCCGATCGGCCGTCACCGCCGTAGGCAAGCGAGGTCAGGATCATCAGGAGACCGAGAAGGACCAGCTCCAACCCGCTGAGCCGAACCCTGCCGGGGGCCGCCGGTTGGACCGACGGCTTGAGGAACTCGGGCATCCGAGCGGTGCAGGCGGTGAAGGCGCCGAGGATCAGAACGACCGCGGAAATCAGGTAGAGGCCAGCCAGTGGAATCGGGAAGCTCACACTGCAGATAACGCGGCCCGGCGTGAACTCTTCGGACCCGTTTCCGCAATGTGACGAACAACCTTACGGTTGAGATCGTTTCGCGCGCGAACGGTGACGCGGTCAGCGTGCGAGCGGGATCGTCTTCTCGTCGGAGTCCAGCGTCCCATCGTGGCCGCCACCCGTCGTATCCACGGCATGCCCGGCCGCCTCCCCTTCTGCGGGAGCCGCCGGGTATTCGATGCGAGCGTGATAGATGCTGACCACCATGTTGGAGAAGGCTTCTTCGATCCGGCCAAGGTCTCGGAACGAGAGATCGCACTCATCCAGCTGGCCGTCCCGAACGAAACCCTGCACCATGCGATGAACGTGCTGCCGGATCCCATCGGAGCTGCGGTCCTTGAGCGTGCGGGTCGACGCTTCCACGGTGTCCGCCATCATGACGATGGCCGCCTCCCGGCTCCGCGGACGAGGTCCCGGGTAGCGGAAGTCGTCCTCCCGCGCATCGAGCCCCTGCTCGAGCGCCTGCCGATAGAAGTACTTCTTCACGGTCGTTCCCTGGTGTTGCTGGACGATGTCCTTGATCACGGACGGGAAATGGTACTGCTCGAGGAGCTGAACCCCCTCGGTGACGTGCTGGTTCAGGATGTCCGAGCTTGTCGTGGGCGACAGGTTCTCGTGGATGTTGCCGATCTCCGCCTGGTTCTCGACGAAGAAGTGCGGACGCCGGATCTTGCCGATGTCGTGGAAGTAGCACCCCACCCGGGCGAGCACGGCGTTCGCGCCGACGGCTTCGGCAGCTGCCTCGGCGAGGTTGGCGGCAACAATGGAATGGTTGTAGGTGCCCGGAGCGGTGACCATGAGGCGTTTGAGGAGCGGGTTGTTCGGCGTCATCAGCTCGAGCAGCTTCATCGGAGTCACGACCCGCATGACCTCGCCGAGATAGGTGACGGCCCCGGCGGCGATCAGCGCCGAGACGAGCCCACCGACCAGCGCGATGGCAGCGATCCCGAACACCTCCTCAGCGGTCTGGCGGCGCTCGATCAGGCTGAGGGCGGCAACCGTGACGAATTGCGCGCTGCCGACCAGGATGGCGGCCGGAACCCACTGCCCCTGTCGTTCCAGGCGGTGAACATAGACGGCCCCGATGGCGCCGCCGAAGAAGCCGAGCAGCGTGAGGTCGAGCAGGTTGTCGGCGATGATCCCGGTCAGCAGGCCAACCGCGAAGGCGACGATGATGCCGAGGCCCGTATCGAGGAGCGCCGCCACCAGCAGCGGCACCGCGACCATGGGCACTGCGTACTGGGCGCGTGGATCGATCGGCACGATCACCTTCGCGACGAGCACCAGGACGACCATGAGAGCGCCCAGCGTCAGCAGCTGGCGGGGATTGTGCACGATCGTCGGCCGGAACTGGAACAGATACCCCAGTGCGAGGGCGAAGAGCAGGATGACGAGAATGAAGGTCGCCAGGATCCGCGACCAGTCCGCGCGGGGCGCGAGCAGTCCGACCTGCTGCGCTTCCTCGACCTGGAACGGCGACACGAGGTCGCCGTAGCGGATGATGGTCTGCCCCTGCGCGATGGTCACGAAGACCGGGGGCACGGCCGCCTGCGCCTGTTGCCGCTTGACGATGGTTTCCTGCGGCTGGAAATTGACGCGGAGAAAATCGCGCACGAGGATGGCCACGATGGCGACCGCGGTCGGATCCAGGCGGAATGCACTCGCACGGGTCTGCGCGGTGGCCTGAGCCGTGCGCAGGGTTTCGGCCTTGATGCCGTTCGCCATCAATTCCTGCAGGAGATCGCCGGCATCCCTGAAGATGGCGGCCACCGTCGCGTCGTCGGCCTGCAGCAGGTAGGAGCGCTGCGCGTCAGTCAGCTGCGGTTCCAGCAGGCTCAGCTTGGCGAGGCGATCCGGATCGGGGCTGGTCGACTGCCGCTGCTCGGAGACCTTGACGCCCAGCGCATCGAGCGCCTGCCGCTGCTGTGCCGTGATCGCGGCGTCGAACTGATCGGGCACCTGTTTGGCTGCGATGTCGCGCGCCTCTTGCGTCTTGGTCAGGCTCTCGTACTTGACCGAGCGCGGGGCCTGGACGTCCTGGGTCGCAACGTCTCCCGCCCGCAGGTTCAGCCGGTTCGGCAGGAAGTTCTGGGCGACCACCAGCGCGGTGATCAGCGCGATGATCAGCGTGATGGCGGCCGAGCGTGCGTAGGGAGGCCACCGCCGGGCGACCCCGATCGTGCCCAGACGCCGGCCCCGGAAGAGGTCGTCCCGGACCCGGCGAAGGCGCTCGATCACCGCGAACCGCCGTGGCCCGAAACGGGTCCCCCTGGGTTTCATGCGTTCACGCCGAAAACCGGCGCGCTCTGCCTACCTACGCCGAGCGAGCCCGGCGTTTGCGTGCGGCAGCGATCTTCTTCTTTCGCTTGACGCTGGGCTTCTCGTAGTGTTCGCGTCGGCGCACCTCGGAGAGGACGCCGTTCTGCTTGATCTTCTTATTGAAGCGACGAAGGGCGCTCTCGAAGGTCTCGTTCTCCCGGACCTTGATCTCGGACAACTGGTTTGCACCCCCTTCGCGGCTGAGCCATGTTGCGCTGAAGTATAGGCCCGGGCAAGATGGAGTGTCAACGCGAGCTGAATTCAACTCGAATTCGGCGTCGGGGGCCGTCGCGACCGGCCCGTCACCGCCACGCAGCGTGATATCGCATTCCCGCAACGACCCCAGCCGAACTCGATGCCCGGGGCGTGCGGGATCGTTCGACTTGGAAGAGGCTTCCGCCTCGAAGGAGGTTCGGTTCCCGCATGCTCACCCTGATCACGGCCTGGATCAGCGAACGCATCATCACCGTGACCACGGTGGCGGTGGTGGCCGTCGCCGCGGTCCCGACGACCCTGGTCATCGTCAACCACGGTCAGACAACCGTCACCGTGTCCCAGCAGGAACATCAGCAACAGGTGACGCTGGTTGCCGCGGTCAAGAAGGTCGGTGACGCAGCCATCACGAAGCTGACCACGGCGGAACAGGGCTGCACCGTGCAGCTCAACCAGACGATCGCGAACGCCCACCTCGCGCCCGGCCAGATCCAGCCGCAGCTGACCCAGGCGAAGACGCAGCTGCACGGCGCTGTCGCGCCACTGATCGCGGCCATCCAGAAGCATGAGGACGATTTCTCCCACCTGAAGACCGTGACGAAGGACGAGGAACAGAACGAGGAGCACGAGATCAGCTTGATCGTGCTCACCGGCCTCGGCCAGGGTCACACGCCGGGCACGATCACGGTGTCCTGCCAGACCGTCACGATCGAGATCCAGACCGTCATCCAGGTCATCGTGCTGGAGCAGCAGGTCAAGGTCGTCCAGGCGCCCGCCGGCAAGGGCGACCGAGACGGCGACTAGGGATTCCCTCCCCACCACGAAGAGGCGGAGGCCGGGCTTCCGCCTCTTCCGGTTTTTTTGAGCTAGCGGACGCCGGACGCGACGCCGGCCGGTTTGCGCGCCCGGATGTAGGCGCTGGCGATCTTGCCCTCGGCTGCGTCAAGCCCAGCATCGGTTGGGGCGAACGTGTGGGTGAGCTCGATGTCGATCCCCTCGAAACCGGCTGCCTCCACGGCAGCCCGGTACTCGTCGACGCGGATCGTCCCCGCGACGCACCCGGCCCAGGCGTCGAGCGACGCCTTCATACCGGCCGGCAGTGGCTCCACCTCCACCATGTCCGAGACCGCGAACCGTCCGCCCGGCTTGAGCACGCGGAACGCTTCGCGCAGCACGGCGCCCTTGTCGGCGGCCAGGTTGATGACGCAGTTGGAGATCACGACGTCGACCGCCGCGTCGGCGAGCGGGATGGCTTCCATCGTCCCTTTGAGGAAGGTCGCGTTCTGAACGCCGGACCGGGCCTGGTTCGCCCGGGCCAGCTCGAGCATCTCGTCCGTCATGTCCAGGCCGTAGGCATGGCCGCCCGGGCTGACCCGGCGGGCCGAGAGGAGCACGTCGAGGCCAGCCCCGCTGCCCAGGTCCAGCACGACCTCTCCTGCGTGCAGCTGTGCCAGCGCCGTTGGATTGCCGCAGCCCAGGCTGGCCCCGAGGCTCAATCCAAGGTCGGCAACCTCCGTCTTCGAGTAGGCCTCTTGGCCGATCGGCCCTGAGACGGCATCACTGCCCCCAGCGCAGCTCGCGTCGCAGCAGCTACCACTGCCGTTGAGTTCGATCGCCAGCTTCGCATACTTCTCGCGCACGGCGTCAGTGATGGGCTCCATGGCCCCACCCTACACATTCCATAGACAAACGTCAATGGGTTTGGTAGAGTCGAAGCGTGGCCGCGACAGGCATCCCCGAGCGGGCCAAAGGCGTCTGCTGCCCGCCGGCGCCGGCGCTGCCCGAGCGGCAGGTCGGTGCCACGGTCGAGGTCCTGAAGGCGCTCGCCGACCCGACGCGCCTGCAGATGGTCGGCATGCTGAAACGCGCCACCGCCCCGGTATGCATCTGCGACTTCACCGCCGCGTTCGACTTGAGCCAACCCACGATCTCTCACCACATGAGCAAATTGCGCGAAGCCGGCCTGGTCGACGTCAGCCGCCGCGGCATCTGGGCCTACTACCGCCTGAATCCCCGGCTCGCCGAACCGGTGCGGGCCCTCCTCGACCTCGTCGGCTGACCATGGCGAACGTGCTGTTCGTCTGCCTGCACAACGCCGGCCGCTCGCAGATGAGCCAGGCGCTGTTCGAGCGAGCGGTTCGCGGCCGGCATGAGGCGCGGTCTGCCGGGACCAGCCCGGGGGAACGCGTACATCCCGCCGTGGTCACCGCGATGCGGGAGATCGGGATCGAGCTCGGCGATCGAACCCCCGCCCCGCTGACCGAGGAGCTCTCCCGCTGGGCGGACGTGGTGGTCACCATGGGCTGCGGCGACGCGTGTCCCTACATCGCCGGCAAGCGCTATATCGATTGGGATCTGCCCGACCCTGCCGGCCGTCCGCTCGAAGACGTGCGTCGGACTCGGGACGAAATCGACCGGCGGGTTGGGGCGCTGGCGAGAGAACTCGACCGCTGACCACCCGCCCGGCGTGATAGAAGAGGGTGTGGCCCAGAACTGGCAGGACCCCGGCTTCGCCGAGCAATGGGACGCACGTCACCTGACCGGAAACCCGGCGCGGGCGGAGCACCTGGCGCTCCTGCGGGAGATGCTCATCGACGTGCCCCCGGGCGACGTGCTGGACCTGGGCTGCGGATCAGGGCTGGTCGCCCTGATGATCCTGCAGACCTTGCCGCAGGCCAGGCTGTTCGGGATCGACTGGTCGCCTCCCATGCTCGACCTGGCCCGCGAACGCCTGCACGGATTGGGCTCGCGCTTTCACCTGGCGGAGGGGGACCTGCGCCGGCTGGCCGAGGTGATCGCGCCCTCGGCGTGCTCGGCCGCCGTCGCGGTGCAATCCCTCCACCACCTCACGCAAGCCGAATACCGCGCCGCGGCAGGCTGGACCTTTGAACATCTCGCCCCAGGGGCGTGGTTCGTGATCATCGATCGCCTGGCGATCCCGTCCGAGCGGCTATACACGCCGTTTCGGAGAACGCGGGCGCGACAGGGTCAGGCGCCGAATCCGGAGCGGTGGTCCGACTACCTCGACTGGCTGGAGGCGAACGGGGACCGTCCGCTTGCCGTTCAGCAGATCCTGCCCATCCTCGAGGAGGCCGGCTTCATGGCGGCCTGCCTGGATGTCCGCGCCGATCGGGGCATGCTCGTCGCCCGCCGCCCGGGATGAGGGCGAAGGAGCTCTTCCCCGACGTCTTCTCGCGGCACGCCCGCGCCTACAAGCGGCGCCAGGATGCGCTGCGCCGCCAGGGCGGCCTGCGCGCACGGACACTCCTGATCGAGGGGATCGGGGCCGGACCAGGCGACCAGGTGCTCGACCTGGCGTGCGGCCCGGGAACGCTGACCCTGCAGCTGGCGGAGCTCGTCGCACCGGATGGACAGGCGGTCGGTATCGACCTCGCGCCGGGAATGCTCGAGGTCGCGCAAGCCTCGGCGCCGGCCGGCCTCCCGGTGCGCTTCGAGCTGATGGACATCGAGGATCTGCGCTTTCCCGACGCGAGTTTCGATGCTGCCACCTGCGCGCATGGTCTCCAGTTCTGTGCCGACCTCGACCGCGCGCTCGGTCAGGCGCGGCGGGTCCTGCGCTCCGAGGCGCGGTTCGGGGCGACCGTGCCGCTCGATCGGTCGAGCAGCGTCGGCGAGGCGATCGTCTCGCGGATCGCCGGCGACCGCCTCCCGCCGGGACCGGAAACGCCCGATCGCGACCGGACCAGAGCCATCGTGAGTGATGCGAACGCCTTCCGCCTCCACGTCGAGATGGCCGGCTTTCGCAATGTCCGCGTGCAGCGTGTCCGGGAAAGCCACCGATGGGAGAACCCGGCCGAGCTGATCGACATGGCTTCGAGCTGGTGGGTGCTGGCCGAGCGGCTCGAGCAGCTCAGCCAACCGGATCGGGAGGCTCTGCTGACTCTCGCGCGTCAGACGCTCGAAGCCCAGTACGGTGCCGGGCCGATCGAGTCCCACAGCACGTCCAGTCTTCTGTTCGCCGACGTCTGACTCCGGGACGCCGCGGTTACCAGAGCTCGCCGTTCGCGAGCGCCATGTAGAGGATGGGGCCGATGCCCCAGAAGAAGCAGACCACGCCCCAGAGCAGTTTCTGCAGCCCGGTCAGATCCCGGCGTCCGGCAAGGTTGATCAGGGCCAGGACGAAGGCGATCGGGTGCAGGAAGATCGCGAGCAGCACCTCGAGGACAACCTTGCACATGTGGAGACCGCTATTTAATCATCGCGGCTCGCGATCGCCAGGATCCGCGTGCTGGACGCAAGGACCGGGCTCCCGTCCCAGTCGCCGTAAAGATCGATCCGGTTGAAGCCGGCTTGGTGCAGCATCCCCTCCAGCTCGGCCGAGCCGTACAGCCGCAGCACGTGGGTGCGCTCCTGGAATTCGCCGCGCTGCTCCACCGTCTGACGGACCCGCATTCGCCGGCCGGAGGCGTCGAGCGTGCGTTCCTCGACCACCGCGATCTTGCCCACCGCGAACCACTCCCTGGGCTCGAAGTCCCGAACCCGCCAGTCCCCGTTCAGCACTTCGAGAACCAGGCGGCCCCCCGGAGCCAGCACGCTCGCAATCCCGTTCAGCACCGCCTGGTTGTCGGCATCGTCCTCGAAGTATCCGAGCGCGGTGAACAGGTTCAGGACCAGGTCGAAGGGACCACTCGGTGGCTGGCGCATGTCACCATGTACCCATCGAAGTGACAGCCGCTCGCTTCGGGCCCGCTCGGCCGCCACGCCGAGCAGGTAGTCGGAGAGGTCGAGGCCGGTGACCTGGTACCCGCGCCGAGCCAGCTCGATCGCGTGACGACCCTGCCCGCAGGCCTCGTCGAGGACACGCGCCGGAGGGCGCACCCGGGCGAGTCGTTCGATTCCATCGACCTCGGCGGGCGTCCGGGCCCGGAGCGTCTCGTCATAGATCGCCAGGTAGGTTTCCCCGAACCAGGTCCGCCACCACTCCGGATCCGGTTTCACAACATCTATATAGGCGTTCCGCGGGTCGGATAAACTCTGATCTCACCCCGCGCATTCGGTACGAAGGGAGGGATCGTGAGCGCAGCGCCTCATCAGGCGAACGTCGTCGTCATCGGAGCCGGCATCGTCGGCAACAGCATGGCCTATCACCTTGCCCGGCTGGGATGGCGGGAGATCATCCTGATCGACAAGGGCCCCCTCCCCAACCCGGGCGGTTCGACCGGCCATGCCTCCAACTTCATCTTCCTGACCGATCATTCGAAGGAGATGACGCTCTTCACCCTCGACAGCGTCAAGCAGTACAAGGACCTGGGCGTCTTCACGCAGAGCGGGGGCATCGAGGTCGCCCGCACCCAGGAACGCATGGAGGAGCTGAAGCGCCGGATGGCGTCGAGCAGGTCGTGGGGGATCGAAGCCGAGCTGGTGACGCCCGCCCAGGTCAAGGAGCTGGTCCCATTCATCAACGAGGAGATCATCCTGGGAGGCTTTTCGACCCCCGGCATCGGAACCGTCGATTCGCTGCGTGGCGGCACCCTGATGCGCGAGAAGGCGCAGGCAATGGGCGCCCTCACCGTGATGCCGATGACCGAGGTCACGGGCATCGATATCGAGCGCGGGCGGATCGGTGGCGTCCGGACGACTCGGGGCACCATCACGACGAACACCGTGGTCGTCTGCTGCGGGATCTGGAGCCCCAGAATCGCGCGGATGGCGGGGGCGTCCATCCCGCTCAGCCCGGCCGTGCACCAGATGATCAGCGTCGGCCCAGTCCCCCTCTTCAGCGACACGGTCGGCGAGATCAAGTACCCCATCATTCGGGACATGGACACGAACGGCTACGAGCGGCAGCACGGGAGCGACATGGAAGTCGGCTCGTATGACCACCGTCCCATCCTCTGGGACCCGGACGACATCCCCTCGATCGAGCAGGCGAAGCTGTCTCCCACCGAGCTGCCCTTCACGAAAGCGGACTTCGACGAATCCCTGGAGCACGCGCTCGAACTGATGCCCGAAATCCTGGGCGACCCCAAGATCGGCATCCGTCACGCCATCAACGGCCTTCTCTCGCTGACCCCGGACGGCCTCCCCATCCTGGGCGAGACCCCCGAGGTGAAAGGCCTCTGGTCGGCGGCGGCGATCTGGATCAAGGAGGCGCCCGGCATCGCGCGGGCGGTCGCCGAGTGGATGACGAGCGGCGTGTCCGAGATCGATCCCTCCGGGTCCGATATCGCCCGCTTCTACGACCATCAGAAGACGCAAGCGCACATCCAGGCGCGCTCCGCCGAAGGCTTCAACAAGACCTACGGCATCGTCCATCCGCGCGAGCAATGGGCCTCGAATCGCAACGTCCGCCTGAGCCCGTTCTACGAGCGTGAGAAGGCGCTCGGTGCGGTCTTCTTCGAAACCGCCGGCTGGGAACGGCCGAACTGGTACGAGTCGAACAAGCCGCTGCTCGAGGAGTACGGCGATCGGGTGATGCCGCGGCGATACGAGTGGGAGGCGCGCTGGTGGTCGCCCATCATCAATGCGGAGCACCTGGCGATGCGGGACCGGGTCGGCCTGGTCGATCTTTCAGCCTTCGCCGTCTTCGACGTGACCGGTCCCGGCGCCCTCGCCTACATGCAGAAGATGTGCGTCGTGCAGATCAACGTCCCGCCCGGGCGGGTCGTTTATACGTCGCTGCTCAACGAGGCGGGCGGAATCAAGGCTGACCTGACCGTGATGCGCCTGGGCGACAGCCACTTCCGCGTGGTGACCGGCGGCATGGATGGGATGCGTGACAAGAAATGGTTCACGGATCACCTGCCGGAGGACGGTTCGGCCCAGCTGAGCGACCTGACCTCGAGTTGGGCCACGGTCGGCGTCTGGGGCCCGCGCGCTCGCGACCTGGTGCAGTCGGTGACCCGGGCGGACATGTCCAACGCCGGGTTCCCCTTCGCCACCTGCCGGGCCATCGAGATCGGCCCGGTCCGCGTGATCGCGTCGCGCATCTCGTACGTGGGAGAACTCGGCTGGGAGCTCTATGTCCCCTTCGAGCAGGGCGCGCAGGTCTGGGATCGGCTGTGGGAGGCCGGCCAGCGCCACCGCGTCGCCCCGGTCGGCATCGGCGTCTACGCCACCACCGGGCGCCTCGAGAAGTGCTATCGCGCCTACGGGAACGAGCTCGAACAGGAATTCAACCTCGTCGAATGTGGCCTCGCCCGGCCGCAGGTCAAGAAGGACGAGTTCATCGGAAAGGAGGCCTACCTGAAACAGCGCGAGGAGCCTCCGGCGATCACGCTGTGCACGCTCACCGTCGATGACAACACCTCGCGGTCGGGATTCAAGCGCTACATGCAGGGCCGTGAGCCGGTGACGACGCGGAACGGCAAGCCGCTCGTGGACCGCCACGGCCGCCGTTCCTACCTGACCAGCGCTGGATCAGGGCCCTCGATCGGTAAGACGATCTTGATGAGCTATCTGCCGCCGGAGCAGGCGAAAGTGGGCACCAAGCTCTGCATCGAGTATTTCGGCGAAGAGTACCCGGCGACCGTCGCCATTGTCGGCCCGACCCCGATCTTCGATCCCGAGAACACCCGGGTGAAGAGCTGACGGCCGTGGCCACATGAACGTCCTGGTCTGCGTCAAGCGCGTTCCCGCGACCGGGGGCCACATCGCCTTGACGGCCGACGGCCAGGATATCGACACGCGCTACCTGGGCTTCACCATCAGCCCCCACGAGGAGTGCGCCGTCGAGGAGGCGGTCCGCCTTGCCGAAACGCATGGGGGGAGCAGCACCGTGCTGACCCTCGGTCCCGAGGTCGCCACCGAGCAACTGCGAGACGCGATGGCGATCGGCATCGATCGCGCCATCCTCCTGGAGGCCGGCCAGGGCGAGTGGGACCCGATGGCCACAGCGAACGCCATCGTCGACGCGATCAGATCGGAGCGGGCGGCCGGCCGGGAGTACGACCTCCTTCTGTTCGGGAACGAGTCGGCGGACAGCGCCGGCTACCAGGTCGGCATCCGGGTGGCGGAGGCGCTCGATCTGCCCTGTGTGACCGGGATCAAAGCGCTCGATGTCCAGGATGGGCTGGCCTCCGTTCGGCGCCAGACCGAGTCGGGGTGGGAGACCGCACAGGTCCGCATGCCGGCGGTCCTGACGGTCAAAGAAGGGATCAACCTGCCCCGGTATCCTTCGTTGCCGGGCCGGCTCAAGGCCAAGAAGAAGGACATCGAGCGGATCCAGCCGCGACCGCAGGACGCCGGGCTCGAGAAGGTCCGTCTCAAGCTACCGGTGATGGCGGCGCACACGGTCGAGATCCTGGGCAGCGACGGCGACGCGGCGCCGCAGGTCGTCGAGGTCCTGCGCCGGTTGCGATTGGTCTGAGCGATGGTGCTGGCCTTCATCGAACACGCCGGCGCAGCGCCCACCATGCTTTCGCTCGAACTGTTGACCGCCGCGCGGCGTCTGGCGCAGGCCATGGGTGAGCCGCTGGAGGCGGTTGCGATCGGGGCAGCGGGCGCCGCGGCCGGCATCCTCACCTCCTACGGCGTCTCCACGCTGCACGTCGTCGAGGACGCGCGTCTGCAGGAATACGCGCCTGAGGCCTACGCCAGGACCGTGGTGGACCTCGTGGATCGCCTCCATCCGTCCGTCCTCATGGGCACCGGGAGCGATCGCGGCACGGAGGTCATGGCGCACGCGGCGGCACGCATGGCCATGCCGCTGGCGGCGAACTGCACCGAGATCGTCCCGGGCGATCCGTTCCTCGTGACCCGCCAGCGCTGGGGGGGAAGCCTGCTGGAGGAGGCGCGGCTGAAAGGCGCCGTGAAGCTGCTGACGCTCGCGCCGCACGCGACGACCGCCGAGACAGATCCTTCCCGCACCCAGGCCGAGGTGCGCGCCTTCAGCCCAACCCTCGAGGAGAAGGACTTCCGTGTCCGCGTCATCCCCCAGGCCGCCGCGGATGAAGGCAAGATCTCGCTCGCGCAGGCTCGGGTGGTCGTTGGCGGCGGTCGCGGAGTCGGAAGCGCGCAGGGGTTTCAGGCGCTCGAAGAGCTGGCCGGCCTGCTCGGCGGCACGGTCGGGTGCTCCCGGGCCGTGACCAGTCTCGGCTGGCGTCCCCACGCGGACCAGGTCGGGCAGACCGGGACGCGGATCGCCCCCGACCTCTACATCGCGTGCGGGATCAGCGGGGCGATCCAGCACATGGTCGGCTGCCGCGCCGCCAAGCACATCCTGGCCATCAACACGGACAAGGATGCCCCGATCGTCGCCCAGGCCGACTACGCGGTCATCGGCGACGTCCACGCCGTCGTCCAGGCGGTCACCTCCGAGGTCCGCAAGCTCAAGCACAGCTGACGACGGGCGATCGTGCCGGACCGCGACCCGCCCATTCCCTCGGGTTTAAGGCGCTGGCCGCGCGAGGTATACCCGTTGCATGCCTCGCCATGGACCGGTCGAAAAGCGCTCCCGCCGCGCTGGAGTCGAGCTCTCGCTGAAGGGCGCCCGCCTGCTTGCCGGCAAGAGCGGTCTGCGGCGGCGGCCACATCCCCCCGGCCCGCGGACAGCCACGCGTCGCCGCGCGACCGCCTCCGATCACCTGCGCCAGCTCCGTGAGAAGCAGAAGCTGCAGTGGTTCTACGGCGTCCGGGCCGGCCAGCTGCAGCGCTACTTCGACGCCAGCCGACGGGAGGCCGGATCCACCGGCGCCGCACTGCTGCGCCACCTGGAGCAGCGCCTGGACAACACCGTGTACCGGCTTGGACTGGCCGGCACCCGGGCCCAGGCGCGCCAGCTCGTCGGGCACGGACACGTGCAGGTCGATGGCACGCGTGTGGACCGTCCCTCATATGCGGTCCGCCGCGGGGAGACCATCGCGATCCGGCCCGGCAGCTCCGTCGAACCGATCGTCCGGGACGCCCTCTCCCTGGGTTTCCAGGTACCGGCCTGGCTCAGCGTGGACCACGAGTCGCTGAGCGGGAAGGTGCTCCGGGACCCGGAACCGGCCGAGGTGAACGCGCCGGTCGACGTCGACCGCGTCGTCGAGTTCCTGACCCGGTACTGAGGAGCGGTCCTCCGCGGATCAGGAGACTCAAGCCTTCGCGGACTTCAGCCAGGGGAGGGCGACGGCGAGCGGCCGCACCAGCAGCTGATACTGCTCCGGCTCCAGATGGCGGCGCGCCGTCACGCCGACCGCCGCGTCGCCCGCCGCCCGCCAGGCGGGCCCCTGGGCCCGGTCCTTGCTTCGCTCGGCGCCAGCGCTGAACACGGTCTGGAAGCGCTCCGGGCCCAGCTCATCCTGGGCGGCCCGCCGAGCAGCCTCGATCTGGGGGCCGTGGCTCAACTCCTGCCGCTCGTAGGTCCGTCCGATCAGACGCCAGGCCTCGTCGCCCAATCCGAGGATCCCCTGGTAGAAGCGGTCGACGACCGACCCGCCCGTGTCCCCCTCACCCTCGCGCGTCCAGGCCCGGGTCATCCCTGCATGTTATCGCTCGATTCGGGCACTCAGGCGTCACCGGCATAACGTTCAAGCGCCCGTCGCCGTTCTGGATGCCGTGGTCGCCGCGATGACGCATGCGCAACGCCGTCTGCCGGTTGCCGGATGGGCGCTGCTCGTCGCGGCCGTCACGCTCATCGCCGCGGTCGTGGAGATCGCGGGGCAACAGGCCATGCGGCAGGGCGCCGACCATCCTCAGGTCGAGATGGCGCGGCAGGCCGCCTCCCAGCTGAATGCCGGCGCGCGCCCAGCCGACGTCGTTGGAACCGGTCGGGCGGACATCGCGACCTCGCTGCAGCCGTGGTTGACGGTCACGGATCAGCACGGCGTGCCGCTCGCGTCATCCGGCGTCCTCGGAGGATTGCCGCCGATCCCGCCGTCAGGCGTCTTCGATTTCGTCCGGGCGCACGGTGAAGACCGGATCAGCTGGCAACCGGCTGCCGGGGTGCGCAGCGCGATCGCCATCGATTCCTACCGGGGCGGATTCATCGTGGCCGGCCGCTCGCTCCGCGTCGTCGAGGACGGGGAAAGCGCCTTGCTGGGCTGGGTCGTGATCTCCTGGATCGCCGCGATGGTGGTGCTGGGCGCGGGCGCGACCGTCCTTCAGCGTCGCCGCGCCGCCTGAAAGCGATTCAGGCTGAACAGGCTGATGTCGTGACGCGTCGACCCGTGCTCGACCAGGTCGGCCAGGATCTCGCCCACCACCGGGGCGAACTTGAACCCGTGGCCTGACAAACCGGCCGCAAACGCCACCTGCAGATGCTCCGGGTGCGCGCCGATGATGAAGTGCTCGTCCGGGCTGTTCTCGAACAGGCAGACCTTCATGGCCATCGTCGGACCGGCGGCGTCGGGGAAGTAGCGCTCGGTGAAGCTGCGCAGGATCGCCTCGTCGGCTTCATTCGGCTCACGGTCGACCCGATCGGGATCCACGCGCTGCTCGAGGTGGTGATAGCGGCCGACCTTGAAGCCCGGGACGCCGAAGACCGGCAGCCCGTAGTAGCGTCCGGCGGGGTCGTCGAACTGCCAGACCGGGCATCGCGTCCAGGCAAACAGCTCCGGGCGACGAGGCTGGAACCAGGCGACGACCTGGCGCTCGGCAGTCACGAGGCCCTGCAGGGCGTCGACCAGGTAGCCGGCCCAGGCGCCGGCCGTGACCACGAGCGCGGCGGCCTCGTACGACGCGTGAGCCGTGCGGACGTGGACCAGGTCTCCCCGCACTTCCCAGCCGACCACCGGCTCCCTCGCGTGGATCTCCGCGCCCTCCGCCTGCGCGCCCTCCACGTAGGCCACGATGCAGCGCTCCGGAAGAAGGAAGCCGGCCCGCGGCTGGACCAGCGCCATGGTGTCAGCGGGGAACTGGAACCCTGGAAAACGGCGGCGCAGCTCCGCGCCGGTCAGGACCTCGTAGTCGAGGTCGTGCTCGTCCGCCGCGCGCCGCGCATCCGCGAAGATCGTTCCGCCGGGTGGGCTGGCGTCGACGCACCCGGTCAGGTACAGCAACCGCTCACCGGCTCGCGCCTCCAGCTCTTCCCAGAGCTCGTAGGCGCGCCGCAGGAGCGGGACGTACGACGGGTGTTCAGAGTAGACGAGGCGGATGACGCGCGTGATGCCATGCGACGACCCCATCTCGTGGGGGATGTCGAACCGTTCCAGTCCCAGGACGCGCTTCCCTCGGCGCGCGAGGTGATAGGCGGTCGCGCTGCCCATCCCCCCGATTCCGACGATGATGACGTCGAACCGGCGCGGGCTCAGGGGTTCAGGATCTTGGAGCGGGGATTCGCGTCATCAAGCTCCTTGACGACCGCCTCGGCAACGTCGGCTGGGGTGCCCGGCCGCTCCTGTTCCTCGCTCCATTTCCAGCCGTCGAGGTAGGCGTCCATGTCGGTCGAGCCGTCCTTCATCGCGTAGGCATCGATGGCAGCCATGAAGCGGTCCGGCAGCATGCGCTTGACCTCCGCCTGCCCGTCCCAGGCCTTCACCTGGGAGGGAATGTGTTTCCAGTACATGACCTGGTACCGCGCCACATCAGCATGGTAACCGCCGTACAATCGACCCGTGACCTGACGAGGCCGTCCCCGCCGACTCCTGAACACGGTCGCCATCCTCCTCGCGATCGAGCTTCTCGATGAGCTGGTCGACGGGGTCAAGGGAGCGGCGCTGCCGCTGATTCGCACGGACCTGCACCTCTCCTATGCGGAGATCGGCCTCTTGCTCTCGGCGCCGATCATCCTCGGCAACCTGGTCGAAGCCCCACTGGGAATCCTCGCCGATCGCGGGTGGCGGCGAAGGCTGATCCTCACGGGGGGCGCCCTGTTCGTGCTCTCCCTTGCCACGATTGCGGGCGCGCAGGCGTTCTGGATGCTGCTGGGTGGCTTCGTCCTCTTCTACCCGGCCAGCGGCGCCTTCGTGTCGCTGGCGCAGGCCAGTCTGATGGACCTGGACCCGGCCCGGCACGAAGCCAACATGGCCCGCTGGAATTTCGTCGGGGCGCTCGGCGCGGTGACCGGTTCGCTGCTGATCGCCGGCGCGATCACCCTTCACGCGAGCTGGCGATTCGGCTTCGCGCTGCTGGCCGGCGCCGGGCTGGCCTGCGTGCTGGAGGCCGCCCGCGTGCCCCAGCTGAGCGGGACGCCGGAGGGCGTCGGCGAGAGCCTGCGCGACAGCGTGGTCGCCGCGCTGGCGGCGCTGCGCCGGCTCGCGGTCGTGCGCTGGCTGCTGTTACTGGAGGCCGCCGACCTGATGCTCGACGTCTTCACCGGATTCCTGGCGGTCTTCCTGGTCGACGTCGGGCACCTGTCGCCGGTGGTGGCCGCCGTCGCCGTCGGCATCCGCCTGGGCGCCGATCTGCTGGGCGGCTTGCTGGTCATCCCGCTCGTAGAACAGGTCCCGGGCAGCGTCTATCTGCGCATCAGCGCCGGTCTCATGCTCGTCCTCTATCCGGCGTTCCTGCTCACACCCTGGCTGCCGGCGCGGCTCACCATCCTGGCGCTCCTCTCACTGTGCACCGCCGGATGGTATCCGGTGTTGAAGGCCGCCGTGTTCTCGGCGATGCCCGGCCGCAGCGGCACGGTGATGTCGATCGAAGACGTGGTCGCCATGCTCGGCGGCCTCGTGCCCGCCGCACTCGGACTGATCGCCACTTCAGCCGGACTCGCCGCCGCGATGTGGCTTCTGCTGCTCAGCCCGATGCTGCTGCTTGTCGGGACGGTTGCTCGGCGACGAGAGACGTCAGGCGGTCCTCGAGCTCTCCCAGGCCCACCCAGCGAATCTCGAGGGGAAGCTTGAGCGTGGCCGCGATCTTGCGAGCGCGATCGATCAGCCGGGCGTTGGGGAACTGACAGAGATAGATCAGGTTCGTGTAGTTGCCGAAATACACGGCCTGCAGCTCCGGAAAGCGGTCGAGGCCGAGCCCGCGCGAGACGGCCCGGTCGAAGTTGCGCACCAGCCAATCGGTCAGGAAGAACGTCGCCGGCTGGTTCTCCGCGAGCCGCTCGAACTCCCGGGCCCCAGCGAACATCTCATAGCAGTGCGGACCCTTCAGGCAGACCGCGCCGTAACGCGCGAGCACGGGGTCGAGGGCTCCCGCCGTGCCGCAATCGCCGTAGACGACGATGACCCGCTCGTATCGTGGCGCGATGGTGTCCAGCTTGCGCTCGATCGCCTCGACGATCTTCTTCGGATAGAAGTGGTGCAGGGCGGGAATACCGTAGATGTCGACGTCCCATCCGCGCGCGTCGACGAGCGTCTTGACCTCCCTGCCCAGCGCCCCGCAGATGATCAGCGCCGTTCTCACAGCGTGTCGAGCTCCGGAAATTGCAGCACCGAGATGAACGAGTCGTTGAAGTCGGCTCGGGCGGAGAGCTCGACGTACTCCACCTGCTCGGGAAGGTCGAAGGCAACCTGCCGCTCGCGGAAGGAGAGCAGTGTCATCTTCGCGCCCTCGCCAGCGGTGTTGCCAACCGAGAGGATCCGGTCGACCGGCACCGGGGGCACGAGACCGATGATCCTCGCGCTCTCCGGATTCAGATAGGAGCCGAACGAGCCGCCCAAGAGCACTTCATCGAGATCCCCGGCACTGACCCCGAGTTCGTCCATGAGCACCTTGATGCCGCCCGCAATCGACCCCTTGCCAAACTGCAATTCGCGGACGTCCTTCTGGCTCAGGTAGACGCTATCGGCGAGCAGGAAGGCGCGCACGCCGTCGACCGTGATCAGCCGATCGGAGAGTGGGTGCTCGGGGACCTCCTCGCGGCTCCGCATCCGGCCGGACGCATCGAGCAGGCCGCACAGCCGCAACTGCGCGATCGCGTCCACGAGTCCCGACCCGCAGATACCTCTTGCGGGGACGTCGCCGCCGATGATCTGGAGCTCGACGCGATCGCCGAGCGTGACCCCCTCGATGGCACCCTCGGTGGCCCGCATCCCGCACTTGATCTGGCTGCCTTCGAAGGCGGGGCCCGCCGGGGCGGCGGTGGCCAGGATCCGTCGCGACGACCCGAGCACGATCTCACCGTTGGTGCCCACGTCGACGAAGACGCGCAGCTTCTCTTCGCGGCCCAGCCCGGTCGCGATCACGCCCGCCACGATGTCCGCGCCGACGTAGGCGCCGATCAGCGGAAGGGTCTGAACCTTGCCGTTCGGATGGATCTCCAGCCCGGCATCCCGGGCGTCCACGTAGAGGGCGCCGTGGAAGGCCGGAGTGAACGGCACCATCGAGATCGGGGTCGGATCGATGCCCAGCAACAGGTGCAGCATGGTCGCGTTTCCAACCACGACCGCCTCGTAAACCCGATCCCGTGCGACGCCGGACTCGGAGAACAGCTCGCTCAGGATGCCGTTCATGCTGGTCCGGATCGCCGCTTGCAGCTCGCCAAGCGCCTCCGGCCCCAGCATGGCGTGGCTGATGCGGGAGATCACGTCCGCGCCGAAGGGCGCCTGGCCGTTGAGCGTCGACCGCACGGCTTCCGCCATCCCGGTGCGGAGGTTCATCAAGGTCCCGACCACGGTCGTCGTGCCGACATCGAACGCGACCCCGTAGCAGGCATCACGCGTGTCCCCGCCTTCTACGGCGATCAGCTGGTCCCCACCCAGGACCGCGGTCACCCTGAAGTCAGATGCGCGGAGCGTCGCCGGCAGCCGGGCCAGGACGGCGACGTTCCCCTTCATGTCGAAGCCCTCAGCGGTCAGCGCGTCCTGCAGGCGCTCGATGTCGCCTCGTTGGTCGGCGAGCGTCGGCTCCTGCAGCTCCACGTACACCTTGCGCACGTTCGGATCCAGCAACACCAGCCGGTTCACGCCCATGGTCGCCGCCTTGGGCACCCGCTGCAGCTCGGGCACCAGGCAGACCGTGTCCTGATAGACCTTCGATTGGCAGCTGAGCCGCCAGCCGGCCGCGATCTCGGACTCCCGCAGCTCCTTGCGGTCGGCCGTGGTGACGTCCAGGCCGCCATCCAGCACCTGGACCTTGCACTTGCCGCAGGTCCCCCGGCCACCGCAGGTCGAGTCGATCGGGAGGCCGATCCAGTGCGCCGCACTGAAGAGGGTGGTCCCCGGCGGGACCCGCGTCACCCGGTCGTACGGCTTGTAGGTGACCTCGAGCTTCTTGGCGATCATGGACTGACCGGGGCCGGCGCTTTCTTCTGCCGTTCGCGGAAATCCGCAATCCAGCGCATCGCGTACTCGTCGTGTCCGAGCAGCAGGTCCGACGCCAGCACCGCCATCCGGACTTCACCGATCAGCGGATTCGTGATGGCGCAGGTCAGTCCCGCACGCATCGCAACCGGCAGCCAGGCCGCGTTCAGGGCATGCCGGTCGGGCAGACCGAACGACACGTTCGAGGCGCCACACGTCATGTTGTTGCCGAGTTCGTCCCGGATCAGCTCCATCGTGCGCAACGTGATCACTCCCGCCTGCGGGTCGGCAGCCACGGTCATGGCGATCGGATCGATGACGACATCTTCCCTTGGAATGCCGTAGTAGACGGCACGCTCGACGATCTTGCGGGCGATCTGCAGCCGCTCCTCGGGCACCATCGTGATGCCGGTCTCGTCGTTGGCCATGCCGATCACGGCGGCGCCGTGCTTGCGCACCAGTGGCAGGATGCGATCGAGTCGTTCATCCTCGGCGGTGACCGAGTTGACGAGCGCCTTGCCCTCGTAGATCGGCAGGGCCGCCTCGAGGGCCTCGACGACCGAGGAGTCGAGGCAGAGGGGGACGTCGACCACCTCGGACACCGCGCGGATGGTGGCCACGAGCAGGGCGGGCTCGTCGATCCCGGGAACGCCGGCGTTGACGTCCAGCATCTGGGCGCCCGCCGCGACCTGCGCGACCGCATCGGCCTTGACCCGCTCCATCCGCCCCACCTTCATCTCGGCGGCGAGGACCTTGCGGCCGGTCGGATTGATGCGCTCGCCGATCATGACGAACGGGGCTGCGCCGGAAATCACGACCTCCCTCGAGCGGGAGCGCAGGATGGTCTCCACTAGGCGCCCTCCGGGAGCGCCGCCACGCGAACGCCCGGTCCCGGGCCGGCCGCCGGACGGGGCAGCAGGCCTGCCTCCTCGACCACCGCCAGAACGCCCTCGTCCCAGCGGATCGCGATCACATGCACGCCGCGAACGCCGGGAATCTCGCGCAGGCCACTGACCAGTTCGACGGCAATCCGGATGCCTTCCTGTGCCTGGCGTTCCGTGGGCACACCCTCGATGCGGCGGACGATCGACTCGGGGACGAAGACGCCCGGCACTTTCTCCCTCATGAATCGAGCGCCCCGGGCGGATCGCGGGACCGCGACCGATGGAATGATGGCCACCCGCTCGAGCAAGCCGAGGTCGCGCACCCGGGCCATGAAGTCCGCCAGCCCGCGCAGGTTGAAGACGAGCTGCGTCTGGATGAACTCGGCACCGGCCTCCACTTTCTTCTGCAGCCGCGCCGGCCGAAACGCGATTGGCGGCGCAAACGGGTTCTCGACCGCGCCGATGAAGAAGCTCGGGGGCGCGTCCAGCTTCCGCCCACTCAGATAGATGCCCCGGTCGCGCATGGTGCGGGCGATCTGGACGAGCTGTATCGAGTCGATGTCGTAGATGGAGCGCGCCTCCGGATGGTCCCCGGCGCTGACGTCGTCGCCGCTCATCATGATCACGTTGCGGACACCGAGCGCCGCGGCGCCCAGCAGGTCCGCCTGCAGACCGAGGCGATTGCGGTCCCGGGTCGTGAGCTGCATGATCGGCTCGATGCCCGCCTCGGCCAGCAGGTGGGCCGCCGCCAGGGGCGACAGATGCACGTGGGCTCCGGTGTTGTCGGTGCAGTTGATCGCGTCGGCGTGCGCGCGCAGCCTGGACGCGCGGGCGATGGTCACCGCCGGGTCGGGGCTGTCGATGGCGGAAAGCTCCGCCGTGACCACGAACTCGCCGCGCTGAAGGAGCTCCCCCAGCCGGCTGGGCGGATGGCTCACATCCGATCGCCGTCCCAGCCGGCCGGCCGGCGATGGTCGCGCCCGCTGACGAGATTGATCCAGGAGGAGGTGCCCTTCAGCCGCCAGTCCACGGGCGGGTTGAGATGCTGCATGTGGTCGCGCCACAGCGGGAGGCGCCGTGATCCCTCATACGCCTTCACCCAGACGCAGGGCCGGTCGGGAAACACCTCGCAGTTCCCGTTGGCGCGAACGCCGCCGCAAGGCCCGTTGCGCAGGTTCTTGGGACAGCGCATCGGGCAGGTCAACCCGGTCGAGTGCAGGATGCATTGGCCGCACATCCGGCAGTCCCAGATGGCCTCCTTGAGCGGTTTCTCGAGCGCGATCACGGCCTGTTCGAGGAGAGTGCCCATCGCCCGGTTACCCCTTCTTGAGCGTCTTGTCGATCAGCTCGACGGCCTGGGTCAGCGCCGCGTTCTCGGCCGCCTGCGCCGCGCCCACGATTTGCTTCGCCATCCGCGTGGCCATCGACGCGTCAGGCGCGTAATGGTCGGCGCCGGACAGCTTCGCGTATTCCTCGGTCACGGGGGCCCCGCCAACCATGACGGCGACCTTGTCGCGCAGGCCCGCCTTCTTGAGCGCCTCGATGTTGACCTTGAACATGGGCATGGTCGTGGTCAGGAAGGCGGAGAAGCCGACGATATGCGGCTCGTGCGTCCGGACAGCCTCGACGAACTTCTCCGGCGCGGTGTTCACGCCGAGGTCGACGACCTCGAAACCGGCGCCTTCGAGCATGATGATCACGAGATTCTTCCCGATGTCGTGGATATCGCCCTTGACCGTCCCGATCACGTACTTCCCGATGGGTTTTGCACCGGTCTCGGCGATCAGCGGGCGGAGCAGGGTCAGGGCGCCCTGCATGGCGCGCGCCGCAATCAGCATCTCCGGCACGAAGAACTCCCCGCGCTCGAACCGGCGGCCGACCTCCTCGAGCGAGGGAATCAGCGCCTTGAAGAGGATGTCCATCGGATCCATCTTCAAGGCGAGCGCCTCTTCGGTCAGCCGCTTGACCTCGGGGGCGTGGCCGTTGAGCGTGTGGTCGAACAGCTCCTGTCGAATCTCGTCCTCGCGACTCATCCCTGGCCTCCTCCTGCCCGCACTTCCGCCGCCGCCGAATAGCCGAGCCGCTGCGAGATCGCCTCGCCGGCTTCCTTCGCCATCTCTCCCAGTTCCTGCAGGCGCTGTGGGCTGACCCGGTAGGCGGGGCCCGCGATGCTGACCGCGCCGACCACCCGACCTTCCGCTCCCTTGACGGGCGCCGCGACCGCGTTCAGGCCCACCTCCAGCTCTTCGAGCGTGAAGGCATAGCCGTCCTCGAGAACCCGCTTGAGCTGGCGTTCGAGGGTGTGGCGGTCCGTGATCGTCCGGGGCGTGAACCGCCGCAGTGGGCCCGCGAGAATCCGATCCCGCTGGGCGGCGTCCGCGTGGGCGAGGAGGACCTTCCCGTTCGAGGTGCAGTGCAGGGGGGTCTGCTTGCCGACCCAGTTCACGTTCACGACCAGGTGCGCCGCCGTGATCTGATCGATGTTCACGACCTGATCTCCCTGGAGGACCGCGAGGTTGACGGTTTCGTTGGTGCGCTCGGCGAGGTCCTCCAGGATCGCCCGCGCCGAGCGGGACAGGTCGAATTCCGCGACCACCGCGCCGGCCAGGCGGACGAGCCCGTAGCCGAGGCGGTACTTCTCGGTCAGCGGGTTCTGCTCCACGAGCCCGCGAGCCTCCAGCGTGGCGAGCAGCCGGAAGGCGGTCGATTTGTGCACCTCGAGCCGGCGAGCCAGGTCGGTCACGCCCATCTCCCGCCCGGCCGCCAAAAGGTCCAGGATCTCGAGCGCCCGGTCGAGCGACTGCACCTTTTTGTTGCGCACTCCAAAACTGGTGCTCATAGCACAACAGTCTACGCTCCCGGTCGGCGGATGGAAAGGGGTCGCGCGCGACGCCCGCGGAGGCTGCTTCGGGCGGCATCCCGGGGTCCGCGGCGGCCCTTGACGGTGGCGTTAGGCCGTGCTACGTTCGGCGCGCTGATATATCAGCGATATACGGCAGGAGGGAAGCCCTTGGCGAGCGAGGTCGAAGCTCGTCCGCTCGCGCGCCGGCAAGGCCTGGACCCGGCACAGCTCCGGACCGTGGTCCTGCACGGCGATTCGGCGCGGTCGCAGAGCCAGCGCGCCTACCTCCTGATCCGGGACCAGATCGTCACCCTGAAACTCGCTCCCGGGTCGGTGATCGAGGAGGCTCGCCTGCGCGAGGATCTGCACCTGGGCCGGACCCCGATCCGCGAGGCGCTCCAGCGGCTCGCCCACGAGAATCTCGTCTCCTTCGTCCCCCACCGGGGCACCTTCGTGACCGACATCAACATCCAGGACCTCGGCCATCTCACCGAGGTCCGCACCGAGCTCGAGGGCTATGCGGCCCGGCTTGCGGCCGAGCGCGCCTCCGTCGCCGAGCGCGGGGCGATGGGCGCCCTGCTCACCGAGCTGCGGAGCACGCAGTCCGCCGGGCCGCTCGCCCTGATGCAGCTCGACCAGAAGATCCACCGGCAGATCTACCGGGCAACCCGCAACGGGTTCCTGGCGGGCGTCCTCGAGCAGTACTTCAACCTGACGCTGCGGCTCTGGTTCCTGGTCCTCGACCGGGGCGTCCATCTGCGGGAAGCGGTGCAGGAGCATCGCGAAGCGCTCGAGGCAATCGTGGGAAGGGAAGCGGCGACGGCGGAGGCGATCATGCGCCGGCACGTGGTCGGTTTCGAACAGGAAGTCCGGCGGGTGCTCTGAACGAAATGGACAAGGGAGGGGTGCGGTGAGACTCTTCTACACGACCGATCTGCACGGATCCGAGGTCTGCTGGCGCAAGTTCCTCAATGCGGCCGCCTACTACCGGGCGGACGTCCTGATCTGCGGGGGCGACATGACGGGCAAGGCGATGATCCCGCTCGTCGACGAGGGCGACCATTACGAGTTCGCGCTGTCCGGGCAGCATCAGCGCGTGTCCCGCGACGAGATTGCGGACGTCGAGAGCCAGATCCAGCGGCGCGGGTATTACCCCGTCCGGATGTCCTCGGCCCAGGTCGCCGAACTCGAGGCAGACCCGAAGAAGGTGCAGACCCTGTTCACCGAGCAGATGTGCAAGACCGTCGAGCGCTGGATGGACATGGCGGAAGACAAGCTCGGCAACAGTCCGGTTCGGATCTTCGTCTCCCCCGGCAACGATGACGAGATCGAGATCGACGAGGTGATCGCCAGGTCGACCAAGGTCGAGCTCGCGGAAGGCAAATGCATCGACATCGGCGGCTACGAGATGATCTCCTCCGGCTGGGCCAACCCCACTCCGTGGCACACCTATCGCGAGGCTCCCGAGGAAGAGCTCGCGAAGATGATGGAGCCGATGCTCGCCCAGATCAAGCAGATGAGCCGGGCGATCTTCAACTTCCATCCGCCGCCCTACGGCACCTCGCTCGACGAGGCGCCCGCCCTCGACGCGGACCTCCGCCCCATGCACGGCGGGCGCGCACTCCGCCACGTCGGCTCGACCGCAGTGCGGGAGGCGATCGACGAGCACCAGCCAATGCTGTCGCTGCATGGCCACATCCACGAAGGCAAGGGCATCACCCGGATGGGTAAGACGCTCGCGATCAACACCGGCAGCGCGTACGAGGAAGGCATCCTGATGTCGGCGATCCTCGAGCTCGACCAGAAGAAGGGCATCAAGAATTACCAGCTGGTGTCCGGCTGACGGATGGAGGTGATCCACACAGCGAACTCACGATAATCGGCGATCGGCGAATCAAGGAATGAATGGAGGAACGTATATGGCGACAGGGACGGCCGCACCGCCCCGACAGACCCTCTTCCTGAGGAATGCCACCGGCCTCGTGAAGGCATGGTCCGGTTTCGATGCGTTCATTTACTCGTTCATGTCGGTCAATCTCGTCGCGCTCGGTTTCGGCGCCTTCGCGTCGGCGGGGTTCATCGCCAACGGGCATATCCTCTCCGCGGTGATCATTGCCGGCATCTTCGTGACCTTCCTGGTCCTGACCTATGCCATCCTCGTCGCGGCAATGCCGCGGGCGGGCGGGGATTACACCTGGCAATCGCGCGTGCTCGGCGGCGGCGCCGCCTTCGTCCTCTCGATGACCGGCTGGTGGTTCATCCTGTGGCACTGGACGCCGATCTACGCGGCCATCCTCAACCAGCAGGTGCTCGCTCCCCTGTCGGCGACGATCGGCCGGACCGACTGGGCGACATTCTTCAGTCCTACCACCGGTACCGGCCTGTTCGTGGCCTGCCTCGTCGTTCTCGCCTTCGTCTGCGTGTACGTGACCATGGGCATGGAGGGCTACGCCAAGATCCAGAAGTTCTGCTTCTGGCTCGGGCTGGCCGGCCTCGCGGTCATGGCCGTGCTCCTGCTCGTCAACGACCAGACCTCGATGCAGAACGCCATCAACCGTGAGGCGACGAGCATCTTCGGCTACCAGGGCAATGCCTACCAGGACACGCTCAAGGTCGCCACCAAGGCCGGATACAGCGTGACCGGCTTCAACGCCTTCTCATTCGGACCGACGCTCGCGCTCGTTCCGTTCCTTCTCTTCTATCTCCTCTGGCCCGTGTGGGGCGCGACTCTGTACGGTGAGGTGCGCGGCACCAAGGACTACCGGAGGATCTTCAACTCGATGTTCTGGGGCCTTTGGGTCACCGTGATTCTCTCCGTGGTCGTCCTGCTGCTCCTGGCCAAGACGATCGGCTGGGAGTTCTTCCAGGCAGCCGCCTACAATGCCACATTCGGGGTGGCCAATGCGCCCATTCCGATCTGGCCCCATCCGGTCATGCTCACGGGCTGGTTGGTACATAACCACGCGTTCCAGTTCATCCTGCTGGCGGTCATGAGCGTCTGGTTCTGGGGCTGGTCCGGGACGCTCTTCCTGTCCTCGACCCGTGTCATCTTCGCGGCCGCTTTCGATCGGGTTCTGCCGGAGTGGGCCGCGAATATCTCCGCCAAGCGCCGGGTGCCCTACGGGGCGCTGATCCTGATGGTGGTTCCGGCACTCGTGATCAGCGCGATCTATGCCTACGTCAACGGCTTCAGCACGCTCGTCCTCGACGCGACGCTCGTTATCGCCATCACCTATCTCGGCACGGTGGTAGCCGCGGCCATCCTGCCCTGGCGACGGCCGACGATCTTCACCAACTCCCCGATCGCGAAGCTACGGGTCGGCGGAGTCCCGGTGATCACGGTCGGCGCCGCGGTGGCGGGCGTCTTCCTGATCTTCAACATCGTCAAGTGGCTCGCCGATCCGACCTACGGCATCGGGCTGAGCAACCCGAAATCGATGTGGTACCTGGCCGCGATGTATGTTCTCGCCCTCGTCGTCTACGTCGCCGCATTCCTGTATCGCCGCTCGCAGGGCATCGACCTGCGCGCCATTCACCACGAGATTCCCGTCGAGTAACCGACTAGTATTCAGCTGACGCAGGCGGAGGCCGCGTCCTCCGCCTGCACTCGTCCAACAAGGAGGAAGGCGTGCTGCTCGACAGCGTTCTTCGCAGCTACCAGTCGCCGACCCGCATGGTCCATGCGATCGGCGCCATCAAGGCCCTCGGCGACGAGGTCAAGGCGCTTGGCGTGCGCCGGCCGCTCCTCGTCACCGATCAGGGCATCGTCAAAGCCGGGCTGCTCGACGAAGCGATGACGCCGCTCAAGGCGGCCGGCCTCGATCCCGTGCCGTTCGCCGAGGTGCGGGCCAACCCCGGGATCGCGCTCGTCGACCAGGGGGCGCGCGAGTACCAGACGCAGCGCTGCGACGGCCTGATCGGGATGGGCGGGGGGAGTTCGATCGATACGGCGAAGGGCATCGGGGTGGTCGCCGTGCATGGCGGCAGCATCGTCCAGTACGAGTGGGGCAAGGACCCCATTCACTCGCGGATTCCGCCGCTCGTCGCCGTGCCCACCACCGCCGGCACCGGTAGCGAGGTGACCCTCTGGGCCGTGATCACCGATCCGAATCGCAAGATCAAGTTCAACGTGGGCGGGACGCCCAACATCGCAGCGCACGTGGCGCTCATCGATCCGGCGCTCTCGGTCAACCTGCCGCCCGGCGTGACCGCGGGCACTGGAATGGATGCGCTCACCCACGCAATCGAGTGCTTCACCATGGCCTACCACCAGCCCTTCACCGACGCAGTCGCCCTGCTCGGCATGGAGTACTGCGCGAAATGGTTGCGGATCGCGTTCTCCCAGTCGCACAACCTGGAAGCGCGCTACCACATGTCGCTGGGCGCCATGCTCGCCGGGCTGGCCTACGGCACCGATTCGGCCGGGGCGGCGCACGCGATGAGCCAGTCGGCGGGCGGCGTTCACGATGCGCCGCATGGCGCGCTCACCGGCCGCCTGCTCGCGCCCGTCATGGAATACAACTACTCCGGCGAACCGGAGCGCTTCGCTCGGATCGCGCAGGCGATGGGCGAGGATACGCATGGCCTCTCCACCTGGAAGGCGGCCGAACTCGCCGTCGACGCCGTCTACCAGCTGACCGAAGACGTCGAGATCCCGAGCTTGAACGAGCTGGGCTTTTCCGAGGAGGAGATCCCGATGCTCGCGGAAAAAGCGGAAGCCGACGCTCAAACGATCGGCAATCCGCGCGACGTCGATGCCCGCAACTATCGCCGGATCTACGCCCGGGCTTTCGAGGCCGGCCACCATCGGCATGCCGACGCGCATCACGATGGTGAGGTCGCCCACGCCGCCGAGGTCTCGCGTGTGGCGAAATAACCTGCCGCGGGTCAACCTGCTCAGCGACGGCGAGGTCGAGCAGATCCACGCCCAGGCCATGCTGATCCTGAGGGAGATCGGTATCGACTTCCTCCACCCGCGGGCGCTGGAGCGGTTCAAGGCCGCCGGGCTGCCGATCGAGGAGAACCGCGTCCGTTTCGAAGAAGCCTTCATCCTGGAGCAGCTCCGGCAGGTGCCGGAGAGCTTTCAGGTCCAGGCGCGGAACCCGGCGAACACGGTCACGATCGGCGAGAACTACATGGTCAACGCTCCCGTCTACGGGTGTCCCTTCATCACGGATCTCGACCGCGGGCGGCGCAACGCCACCATCGGCGATTTCACGAACTTCGACAAGTTGGCGCAGGCGACGCCGCAGATTCACTGCGCCGGCGGCACCATCGTGGAGCCGGACGACCTCCCTCAGGAAACGCGTCATCTCGACATGGTCTACTCCCACATCCGATGGACCGACAAGCCGTACATGGGTGGCGTCATCTCCGAGGAGGCCGCCCGCGATTCGATCGAGATGAGCTCGATCGTCTTCGGTGGACGCGACCGGATTGAAAAGACCCCCGCGCTTCTCGCCCTGATCAACGTCAACAGCCCGATGCGCTTCGATGACCGGATGCTGGGCGCCCTGATGGAGTACGCGGCTGCCAACCAACCCGCCATCGTCACCCCGTTCCTCATGGCCGGGGCCATGTCCCCGATGGGTCTGGCAGGAAGCATCGCCCAGCAAACGGCAGAGGCCCTCGCCGGGATCGCTCTCATCCAGCTCGTGAGGCCGGGCGCGCCCTGCGTCTACGGCTCCTTCCTCACGAACGTCGACATGCAGTCGGGAAGCCCAGCCTTCGGTACGCCGGAATCCGCGCTCGGCATCCTGGCCAGTGCCCAGATGGCCCGCCACTACCGGATCCCGTTCCGCGGCGGGGGCGCGCTGACCTCGTCCAAGTCCCCGGATGCCCAGGCTGCCTACGAGTCGATGATGTGCATGTGGCCGACGGTCCTCGGCGGCGTCCACTTCGTCTTGCACGCCGCCGGCTGGCTCGAGAGCGCGCTGCTGGCCTCCTACGAGAAATTCATCATCGATGTCGAGTGCCTGCGCATGTTCGAATGGATGATGACCAAAGGCATCCCGTTCGACGACGAGGGTCTGGCCATGGATGGGATCCGCGAGGTCGGACCGGGCGGCCATCATCTCGGATCCGAGCACACCATGCGGAATTACCGCACCGGCTTCTACCGGCCGCTGATCTCGTCGACCGAGAGCTTCGATCGCTGGAACCGGATGGGCGCCCGGACCGCCGACCGGGTGGCGAATGAAAAGTGGAAGCAGATGCTGGCGGATTACAAGGACCCCGCAATCGATCCTGGGGTGGAGGAGCAATTGCAGGCGTTCATGTCCAGGCGGAAGGAGGAGATTCTGGGTGCCCGCGTCTAAGGTCACGAGCAAGCCGCTGGAAGACGTCATCGACGAGGCCCGCCGGATCGGTGAGGCTGCGGAGGCGGCCGGGCTCCAGCTGAAGCTGGTTGGCGGGGCCGCGGTTCGCCTGCATTCGGCGACCACCGAGCGTCCGCCGCTGCGCCGGCGTTACGGCGACCTGGATTTCGTGGCCTCGTCCAAGCAGCGTGGCCAGGTCCAGAAGCTGTTCGAATCGCTCGGTTACCAGGGGGACCTTCGGTTCAATACGCTGAACGGGCACCAGCGGCTGCTCTATCTCGACCCCGAAAACGGCCGGCAGGTCGACATCTTCATCGACGTGATGCGCATGTGCCACACGATCGACCTGCGATCGCGGCTCAACCATGCCGGTCCGACCCTGACGCCAGCCGACCTGCTCCTCAGCAAGATGCAGATCTACGAGATCAACAAGAAGGACGTCGTCGACATCACGGCGCTCTTCCTCGACCACGACATCGGGGAGGACGACAACGACCGGATCAACGCGACCTATCTCGCCGGGCTGGCAGCCGGGGAGTGGGGACTCTACCGGACGCTGCAGCTCAACGCCGAGCGGCTGCGGGCCGCGGTCGACGACCTGGCCGTCGCGCGCGAGATCGTGCTGGAGCGGCTCGAGCGGCTTCGTGAGCGCATCGAGGACCAGCCGAAATCCCTGAAGTGGAAAGTTCGGGCCCGGGTGGGTGACCGGGTCAGCTGGTACGAACTCCCTGAGGAGGTCCGGCAGCCGTACCAGGCTGAGTAATCTCGAGGCCAGGCTGCCCGTCTCAGGTCAGGCTGCGCGAGCGCGCTTCTCGGCATACATCTCGCGGTCGGCGGCCGCGAGCAGCTCCTCCGCCGTGGCCCCATCGCTCGGGTGCGCCGCGGTCCCGATCGAAACGGAGATGGGGTCTGCGCCCTCGACCGCGGTCAGGAGGGTACCGCTGATCCGCCGCGCGAGCGAGACGGCGCCGACGCGATCGACCGACGGCATCAGGATCAGGAATTCGTCGCCGCCCCAGCGGCAGACGATGTCGTCCTCTCGAAGGTTGGCGCGCAGGACATCGGCGACGCGACGCAGGACGGCGTCTCCGCTGCGATGCCCGGCGGCGTCATTGACGCGCTTCAGCCCGTCGACGTCGAGCATGAGCACGCTGAACGCCTCCGCCGAGCTCGCCAGCCGTTCGCGCAGCTTGTCCTCGAAAGCGCGCCGGTTCCTGAGCCCGGTCAGGGAATCGGTCATGGCGCTGACCGCCAGGCTTTCGAGCAGGCGGGCATTCGCGATCGAAACCGCCGCCTGGTTGGCGAGGATCGTCAGCAGCCGGAGGTGATCGCTGCTGTATTGATGCAGCCCGATCTTCACCGTGACGAAGACGCCCACCAGCTTGTCGTGGAACGTGACAGGCACGGCCAGCATGGACTCGTCGCTGTCGCCCGTCCCCGGGACGTGCATCGCCTTGGGATGCCGCTCGGTGTCGCCGATCATGACGCCGTGCCGGGTCTCGGCCACCCACCCCGTGATCCCTTCACCCAGGCGCAGGGCCAGGCTCTCGGCAGTCACGCTCGCGTACTCCTCCCGTTGCGTGTCGCTGAAATAGGCAGGCCGCAGCGTCACGCCGTCGTCCTGCAGGAGATAGATGCGGCACTGGTCGTAGGGAAGCAGGGTCACGATCGTCTCTCCGATGGACTGGCAGACCTCGTGGACACCTGTGATGCTGGCCAGGCGGGCCCCGAGCTGTTCGATCGCGTCCAGGTGCCTCGTCCAGGCCTGGGCCGGCTCCGGGCGGTCGGCATGGCGGGCGACGTCGTCGGTGCCTTCGATCACGACCTCGCCACTCTCGATCACGGCGAGGAGCGCGCGCACGACCTCGGGATCGAACTGCCGGCCGGCCTGCGCGCGCAGCTCCTCCAGCCGTTGCCGCTGGGGGAGCGCGGGGCGGTAGGGGCGATCGCTCGACATCGCCTGCAAGGCGTCGCAGGCATGGATGATGCGGGCTTCGATCGGGATGTCCTTCCCTGCCAGCCGATCCGGATATCCCTCGCCATCCCAGCGCTCGTGCTCGGCGCGGACGATCGGCCGGATCGGCGCCAGGAACGGGACCGAGGCGAGGATGCGCTCCCCGATGACCGGATGCTCGCGCATGATCGCCATCTCTTCGGGATCGAGCGGCCCCGGCTTGTTCAGGATGTAGCCCGGAATGCCGATCTTCCCGATGTCGTGCAGCAGGGCCGCGTATTCGAGGAAGCGCAGCCGATCGTCGGCAAGGCCGACCCGCCGCCCCACGGCGCGGGCCAGCGCGGTCGTCTCGCGAGAGTGCGCCTCGGTGTGACGGTCCTTTGCATCCAGGGCCGCCGCCAGGGCCTCGATCGTCGCGAGGTACGTCTTCTCCAGCTCGCTGCGACGTTCCTCGGCGACGCGGTTCTCATCGGTGAGCATGCGGCGTACCCGGGAAGGCAGGTATGCGCCGATCGCCATGCAGGCTACGAGCATGAGCAGCGACCGAGCGTAGAAGGCATCCCACTGGAAGACGAGCGGGACCGCCGCGCCGATCGCACCAAGCGCGGCGATGGCGGCAGTCGTCCGCCACCCCGCCAGGGAGGCGCAGAAGACCACGAGCACGAGGAAGAGGGAGGTGAGGTGAGACCGCACACCGCCGGTGAACAGGACGCTCACGGTCAGCATGCCCGTGCCGGCAACGATGACAGCCAGGAAGCGCTCCGGGGGGAATCGCTCCCAGGGCAGGAACCAGCAGAGGAAGCCTCCCAGGAACGCCAGGCCAGCGATCACCCACTCGCCCAGGTAGTTGACCTGCAGTCCCGGCCCGAGGTAGTTGCTCGCCTGGGCCACGGCCGTCAGACCCCAGAACGCGACGGCCGCGGTCCGGACAGCCGTCCGGTGCAGCTTGAGCGGTAGCTCGGGATGCGCGGCCATGACGCTGCGTACAACGAGGTCCCCGCGACCTTCCATCGCCGGAGGGCGCAGGCCTGCCATCATGGCAAGGCGGTGATACGCGTATTCGTCACGAATACGGAGCTCAAGAGCGGGCAGCTCCGGCTGGACGGCGCCCGCGGCCGTCACCTGGCGCGCGTCCTCCGAGCTCATCCCGGCGAGCACGGGGTGGCGGTCGCCGACGGTCTCGAGTACCGGTTCACGATCGCGGCGATCGACGGCGACCTGGTCAGGGCGACGGTGGACGGCGTCGCCCCGGCGCAGGGAGAGCCTGGCCACCCGGTCATCCTCCTTCAGGCCCTTCTCCCGCATGGCGACTTCGACAGCGTGCTGGAAGCAGGCACCCAGGTCGGCATCACGCGTTTCATTCCCGTCACCGCGTCGCGGTCCGTCGGGCGCGCCGGGGCGGACCGCGCTGGTCGCTGGCACGCGATCGTCGAGGCGGCCGCCGCCCAGAGTCAGCGGGGCGCGATCCCGGTCGTCGATCCGCCGCGCTCACTCGCCGACGCGCTCGGCTCGATCCGGGGGACGCGGCTCTTCGCCCTCGACCCGGACGCGGGGGCGACGCTGCCGAAGACCGGCCTCCGGGAGGCGGTGGCGATCGCGGTCGGCCCGGAAGGCGGGTGGACGGCGGAAGAGCTGGAGGCGATGGTCGCGGCCGGCGCCACCCGCGTCGGACTCGGCCCGCGCATCCTGCGCGCGCGGCTGGCCGGCGTGATTGCCGCTGCTATCCTCCTGTAGTGCGCGTCAGCATTCAGACGCTCGGCTGCAAGGTCAACTTCGCCGAGATGCAGGACCTCGCCGACCGTCTGGGGCGTGCGGGCGTCGACGTACGGGAGGATCATCCTGATCCCGACGTCTGCGTCATCAACTCCTGCACCGTCACCGCCCAGGCCGACCGGAAGGTGCGCACCCTCGTGCACGGGATTCGCCGGCGGCATCCGCAGGCGCACGTCGTGTTGACAGGCTGTCACGTCGACAATCCGCATCCGCGCGCGTCCGCCCGTGACGCCGCCGACATCGTCTTTCCCAACCAGCGCAAGCGTGAGATCTTCGAGTACCTGATGGCGTCGACCTCGCCGGTCAGCGGGTCGCTGCCACCCGACTCATCGGGCGCTCGGGCGTTTGGGCGGTCCCGCTATTTCTTGAAGGTGCAGGACGGTTGTAACCACCGCTGCACCTACTGCATCGTGTGGCGGACCCGGGGCAGTTCGATCAGCGAAGCCGAGTCGGATTTGCTCGAGCGCGCGCAGGCGGCGGTTCAGGCCGGCTATGGCGAGATCGTGCTGACCGGCGTCGATCTTGGCTCCTATGGCCGCGAGCGGCAATCCTCACTGGCGGACTTCCTGACGCGCCTGCTGAACACGGTGGCCCCCGCGCGGCTGCGCCTCAGCTCGATCAACGCGAACGACATCGGCCCGGCGCTCATCGACCTGCTCGGAGCGCCCGGCATCTGCCGTCACCTTCACATCCCGCTGCAGTCGGGATCCGATCGTGTGCTCAAGCGCATGGGACGGCTCTACCGCAGCGGGGATTACCTGCGGCTTGTCGGCGCCCTGCGCGCACGCATCCCGGACCTCGCCCTGACGACCGATGTGATCGTCGGCTTCCCCGGCGAGACCGCCGACGATTTCGCGCAGACGCAGACCCTCGCCCGAGAAGCCGGATTCAGCGGGATGCACGTTTTCCGATACTCACCCCGTGCGGGCACGGCCGCGCCCCGCCTGGGTAGGCCGGCGGACGACCCGGTGGCCCGAGCGCGCAGCTCCGCGCTCCAGGCGCAAGCCGAGGCGCAGCGACGGATGTACGAGGCGCGCTTCATCGACCGAGACCTCGACGTCGTCTGGGATCGCTCCTTCGACCATCGCATGCGCGGGTTGAGTGACACCTACATCACCGTGTTCGCGCCCCGCCGGGGTCAGATGCTCGGCGCGCTCGAGACCGTCCACGCGCTCGCCGCCTCCGACTCCGGGTTGCTCGTCGGCTGACCATGGCGGAGGAGTGCCTCTTCTGCAAGGTCTACGCGGGCGAGCTACCCTCCAAGGAGGTCCTCCGGGATGGCGACGTGTACGCGTTCGAAGACATCCGGCCGGTCGCCCCGGTCCACGTCCTGATCATCCCGAAACAGCACATCCCCTCCGTCCATGAGCTGCGGCCCGAGCACGGCCCGATCTGGCTGCACATGGTCCAGGTCGCAAACCGGGTCGCCGATCAGCGGGACATCGCCGCAGATGGCTACCGGCTGGTGGTCAACTGCGGGCCGCAGGCGGGCCAGAGCGTGTATCACGTGCATCTGCACCTGCTCGGGGGCCGCTCGATGAACTGGCCGCCAGGCTAGCTGACGCTCCCCACGAATTGGCACGGCTGTCACAGCATCGCAACAGCTTGTCGCAGGTTCACGCACGGTAGCAAGAAGGGCCGTAATCGCCGCGCGATAGCCTTCCCCCCAGATGCGCTGGCCCTGGATCGCGCGGACACCAGAGAAACCTGACGAGCGGCGCCGGAGGCGCCGGGTCGGGCTGTGGCTGCTCTTCTTGGGGCTGATCGTCAGCTTCTTCATCGTGCGGGCCATCCCACCTGACTGGCAGATCGGACCCTTCCGGATCGATGAGGGAGCGAACGCGCTCGACCCCACGGCCAGCCTGTACTTCGCGGACGATCCGCGGGCCCCCTTCTGGCTGCTGGTCCCGACGTTCAATCTTCCACCCAGGTTCTTCGCGGCACGCCCGAACCCGTCCGGCCGCCCGGTGGCCATCGCCCCGACGCGCCCGTCGTCCGGACCTTCGTCCTCGGGCAGCCCGTCGAGCTCGCCCAGCGGTTCCCCGTCGCCATCGCCGTCCTCGGGTCCATCCTCTTCCCCGTCGTCCTCCCCGAGCTCGAGCCCCTCGGCAACGCCGTCACCCTCGGGTAGCCCCACCCCGACCCCGACGCCCACCACCAGCGCCACGCCGACGCCGACCCCAACACCCACGCCCACGCCGACCCCGACGCCCACCCCGACGCCCACGCCCACCCCGAGCTTCGCGATCGTCGCCGACTCTGAGACGGTGGTCTGGAAGAAGCAGAACGACGGCCAGGGTTGCGGTGGGGTCACCACGGCCACCGGGACGTTCGCGACCAACGGCGTCGGCGGCACCGTTCGCTACGACTGGGTCCGCAAGGACGGGAATACCGTGCGCGTGATCGCCGAGCCGCCGATCGTCGTCGCCGCCGGCGATCGCAGTGTGCACAACGTGGTCAGCGATGTCTGGGTACCGAATTCCAGCGGGAGCGAGACCCTGGTCTTCCAGTCGCCGGCCGCTCAGGCTCCCGCGACCCAGGCGATCACGAAGAGCTACGCCTGCGCCGGCTGACCCCGGCCGCGACTCAGGCGGCGGTTTCGGTCGCCCGGAACTCGACGATCGCCCCGTGCCCGCTCCGCTTCGCCTGATAGAGGGCGACGTCGGCGTGCGCGAGCAGGCTGTCGGGGGTCGCCCCGTCCTTCGGGAAGGTGGCCATCCCGATGCTGAAGGAGACGGAATAGCCGCTGGCGGGCTCCACCTGCCGCATCGCATGGTAGGTGTCCTGGATGCGTTGGGCCACGACCCGGGCCCCGGCCCCGTCGGTATCCGACAGGAGCACGACGAACTCGTCGCCGCCAAACCGGAAGACCGCGTCGCCGACTCGGACCGCTCCGCGCAGCACGCCGGCCACCTCCCGAAGCAGCTCGTTGCCGGCGCTGTGGCCAAGGTGGTCGTTCACGGCTTTGAAGCCGTCGATGTCGAGCATCAGGAGCGTCATCGCCCGGCCGGTGCGGGCCGCCGGGCCGAGCCAGGCCGGCAGTTGCTCGCGCAACGCCCGCGGATTGTAGAGTCCGGTCAGGTCGTCGATCCGGCTCATCCGTGAGAGGCGGCGCCGCTCGGCCTCCCAGCGACCGGTGAGGATCGTGGCGTAGCCGTAGATCAGCGCCCGGGAACAGACATTGATCAACAGCGGCAGGCCCGCGGCTCCGCTGAGTGCGCCGGAGATGACCGCCGCCGCGACCGCGATCAGCAGGGCGATCGGCAGTGGAAGCAGGACCGCCGCGCTCAAGGCCACCATGAAGTAGACGAGGCTGAGGTCGAGCCCGCCGGCGCCGTACTGATCCAGGTATCCGACCGCCGCGATCGCCGCCAGCAGGCCGGTGAGCCACAGGATCCGCCGGTAGCCGAGTCCATGGGCGTCGGCCCTCATGTCAGGCGCGGGGACGCTCACGTCGCCTGCCCGAGGAGGCCGGACCGACTGGGAACGGCGAATCGTCTCGAAATCGTCATGAGGACGCCACCGGCATAACGGCGGGCGCCAGGTTCTTTTGCGAATTCGCGGGCGGGTCAGCGGCTGCGAATCCGTCCGGCCGACCCGAGTCCGAAGAGGAGCCAACCGATCAGCAGGGCGCCGCCTCCCACGGCGAGCGCCGCGCCCGGGATGGCGCAGCCCGCCACCGCCCAGGGCACCGCCAGCGCCAGGCCGCTGAGCGCTTCGCGGATCGGCACTCCGCGGTCGATCGGTGTATCGCAGGCGGCGCAGCGGCCATGCTGGGTCAGGTAGCTGAGCACGGGTATCAGCTCCCCGGGGCTGAGTCGGTGGCTGCAAACGCGGCAATGCGAAGGCGGCCAGAGAATCGATTCGCCCCGCGGAACCCGGTCGGTCACGAGCTCGAAGAAGCTGCCGAGCGCCAGGCCGAGGGGCAGCAAGAAGACCGCCCCCACCAGGTTGCAGAGCAGCTCAGCCCACACGACACGCTTCAGGCTACCGAAGCCGAGCGAAGCAAGAAGGCCACGAGCCGCCCGGTTGCACTTGCCATCAGCTCCCACAAGTCCGCCCCGGCGCCCTCGACCGGCCCCGGCCTGGCCATCGAAGCCTACCTGCAGGTGCTCCTCGAGCAGGGCGCCTCGGACCTCATCCTGTCAGCCGGCGCGCCCCCGACCATGCGCAAGGACGGCATCCTCGTCCCGATCGCCCCCCAGGCGCTGCGACCGGACCAGACCGAGCAGCTCACCCATGAGCTCCTGAGCCCCGAACGCTGGTCGTTCTTCCTGGAGCATGGCGATCTCGACTTCTCGTTCAACTGGCAGGGGCGGGCGCGATTCCGCATCAACGCCTTCCGCCAGCGCGGATCGGTGGGCATGGTGATGCGCCTGATCCCCTACCAGGTCCCCAACTTCGACCAGCTCGGCGTTCCCCAGGTGGTCCGCGGCCTGACGTCATTGCCGCAGGGCTTGATCCTGGTCACCGGGCCGACCGGCTCCGGCAAGTCCTCCACCCTCGCCGCGATGGTGAACGATATTCTGTCGACCAGTCCCCGCCACGTGATCACGATCGAGGATCCGATCGAATACGTCTACCGCCATCAGGTGGGAGTCGTCGAGCAGCGCGAGGTTGGGTCGGATGTCGCCTCGTTCCCGGACGCGCTTCGGGCGGCCCTGCGGCAGACCCCCGACGTCCTCCTGATTGGCGAGATGCGGGACCTGGAGACGATCACGACCGCGATCACGGTGGCCGAGACGGGCCACCTCGTGCTGGCTACCCTGCACACGAACGACACGACCCAGGCGGTCGACCGGATGGTGGATGTGTTCCCCGCCGAGCAGCAGCAGCAAGTTCGCGTCCAGCTCTCGAGCACGCTCGCCGCCGTCATCTATCAGCAGCTCCTTCCCCGTCGCGGCGGCGGACGGGTCGCGGCCTTCGAGGTATTGCTCAACACGCTCCCGGTCCAGAACCTCATCAAGGAGGGCAAGACGCGCCAGCTGCGCAACATCGTGGCCACCTCCTCGAAGGACGGCATGACGACGATGGAGCGAAGCCTCACCGAGCTGATCAAGGCTGGCCTCGTCGAGCCCGCCCGCGCTGCTGCCCGCTCCCAGTACCCGGAAGAACTGAAGCTGGCCAGCTAGACCGCCAACCCTGCAGGCGCCGGCACGGCGCAAGGATGCAGTGTTTGACCCGTTTGCATCGTTTGGAGAGATC
>DASQGL010000029.1:0-7908 GCA_035632635.1 Candidatus Limnocylindrales bacterium
GCACGTGGAGGCGGTCCGGCCGCGGACCGTGCGGGCCACGGTCACCGAGCTGACGGCCCGCGGCCAGCCGTGGCAGACCCCGCTCGACCATCCCCTGAACCGGGCGGCGGCCCGAGCCCTGGGGCGCGCCTATGGCACGGAACCGGCCTTCATCCGCGCCGGCGGCTCGATCGGCGCCGTCGACGCCATGACCCGGGAGCTCCACGCCGACTGCCTCCTGGTCGGCTTCGTCCTCCCCGACTGCCGGGCGCACGCACCCAACGAGACCCTCGACCTGGACAGCTTCTACCAGGGCCGCCGGGCGGCGGTCGACCTCTGGGACGAGATCGCGGCTATCACGCCTTCGCCCTGATCAGGGCTCGATTTTCTGAGCCCGACACGATAAAGTAGCGGGCAGTGGCGATGGCCGTCCGTCTCCTCGGCTACCTGGTCTCGGCCGGGTTCCTGGCGCTCGGCATCCTGACCGTCCGCGACTACCTGCGCCAGCGGGATCGGCGCCGCGGCCTGATCGCCCTGGCGATCGGGCTGATCGCGGTCACCAACCTGATCGGCCAGTTCAACACGCTGACCGGACAGCGGTTCACGGCGGTCACGACGCCCGTCTCGATCACCGTGTTCATGGCCTCGGCCTGCGCCCTGCTGCTCTTCCGCGGCACCTTCATCCCGCTCGCCCGGGCCACCCGGGTGGCCGCGCTGCTGGCCAGCGCGGCTGCCGTCCTGGCGGCGCTCGTGATCGGGCTGCCGCACGCCGGCGCCCCGGCCACGGGCTCCCGGAGCCTCGCGGTGATCGCGATCATCCTGGTCTGGTCGGTGATCGTCTCCGAGCCGATCGTGCGCTTCTGGCTCGCCTCGAACGGCCGGCCCAGCGTGCAGAAGGCCCGCCTGCGGGTGCTCGCCGGCGGCTTCGCCGGGATCCTCGTCATCCTCCTCGTGGCGGGCTTCGCCGGCCGGGCGGCCACCAGCCTGGCGCTGCAGCTCGTCTTCCAGGTCGTCGCGCTGCTGACCATCCCCCTGCTCTACGCGAGCTTCGCGCCGCCCCGCTGGCTGCGCCGGTTCTGGCGGGAGAGCGAAGAGGACGCGCTGCGCCGCAGCAACCGGGACCTGGTGCTCTTCAGCCCGGACCGCGCCACGCTCGCCAACCGTTCGCTCGACGCCGGCCTGCGGCTGGTCGGCGCCGACGCCGGGGCGATCATCGACGCCGACCAGGTGCTCGCGATGCGGGGCATGGACGAAGCCACGGCCCGGCGCCTGGCCGACGGGGCGAAGACCGCCTCACACACCGACCGGATCTTCCCGCTCCCCGATCCGCACCGGAACGCGCTCGTCATCCCGCTCGGCCTGCAGCAGGAGCGCGGCACGATCGTCATGATCAGCGGCGCGTTCATGCCCCTGTTCGGCTCGGACGAGGTGCTCCGCTTCGAGCAGTTCAGCGCGAACCTGGCCCTGGCCCTGGACCGGGTCCGGGTGGTGGAGCGGATGGCGGAGGTCGAGCGGACGAAGTCGCACTTCCTCAACCTGGCCTCGCACGAGCTGCGCACGCCGCTCTCGGTCATCCGCGGCTACCTCTCGATCCTCGAGTCCGGCTCGCTTGGCACCCTGAACAGCAGCGGCCGCCACGCGGTCTCGATCCTGTCGGCCAAGGCGCTCGAGATGAACCTGCTGATCGAGCAGATGCTGGAGGCGGCGCGGCTGGAGGAAGGCCGGCTGGCGCTGCGGGTCGAGCGCCTCGACCTGGGCAAGGTCGCCTGTGAGGCGATCGAGATGGTCCGCCCGCTCGCCGACGACGCCCATCCGCTGGTGCTCGAAGAGGCAGAGGACCAGGTGATAGTGATGGCAGACCGCGACCGGCTGACGACCATCCTGACCAACCTGATCGACAACGGCATCAAGTACTCGCCCACCGGCGGGGCGGTCACCTGTGTGATCGCGCTCCGCGGGGAGGAGGCCGTGGTCTCGGTCCGCGATCACGGCGTCGGTATCGCGGAGGCGGATCTGCCCAAGCTGTTCACCCGGTTCGGGCGCGTGCTGACCGACGACACGCGTCACATCAAGGGCACGGGGCTCGGCCTCTACCTGTCCCGCGAGCTGGCCCGCCAGATGGGCGGGGAGGTCGCCGTCGCGTCGGTCCGCGGCTCGGGCAGCACCTTCACGCTGACCATGCCGGTCGCGGCTCAAGAGGCGGCGCAGCCGCCTCGCCCGCCGACCGGCCTGCGCGTGCTCGAGTCAACCGGGACGAGCCAGCCTTAGGACGACGGCGAAGCCGCAGGGCGCGCCGCGGGAGGCGTACCGGCGCGGGTCAGGACCCGGAGCACGCCGACTACTCTGCGACGAAGCGGTAGCCGATCCCGGGGACGCTGTGGATGTAGTGGGGCTTCTCCGAGTCGCGCTCGATCTTCTTGCGCAGCCGGTAGACGTGGGCGTCGACCGTCCGGGTCTCGATCTCGACCTCGTAGCCCCAGACCTTGCGCAGGAGCTCGCCGCGGCTGACCACCTGGCCGGCCTGGGAGGCCAGCAGGGAGAGCAGGTTGAACTCGGTCAGGGTCAGCGCGACCTCCTTCCCGTCGCGCCAGACCTGGCGGCTGTTCATGTCGATGATCAGGCCGGGAAACTCGAAGCGGGTCTTGGGCTGCTGCTGGGTGACGGCCTGCTCGCTCCGCCGCAGGTGGGCGCCCACCCGGGCCAGCAGCTCGCGGACCTCGAACGGCTTCGTGATGTAGTCGTCGGCCCCCACTTCCAACCCGACGACCACATCGATCGTGTCGTTCTTGGCGGTCAGCATGATGACCGGGACCTGGGCGCCGTCGGCGCGGAGCTGGCGGCAGACGTCCATGCCGCTGACCCCGGGCAGGTTGAGGTCCAGGATGACGAGGTCGGGCTCCGACTTCTCCAGCATCTCCATGCCCTTCTCGCCGGTGTCCGCCTCCAGCAGGTTCAGGTTCTGGCCGACACAGGCCATCCGCACGACTTCGCGCGTCGGCGCGTCGTCCTCGATCATCAGGATCGTCTTCGGGAATGGCATGGCGGTCGGCTACTCCTTCTCCAGAAAGTTCGTCACTTGAAGCATGAATTTCTTGAGTTCGATCGGTTTCGCGATGTACCCGGTGCATCCCGCGGCCAGCGCCTGCTCCTCGCTTCCCTTCAAGGCGTTCGCCGTGAGCGCGACGACCTTGATGTGGGCCGTGGCCGGGTCCGCTTTGAGCTGGCGGGTGACCGCTAATCCATCAACGCCGGGAAGCTGCATATCCATCAGTATCAGGTCAGGTCGGAGGTGCCGGGCCTTCTCCAGGCCCTCCGGGCCGGTCGCCGCCGTGTCCACGACCAGGCCGTTGCCCTCCAGCACCATCCGGGCCAGGTCCAGGTTGGAGGGGTTGTCCTCGACCACCAGCACCCGGTTGCCCTTGCTCGGCCCCGGCTTGAGGGGGAGGACCGCCGTGAACGTGGTCCCCTGCCCGGGGGCGCTCTGGAACTCGATCGAGCCGCCGTGCAGCTCGAGCAGCCGCCGGGTGAGCGCCAGGCCCAGCCCGGTCCCCGGGTACTCCCGGTTGTTCGCGCTCTGCACCTGGTAGAAGGCGCCGAAGATCTTGTGCTGCTGCTCCGCCGGGATCCCGATGCCGCTGTCCTTGACCCGGATCTGCATCCGGTCCTCGCCGAGCCGGTCGGCGCTGACCTGGACCCCGCCGCCCTGGGGCGTGAACTTGATCGCGTTGGAGAGCAGGTTGTAGAGAACCTGCTTGAACTTGTTCTTGTCCGCGATCAGGACCAGGTCCCGGGGCTCGACCGTGCTCGTGATGTCGATCTCCTTCTTCATCGCGAGCGAATTGACGACGTTGAGCACCTCGCGCAGCGCCGATTCCACGCCGAACTCCTCGTAGACCAGGTCCATGCGGCCGGCCTCGATCTTGGTCAGGTCGAGCACGTCGTTGATCAGCGACAGCAGGTGCTTGCCGCTGTTGTGGATGTTGTCGAGGCAGTCCTTGCGCTGTTTCTCCGTGATCTTGCCGGCCAGGTCGTCGCGCAGCAGCTCGCTGAAGCCGAGGATGGCGTTGAGGGGCGTGCGCAGCTCGTGCGACATGTTGGCCAGGAACTCCGACTTCAGCCGCGAGACCTCGGCGATCTGGGCGTTGGCGGCCTCGAGCTCGCGGAGATGGGCTTCCAGCTGCTCGTAGAGGCGGCCGTTGTCGATCGCGATCGCCGCCTGGTTCGTGATCACCTTGAGGATGGCGGCGTCGAGCTCGGTGAAGGGGTCGACCCGCTGGCGGGAGATCGTCATCGCCCCGACCACCCGCTGCGGGGTGGCCAGCGGCTGGACGACCAGGGACCGCGGCGAGTGGCTCTGGTCGAGGCTCTTGAAGCGCGGGTCCTGGGTCGCGTCGGCGATGTTCAGGGTGCTCTGCTGCTGGACGGCGAACCCGAGGATGCCCTCGCCCATCGTGAAGCGGGCGATGTGGGGGACCTCGTCCTTGTGCGGGTAGGTCGCGATCGCGATCAGCTCGCGGCCGTCCGGGTTGAGGAGGAAGACGGTGGCGGCGTCGAACACGACCATCTGCGAGGTCGCGCGCAGCATGGCCTCGATGTTGTCGTCGAGCGACAGCGAACCGGTGAACAGACCGCCGAGCCGGTTCAGCAGCTCGATCTCGGGATCGGCTGACACGTGGGCCAGATTATATGACATGCCTTTTGACAGCTCGCTATTGGGAGATAGCGCGTTCGCTACCGTAACGTCACCCTCCGTGACTTCCTTTCTCGCGCGTAATGTTCAGGCGCGATCGTTGTGTGGCACTACGCTTGTGTGGGGGACGACGCCCGTCAGCAGTAGCTGGGCCACCAGTTGACCAGGGGCAGGCGGGCGGCCAGGCCGAGATCCTGCCGGAGGGTGTAGTCGGCCGATCCCCAGGCGGCGATCGTGTCCAGGTAGGCGCTCTTCCCCTCCAGGGTCAGCTGGCCCGCGTAGCTCTGCTGGATGAGGGTGAGCTCGGCGGCCTTGACCTGCTCGGTCGCCGCCAGCACGCGCGAGACGTCGCAGTGCACGGAGACCGGAAAGGCGATCCGGGAGACCTCCTCGGAGAACCGGGTTTCGGTCACGAGCGCCACCTGCAGCTGGTCGCGCGCGGCCTGGGGCGGGACGTCCCAGATGACCGGGTGCATGCCGTGCGCCGCGAGCGCGGTGCTGCGCGTGTGCACCGCGGCGTCGTAGGCGGCGGCCGCGGCAGCCATGCCGGCGTCGCGCGTGTGGTCGGTCGCGAGCAGGAGGGTTCCCCACAGCAGGCTGAGGGCCAGCGCCGACCCGACGGCCAGCAGCGCCCAGGTCAACCGGATCCGACGGCGAAGCCAGCCGCTCACGCCGATTCCAACGGCCGCGCGGCGCCTTTCATTCTCCCGCCTTTGAGAGGATGGGGAGCGTGAAGGCGGTGCGATTTCACGAGCACGGCGGCCCCGACGTCCTGCGCTACGAGGATGCGCCGACGCCGGCGCCGGGGCCCGGCGAGGTGCTGGTCGCGCTGCGGGCCGCCGCCCTCAACCACCTCGACCTGTTCTGCCGGACGGGCCTCCCCGGCGTGCGGCTGCCGCACATCGGCGGCGCCGACGGCGCGGGGGTGATCGCCGCCCAGGGTGAGGGCGCGACCCGGTACCCGGTCGGCACCCGCGTCTTCTTCGACCCCGGCCTGAGCGACGGCACCTGCCGCTTCTGCGAGCGCGGCGAGCACAGCCTCTGCGAGCGGTTCGAGATCCTCGGCGAGCACCGGGACGGCACCTTCGCCCAGGCGGTCGCCGTGCCCGAGGTGAATTGCCGCCCGATCCCCGATGCGCTCTCGTTCGCGCAGGCGGCGGCCTTCCCCCTGGTCTTCCTCACCGCCTGGCGGATGCTGGTCAGCAAGGCCCGGCTCCAGCCGGGCGAGACCGTACTGATCCTCGGGATCGGCGGAGCGGTCTCGCTGGCGGCACTGCAGATTGCGAGACTGCTGTCGGCGCGCGCCTTCGTCACCTCGGGCAGCGACGCCAAGCTGGAACGCGCGCGCGCGATGGGCGCGGAGGTTCTCATCAATCACCGGGAGAAGGACTTCTCGAAGGAGGTCTGGAGCCTGACCCGCAAGCAGGGCGTCGACGTCGTGGTCGAGAACGTGGGCGCCGCGACCTGGGCCGGCAGCCTGCGTGCGCTCGCCCGCGGCGGCCGGCTGGTCACCTGCGGCGCGACCAGCGGCCCCCGGCCCGACGAGGACATCCGCCGGATCTTCGCCCGGCAGATCACCATCCATGGATCCACGATGGGCACCCGCGCGGACTGGGACCGGCTGACCGCGCTGCTGGCCAGCGGGCGCCTGCATCCGGTCGTCGACCGCACCTTCCCGCTGGCGGAGGCGGCGCAGGCCCAGCGGCGGATGGAGCGGGGCGAGCAGTTCGGCAAGATCGTGCTCGAGATTCCCCCGCTGTGAACCGGCGCCGCGGTCTCCCCCACCGGGCGTGGCTGCGCCTCGCGCTGCTCGGCGTCATGCTGCTGGCCGCGTGCTCACCGAGCCCGACCGCATCCGGATCGCCCACGCCGCGCCCGAGCCGGACCGCGACCCCGACCCCGACCCCGTCACCCACTCCCACGCCGCGCCCCTCCCCGCCGGCGCTCGCGGCGGCCGGCGGCATCCAGGTCCCCGCGGGGTTCCAGGCGTACGTCTACGCCAGCGGGCTGAGTGAGATCACGGCGATGGCCTACGGGCCGGACGGTCGGCTGTACGCGACCGCGGCGACCGGGGCGCTCTGGGTGGTGCCGGCGCCGGGCCAGGGCGCGCAGCTGATCCGGAGCGGCATGCCGACCGCGCTCGGGCTCGTCTGGCGCGGCGCGGACCTGTTCGTCTCCGTCCGCGGGAGCATCCGCGCCTTTCACCTGAGCGGCGGAGCGCTGCAGGGCGGCGAGACCGTGGTCGCGGGCCTGCCCGTCGGCCGGCATCAGAACGACAACCTGCTGCTGCTGCCCAACGGCGACTTCCTGGTCGGGGCCGGCTCGACCTGCGACGTGTGCAACGAAGCCGACGCCCGCAGCGCCACCGTGCTGCGCTATCACGGTGACTGGAGCTACGCCGGTATCGTGGTCCGGGGCGCGCGCAATCCCTACGGCCTCGCCTTCCGGTCCAGCGAGCAGCGCGCCTACGTGACCGTCAACGGTCAGGACAACCTGGGCGCCCAGCCCGCGGATGAGCTGCTCCCGGTGGTGGACGGCGAGAATGCCGGCTGGCCGCGCTGCTGGCCGTCCTACCCCGACGGCGCCCTCCACGGCAGCTGCGCGGGGGTGAGCCCGCCGACCGCGGTCTTCACCCCGCACTCGTCCGCGGACGGCATCGTCTTCTACGGATCCACCGAGTTCCCCGCGGCCTATCGCGACAACGCGTTCGTGACGGAATGGGGCGCGAACGTCGGAGGTCCGGTGGGCCGCCGGGTCGAGCGGGTCGTGATGAGCAGCGCTCCGGCCCAGGTCAGTGATTTCGCGACCGGCTTCAGCCACCCCCTCGCGGTCGCCGTCGGCGAGGATGGTGGGCTGCTGGTCGGCGATTACGGCACGGGGCAGATCATCGAGATCTTCAACCTCGGATAGTGCGCCGGTGCGCGTCGCGTCGGTGCGCCTCGCGTCGGCGCACCCTCCGGCCTGCTCGACGGACCGGCCGCACGACCTTCAGACCGAATCCGGGTCCCGTTCAGACGCCTGTCCCATGTAATTGGACAGATCCGTCCTTTGTAAAGCGGCCGGCCGCGTCTGCGCCGACCGGAGGGCTGCGCCTCCCGCAGGGTCACCGGTGCATGAGGGCGCGCGTGGCGCCAATCACAACGGCCGCGCCGGAATGCCTCGGGTCGGCGCACCCTCCGGCCTGCTCGACGGACCGGCCGCACGACCTTCAGACCGAATCCGGGTCCCGTTCAGACGCC
>DASQGL010000030.1:0-1962 GCA_035632635.1 Candidatus Limnocylindrales bacterium
GTAGGCAGCCACGCGCTGCCGTTCGATCCGCCGCTGCAGCCAGATGACGCCGCCCACCAGGGCAGCGACCGCGGCGAGCGCGACGACGATGCCCAGGGCCTCCATGCCTGTGAACGTACCAGCAAGGCTAGGCGGTGAGGCGCCAGGCGGGCGGGAGCTGGCGCCCGCCAGCCGACTGGACGCAGGACGCGAGCAGCGCGTCCATGGCGTCGAAGGGGAGCGGTTTCGAGATGTGGAAGCCCTGGCCGGCATAGCAGCTCATGGCGTTGAGCGCCGCCAGCTGCTCGGGCCGCTCGATGCCCTCGGCGATCGTCATCAGGCCGAGGCTGCCGGCCAGCCCGATCAGCGCGCGCAGGATGGCGCCGTCCGCCAGGCCCGTGCCGATCCCGGCCACGAACGAGCGATCGATCTTGAGGATGTCGACCGGGAAATCGCGCAGATGGCCGAGCGAGGAGAAGCCGGTCCCGAAGTCGTCGAGCGCGAGCCGGATCCCCTGACGGCGAAGCTCCTGCAGGGTCTGCACGACCGTCTCCAGGTCGTCCAGCAGCACGCTCTCGGTCAGCTCGAGGATCAAGGTCTGGGGATCGAGGCCGGCGGCGTCGACCGCCGCCGCCACGTCGGCGACCAGCTCGGCGTCCTGCAGCTGACGTCCGGAGAGATTGACGCTGATCAGCATCGGCGGCGTCGACGGATAGCGAACCTGCCACCGGCGGGCGTCGCGGGCCGCCTGCTGCATGACCCACCGGCCGAGGTCGACGATCATGCCCGACCGCTCCGCAACGCCGATGAACTCGCCCGGCAGCAGCAGACCCCGGGTGGGATGGTTCCAGCGCACCAGGGCCTCGACACTGTGGATTGCCCCGCTTTCGAGGACCAGGACGGGCTGGTAATGGAGAACGAACTCCTTTGCGCTCAACCCTCGAAGCAGGTCCTTCTCGAGCTCCACCCGCTGCAGCGCCGCCCGGCCGAGGGCAGCCTCGTACTCGACGAAGCCCCCCTTGCCCCGACCCTTGGCGACGTACATGGCAACGTCCGCGTTGCGGAGGAGATCCTCGGCCGCCTCCTGGCCCGAGACGATGCCGGCGAGACCGATGCTCGCCTGGATCGTGACCTCGGTCCCACCCACCGCGAAGGGCGCCGAAAGCTGCCGCGTGATCCGGTCTGCGACGCGGGCCGCGGTCTGCTCCTCCTCGACGTTGCGCAGCAGCACGGCGAACTCGTCGCCACCGAGGCGCGCGACCGTGTCGCCCGGCCGCAGCGTCGCCGAGAGGCGGCCCGCCACGGCGGCCAGGAGCTGGTCCCCCACGTCATGGCCGAGCGTGTCGTTGACGGTCTTGAAGTCATCGAGGTCGAGGAAGAGCACCGCGATGCGCCGCTGCGCGTCGGTGAGGAGGGCGTCATCGAGACGCATCCGAAACGCCGCGCGGTTGGGCAGCCTGGTCAGCGAGTCATGAAAGGCCTGGTGCCTGAGCCGTTCCTCGAGGGCCTTCCGCTCGCTGATATCCCGCGTGTTGAGGACCAGCCCGCGAACCGAAGGGAGATCGAGCAGGTTCGTGATGGTGACCTCGGCGGGCAGGTACGAGTCGTCCGCGCGGCGCAGGCGGCATTCCAGCGCGATCGGTGGAGCCGGGATGTTGATCGCCTCATCGACCCGATGGAGCACCTGGGTGCGATCCTCGGGATGGACCAGGTCCCCGAACGGCGTCCCGAGCAGCCGGCCCTCTTCGTAGCCGAGGATGCGCTCGATGGAGGAACTCTGGTACTGGATCTTGCCGTCGCGGCCGATCAGCGTGATGACGTCAGACGAGTTGTGCACCAGCGATCGAAAGTGCTCGCGGCTCGAGGCCAGCGCCTGGGCGTTGGCCGCGAGCTGGCGGTTGAGCGTCAGGTTGTCGTTCAGCATGAGGAACTGACGGATGACGACGAGGACGGTGATCGCGAGCATGCTCCAGAAGAGGACCG
>DASQGL010000031.1:0-9194 GCA_035632635.1 Candidatus Limnocylindrales bacterium
GCGAGCAGGATGAGCGTGCGCACCTCGATGCTCGACAGCTGCAGCCGCTGGGACAGGCGCACCATCGGCAGATCGACGCCGGACGCCAGGGTCTCCGCGACGCGCCGATCGATCGCGTGCCGCTCGCCATCCAGGTCCAAATCGCCGACTGCCTCGCCGGCCTGGACCGCAACCCTGGCAGCGGTTTGCCGCCACAGCCACCCGCACTCGTCGCGTAGATGCTCGGCTGCCGTGCGATAGCCGCGCCCAGCCTTCGGGCTCACGGCGAGCTGGGCCTGGGCGGGCGCCGGTCTGGGCGGAGTTCGCATGGCCCTCGGCCCCTCAGAACAGGCCTTTCATCCAGTCCCAGGCGCCACCGACAGCGTTCTTGGTCCCCTGCCAGCCGGCGCTCGCCTTCTCCGAGACATAGTCAGTGGCCTCACCCAGCTTCCAGCCCAGCGTCTGCGTGTACTCGGGTTTCGACTTGTCGTAGAGACCAAGGCCGCGCATCGCGGAGGTGAACGCTTGGTCCTGGCCGACCATGTAGTCGGCGCTCATGCCGGACAGGGAGTAATCCTTTCCCTTGTTCCCGGTGACCTTCTGACCGACGTAATTCGAGAGGCTGTCGAGCCCTTTGCCAAGCTCCCAGCCGCCGAAGAACGAACCGGCGACCGCCGCCCCAGGACCCAGCATGCCCATGGTGCCGAGCTCGCCGGCGGCGGCCGCACCGCCCAGGTCGCCTAGCGCCATGCCGCCCGCGCCCTCCGCTCCGAGCAGCTCGAAGCCACCGACCTCAGCAGTGGTGCCGGCCAATCCGGTGGCCGTCTTCAGGCCCTGGAAGACTTGCTCTGGCGCGCTCTTCGCTTCCAGTGTCTCCTTGCCGGCCAGGGCCGTTTCGGTGGCCTCGGTCACCACCCCCGCCCCCGGGACCACGGTGCTCGCCAGCGGACCCAGCACCTTGAGCGCCGGCCCGACGAAATTGCCCCACGGAGACTCCTCCTCGGAGCCTTCGCCTGCGGGCTCCCGGGAAACCGCCGCGCTGGGCGCGGCGCGCACCGCCAGTGAGCCAGGCTGGGCGAACGCGGCTCGTTCGCCGGCCACCCGGGCCTCCCGCTCACCTGGCTCAACCGGGTTGCTGACCAGCTCATCCGGCATCCGGCCGCCGGCGTTGCGGCGTTGCGCCACATGGGCGAGCTCGTGGGCCAGCAGTCGCGTTCCTCGCGCGGAGGTCGGCTCGTACGCGCCAGTTTCGAAGAAGACGTCGCGGCCCAGGGTGTAGGCGCGCGCCGCGAACCCCTTGGCCGACTCGGAGGCCGCCTGGTCCGTGTGCACGCGAACATCGGCGAAGTTTTGGGCAAAGCGATCCTCCATGATCTGGCGCGTCTGCTGATCCAGGGGAGAGCCGCTCGAGAGCAAGCCCTGGCGGATGGCTTCGCCGGTCGATTCGTTTCCCGCGGCCTGCTGCAGGTAGCCGGCGGCCCCTTGTGGACTGGGTCCGTTCGCACGCGGCGGCTTCACCGGAAGCGTCCGAGCCGGCATCTGCTCGATCAGTCGTTCGGATTCTCGTGCCATCTCAGTTTCCCTCCCCCGCGATCAACGGGTAGTACGGGCCGAACTCCGCTTCGACACACAGGCGTCCGAGCTTGCGGTACTCACGCTGGACGCCGCGAATCAGGTCTGCCATCGTCACGCTGCGATCGTGGTCGGCCGCGAGGTAGGCCGCGGTCAGCGCGATGTTGCGGATGTTGCCCCCCGACAGGGTGAAGGCGCGGGCCAGGAAGTCGAAGTCGATGTCGTCATCCGCCGGGACCGGCGGGCGCAGGCTCTGCTCCCACAGCCGCCGGCGATACGGCTCCTTCGGCTCCGGGAAGTCGACCACGGCGTCGAGCCGGCGGGCAAAGGCCTCGTCCAGGTTGGAGCGCAGGTTGCTGGAGAGCAGCGCGACGCCGTTGAAGCGATCCATCCGCTGCAGCAGGTACGCCGTCTCGACATTGGCGTAGCGGTCGTGCGCGTCGCGCACTTCGGAGCGCTTGCCGAAGAGCGCATCCGCCTCGTCGAAGAGGAGGACCCCGTTCACGCCCTCCGCCTGGTCGAAGATTCGATCCAGGTTCTTCTCGGTCTCTCCGACATATTTATCCACCACGGTGGCCAGGTCAACCACGTAGAGATCCAGCCCGAGCGCGCCGGCGACCACTTCCGCCGCCATCGTCTTGCCGGTGCCCGACGGGCCGGCGAACAGGGCGGCCAGGCCGCGACGCCGTGAGGCCGCGCCCATCCTCCACTCGTCGAGGACGCGTTCCCGGCGCCGGGCCCGCGCGACCAGCTCCCGGAGCAGCTCGATCACGTCGGCGGGCAGCACCAGGTCCTCGAAGCGGACGGCGGGCTCGATCCGGCGCGCCAGCCGTTCCAGCCCAGCCGCGTTCTGCGCCCGGGCGCCCAGCCGCAGGTCGTCGAGGCGCAGCGGCCGGTCGGCCCCCGCCGCGTGCAGGCGGCCGGCGCGGGCCGCGCGCCGCACCTGCTCGCCGCTCAGCAGGAAGGGCGCCATCTCCGGGCCCGGGTCCAGCGAGGCCGGCAGATCGCCGGTCGTCGCGCTGCGCCACATCTGCGCCCGCTGCGATGAATCCGGAAGCGGGGTCTCGAGGATGAACGGCACGTCGCGCGACCAGCTCGGATCCCAGTTCCCGCTGCCGGTCAGCAGGATCTGCCGGGGCAGCTCCGAGAACGCGCGCAGCGCGGGCAGCCCCCGCGAGACCAGCGCCTCGATCGGGCCCGCCACCAGCCCGGCCCCCTGCAGGCCCGCCTCGCGGGCCGCCAGCCCGGCGACCGTGCGCACGTCGTCCTCCGCGCGGAGCCGTTGCAGGTCGATCGCGAGGACCGGCGCCGTGAACCGGGCGAAGGCGGCGACCGCCAGGGCCCCCGCCGACGCGCCGGGGCGCTCCCGCAGGTACCCGAGACGACCGGATCGGAGGCAGCGGACCAGCGGCTCGACATCGCCCACGGGCGCCGTCTCGTACCAGCCGGTCAGCGCGGCGACCGACGGATCGAGCGTGTCATCGCCCAGCAGGTAGGCGGCGACCCGGTCCGGGACACGCAGGGAGCGCGTCAGGAACGGCCGGTCCGAATCCTCGACCAGGATGAGGTACGTGCTGACCAGCGGCGCGCTGGACAGGATGCGGTTGCGCGCCGCGGCGTCCGTCCCCCCCACGCCGCACAGCTCCAATCCCAGCCCGATGCTGGCCCGCCGCAGCGCGACGTTGTCCTGGAGATAGCCGTAGAGGCGCTCGAAACGCGCGTCGAGATCGGGCAGCAGCGCGATCAGGAGGAGTTCGACGTCGAGCGGCTCGAGATGGAAGCTCCGCGCCAGCCGTCTCAGGCGAAGGTCGGCGCCGGCCTGCTCGGTCGCATCGGCGTCGGCCTCGACGGTGCGCAGGCGCTCGGCGGCGGCGCCGTCCTCGGCAGACGCGGTCGCCGGCTCGGCGAGCAGGCGCTCCGCGTGGGCCGGCGAGATGTACAGGCCGCGAAACCGATCGGTTGGATCGGGATCCGACGCGCGCCGGCGCTCGACCGCCGCGCGCACGCGCAGCTCGACCAGCTGCAGCCGCCCGACCAGGTGCGCCAGCGAAGGATCGCTCGCGGTCGCCGGCGGCGTGTCAGTTCCGGGGGAGACCACGGATGGTGAAGGTCCGGCCCGGCGTCCGCTTCGTCCCGGCGCGGATCGTCTCCTCCAGGGTGAGCGGCCGTGGTTTCGCCGCGGGCTTGCCGCGCCGGCGTCCGCTGACGGATTCCGTCTCGCCATCCGGACGCGCGACCTCGATCCGCGGCTCCTCGCGCACCGGCGGCCCGAAGGGCGCCTGCTGCGTGATGATGAGCGGCATGTTGACGACCAGGTCCAGCGACGGCTTGAGCTCGCCGCCCATCGCGGTCCACACGTCGGAAATCGATCGATCCTCCCGGGGAGGCAGCGCGACCGTCAGGTAGACGGGCAGCCCGGCCTCGGCCAGGACGCCGGCCAGCATCGGTGTGGGCACGCTCTCGTGGCGGAGGAAGCAGGCGAGGCAGGCGGAGAGCAGGCGGTGCTCGTCCTCCGGTCGCTGGGTCCAGGCCGTGATCAGGTAGGACAGGTTGTACCGGCGCGGCGGACGGCGCCGCTCGATGACCGCGCCCTCCGGGTTGCGCACCTCTTCGAAGACCACCTGCCGCCGCTCGACGTCCTCGCGGATGTCGTACAGGTAGAGATCCACGGCGGGGGCGTTGCGCCGGGCGGCCCATTCGCGGGTGGGCGCGTCGAAGGCGATCTCGGCCTTCGATCCGTTGAGCGCCTCCTTCTTCACCAGGGCGCGCAGCGACTCATCCACGTCCTGGATCATCCCTTCAAGGGTGGGGGCCGGGACGCAGCCGAGCAAGCTGCGGCCGGGCAATCGTTCGGGTCCGCCGGCCTGCCTGTTCGGGCAAACGAGGTTACCCGTAAACCGGTCCCGCCGCCCCTTGCCGCCACTCACGCTCGGTGGGACGCTCGCGGCGGCACAACTGAACAACTGGAGGAATGCCCATGCCTAATTACCTGTCCCCCGGCGTTTACGTCCAGGAGGTGGAGGCCGGGTCGCGCCCGATCGAAGGGGTCGGGACGGCGGTCGCCGCCTTCGTCGGACTGGCGGAAAAGGGGCCGGCCAACGCGCCGACCCAGGTCACCAACTGGAGCCAGTTCGTCCAGACCTTCGGTGGGTTCATCGAAGGCTCCTACCTCGCGCACGCCGTGTACGGCTACTTCCTGAACGGCGGCGGGACCGCGTTCGTGGTACGGGTCGGCGCCAACGGCCACGCTCCCGCGGCCCAGGCCGAGCTGCCCAGCGCCAAGGACAAGGCCCTCAGCGGCTATCGCGTGGTGGCGCTCGAAGCCGGCCAGGCCGGGAACGACATCACCGTCGAAGTCCAGGAGGCCTCGCAACCGTCCGAGGACACCTTCAAGCTCGTGGTGAGCAAGGGCGGCAAGGTCGAGGAGACCTACGACAACGTCACCACCCGCAAGGGCCGCAACAACGTGGTCACCGCCGTCAAGACCGCTTCGAAACTGATCCAGCTCGAGGAGATCGGGACCGCCGGCGCCCTGGAGAAGGTCCCCGCCCCGGGCAAGCTCACGCTTTCGGGCGGCGGCGCGACCATGCCGGCACGGGTGACCCCGGATGAGTACGTCGGGGATTCCGCCGACCGCACCGGCTTCGCCGGGCTGGAAGCCGTCGACACGGTGACCATGCTCTGCGTCCCCGACCTGATGGCCGCCTACCAGCGCGGCATGATCGACGCCGACCAGCTGAAGGCGGTCCAGCTGGCCATGATCGCCCACTGCGAGCTGATGGGCGACCGGGTCGCCATCCTCGATGCGCCCCCCGGCCTCAACGCCCAGCAGATCCGTGAGTGGCGGGTCGACAAGGCGGGGTACGACTCCAAGTACGCGACCCTCTACTGGCCCTGGATCAAGGTCTTCGATCCGGCCGCCGGCCAGGCGACGTTCGTGCCGCCGAGCGGCCACATGGCCGGGATCTGGGCGCGCAGCGACGACACCCGCGGCGTGCACAAGGCGCCGGCCAACGAGGTCATCCGCGGCGCCATCTCGCTCGAGCTGCAGGTGACCAAGGGCGAGCACGACCAGCTCAACCCGCAGGGGATCAACGTGATCCGGGCCTTCCCCGGCCGCGGCATCCGGGTCTGGGGCGCCCGCACGCTGTCCAGCGATCCCGCCTGGCGCTATATCAACGTGCGCCGGCTCTTCAACTACGTCGAAGGCTCGATCCTGGGCGGCACCAACTGGGTCGTCTTCGAGCCCAACGACCAGGACCTGTGGGCGCGCGTCCGGCGCACGATCAGCGCCTTCCTGGTCCGCGTCTGGCGCGACGGTGCGCTCTTCGGCGCCTCGCCGGCGGAAGCCTTCTACGTCAAGTGCGACGGGGAGACGAACACCCAGGAGACGATCGACGCCGGCCAGCTGATCTGTGAAATCGGGATCGCGCCGGTGAAGCCGGCCGAGTTCGTCGTCTTCCGCGTTGCCCAGTTCTCCGGCGGCACGTCACTCAGCGAGTAAGGGAGGAGCGCACACATGGGGCTTGACGCAACCGACGTCCTGACCAGTTTCAACTTCAAGGTGGAGATCGACAGCCTCCAGATCGCGCAGTTCTCGGAGATCACCGGGATCCAGTCCGAGATCAACGTGATCGAGCACCAGGAGAAGACGGCCACCGGCAAGCACGTCATCCACAAGGTGCCCGGGCTGCCCAAGCCGCCCACGATCACCCTCAAGCGGGGCAAGTGCGCCTCCAACGATCTCTGGAAGTGGCACCAGGATGCGCTGCTCGGCAAGGTCGGCGCGATCCGCAAGCACGGGTCGATCGTGGTCTACGACCACACCGGCGAGGCGGAGATCGCCCGCTGGGACTTCACCAACGCGTGGCCGTCCAAGATCTCGACCGGCAACCTGAGCGCCAAGGGCAACGAGGTCCTGATCGAAGAGGTCCAGCTCCAGGTCGACACGATCGAGCGGAAGAAGTGAGCAATCCGACCAGCGCGCTGCACGTGGCGAGCTCGGCGCCGGCCAGAGACGGCCTGCACACCGAGTTCGCCTTCGTGCTGCCGCGCGGCTACGTCGACGAGTCAGGCAAGGTTCATCGCGACGGGATCATGCGGCTGGCGACCGCGCGCGACGAGATCCTGCCCCAGCGGGACCCTCGCGTGCGCGAGAACGAGGCCTACCTGACCGTCATCCTGCTGTCGCGGGTGATCACCCGGCTGGGAGCGCTCGGCCAGGTGACGCCCGCGACCATCGAGGGCCTCTTCGCCTCCGACCTCGCCTTCCTCCAGGACCTCTATCGCCGGGTCAACCAGGAAGGTCATACGCAGGCGGCCGTCGAGTGTCCGGCCTGCAAGCACCAGTTCGCGGTCGACGTGGCAGGTGGTCGCCTGGGGGAAGCGTGAAGACGTACGCGACCGATCGCCTCTTCGAGGAGGTGGCGTACGTCGCCTATCACTTCCACTGGCCGCTCGACGACATCCTCGATCTCGAGCACCCCGTCCGGCGGCGCTTCGTGCAGGAGATCGCGAAGATCAACCGGCGGCTCACCGAAGAGCAGGAGCGCTAGACGACCGTGTGGCCGTTCACGCGCAGAGATCGACGACCGGACGATGGGGCTGCGTCGCCGCGGCCCCACGACGCGTGGCGCGAGGTCGATCCGCTCCAGCCCACCGTCGGTCCGGCGCCCCTGACCCTGCCGGCATCCTTCTATGAAGGCCTGGCCGGACATCAAGGCGCGCCGCTCGCGCTCGAGCCGCTCGGCCACCGGGTCAGCCTCGACGCGCCGGCCGGCCTGGTCCGCAACCTGGCCACGCCGATCGCCTCGCGGACCGACGGACCCGAGCTCGTGCCTCGGCCGCGGGTGAAGCCACGTCCGGACGCCCAACGGGCGGCCATGTCCACGGGGCCGGCGGCGTCCGATCTTCCCGAGGCCGAGGCGGTCGCGCGACCGGCTGTCAACGCGTCGCCGCCCGATGCGCCGCGCCTCACGCGCCTCGACCCCGAGGCGACCGTCGCCCCGGTCCGCTCGATCCCGACCACCGCGATGGTGCCGGTGAACATCCCCGCTCGCGAGGCCGAGGAAGCGGACGCGTCGCCCGCCGTGCCCGCGATGCCGGTGGCCGCTCCCCCGTCCCGGCTCAGCCTCGGGCAGACCCGGCGCCTGGGGCTCGGCGCGCCGATCGCGCGCGTGCCACCGCCGCAACGTGCCCCCGAACCCGGGGAGCCCGAGATGCCCGCGGTCGTGCCGGCCCCGCCACCAGCCTCGGTGGTTTCGCCGGCAGCCGGGGAGGCGCCGTCCCAGACCGGCCCACCGGCCGCCGCTGCCGGACCGTTCGCCGCCTTCGTCGCCGCGGCGGCCCGGGCGACAGGCTCGGAGGCGGGCTCGCCGGCTGCCGTCGCTCCGCTTCCGATGACGCTCGCGACGCCTCCGGTTCGATCGGCGGAGGCGGTCACCTCGGCGAGCGAGCCGCTCGCCGCGCAGGCCCCCTCAGGGCCCGAAGGCCCCACGCCGTCGGCCGCCGGCGATCGGCCGCCTGCCGCGTCCATCGCCCCGCTGCTCGGCAGCCCGCCCCTGGTCACTGCCACGGGCGTCCCGCCTGCGGCGGCGGAGGCGGCCCCGTCGCAGCCGTCCGATCTCGCGGACCTGGGACTCCGCACCCGACCGGACACCGCCCCGGCATCAGCCGGGTCGCCGGCGGGGGCGGCCCCGCTGGCCATGCCGTTGAATGCCCCATCCGCGCCGGGTGACCGCATGCCGGCATCCGCCACCGACGACGCCGAGCCCGGGCCGGCATCCGCCAGCGATGACGCCGAGCCCGCGCCGGCCGCCGGCGAGGAACCGTCCATCGAGTCCGCCGCCGGCGAGGAGCCGATGATCCAGGCGTCGCGCCGGGCGCCGGATCCCCCGATGGCGTCGCGAAGCGAGCTGATCGCGCCGCTGACGAGCGCGCGCCCGCTCCGTCCGACCGAGGCGGCCGGGCGGGAGCCCGTGCAGCGCGCCCCCGAAAGCGTGCCCACCCCGCTTCGGACGCGCCTGATCGATGCGTTCGGCATCGACCCAGGCGAGGCGCGCGTCCATCGGGACGGCGCAGCCTCATCCCAGGCGCACCAGCTGCGGGCGCGGGCCTTCACCCAGTCGAGCGAGGTCTACCTGCCAGCCGAGCAGGGACCGCTGGAATCGACCGGGACCCAGGCCCTGCTCGCCCACGAGTTGACCCACGTGGCCCAGCAGCGCCGGCTCGGCCAGAGCCTGCCCGCTGAAAACTCCCCCCTGGGACAGCGGCTGGAGGCGGATGCCCAGGACGTCGAGCGGAGCTGGCACGCGGACGCCGTCTTCCCGCTCGCCGCCCCGCGCCGGCAGGCCGCCTCGCCCGAGGAGATCGCCACTCCCGTCTCCAGCGCACCGCTGGTCTCGGCCGGGATGGCCGGCTGGACCGCGGGCGACGGATTCAGCTCGGCCTCGGCCGGGGCCTCGGGCGCGCGGGCCGCGATCGACCCGACCCCGATCCAGGCCGCCCGGCCAGGCGAGGCGCCGCTCCACGCCGGCCCGGCGCCGGGGGCGGCGCATGCTCCGGACGCACCACCCGGCCGGGACCTGGATGAGCTGGCCCGGCAGCTCTACGACCGCATCCGCAGCCGGCTCAAGAACGAGCTG
>DASQGL010000032.1:0-17299 GCA_035632635.1 Candidatus Limnocylindrales bacterium
CGAGGATAGCGGCTTCGACACCCTGGCCAACGCGTTCGGCGTCTACTTCCACAACATGACGCTGCTGCCCGCCTTTCCGTTCGACCGCCTCGTGATGGCGATCGGCCAGCTCGACCTGCGGATGAACATCGCGGCCGTCCGGCCGGTGGACGCCGCGCGCCAGCTGCGGCAGCCGATGCTCGCGATCATCGGCACTGCGGACCGCACCGTTCCGCCGCCGGAGGGCATGGCGCTCTTTCGGGCTGCCGCCGGTCCCAAGCAGCTGCTCCTGATCCCGGGCGCCGGCCACGTTGCCGGATACCAGACGGCGCGCGGGGTCTACGAGCGGACGGTGCTCACCTTCCTCCAGCACGCGATCCCGACCTGGTCCGCGGCCGCCTAGCTGTAGTTCCCACGAAGGTTGTTGACAGCGAAAGAGCCTCGCTGCACGGTTTGGGGTGTGAATAACCAGACCGACAGGAGGCTCCTATGCAGCATCGTAAAGCGCGGCTCACGGCGTTTGGCAGACAGCTCCTGGTGGAGCGTGTCACGGCGTTGGGTTGGTCGCCGACGGTCACGGCCGAGGCCCTGGGCGTCTCCCGCGCGACGGTGTACAAGTGGCTGCGCCGGCATCGCGAGCTGGGCGCCGCCGGCTTGCTCGATCGGTCGTCGCGCCCGCAGCATTGCCGGCATGCATTGCCCGCGCCGGTGGTGGCCCGGATCCTCCGCGCGCGGCGCCGCTGGCGGCAGGGCCCGCACCGCTTGAGTCCGCGGCTGGGGGTGCCCCGCTCGACGGTGTACGGCGTCCTGCGTCGCCACGGGCTCTCGCGGCTGCATGACCACGATCGCCCGACCGGGATCCCGATTCGCTACGTGCGCGAGCATCCGGGCGAGCTGCTCCATATCGACTCGAAGAAACTCGGACGGATTCCCGACGGCGGTGGGCACCGCTTCCTGGGGCGGGCTCAGGCAGGCGGGAGTCGACACAAGCGGGGCGACGGCTACGACTATCTGCACGTGGCGGTGGATGACTGCTCCCGCCTGGCGTTTGTGCAGGTCCACTCTGACGAGACGGGTGCCACCGCCGCCCAGTTCCTGCTGGACGCGGCGAGCTTCTTCGCGGAACAGGGGGTGCCGATCCAGCGCGTCATGACGGACCGCGCCTTCGCCTACACCCTGGCGCGTCCCTTTGCCGCCGCGCTGGCCAGCCTCGGTGCCCGCCACCTCACCACCCGCCCCTACCGACCGCAGACCAATGGCAAGGCGGAACGCTTCATTCGGACCATGCTCGAGGAGTGGGCCTACGCTCACCTCTACGCCGGCAACTCGGCCCGCCTCGCCGCTCTGCCCCGCTGGATTCGGTTCTACAATCGCCGCAGACCTCATACCGGCATCGGCGGCTTGGCGCCTTTCGCGGTTGTCAACAACGCTGGTGGGAAGAACACCTAGCCGGCGCCGACCCAAAGGGGAGGTTAGAGGTCGCCCGCTCGGTGGACGGGCTTCCCCCCGCACAGGGTCAGGAGCACGCGCGCCTGCCCGATCTCCTCGGGCGGCCCGGCGAACGGATCACGATCGAGGAGCACGAGGTCGGCCTCCCTGCCCGACTGGATCGACCCGCTCACCGCTTCGAGGTGATTGACGAAGGCGGACTCCCGCGTGTACGCGGTCAGCGCGTCGCGCAGCTCGAGCCGCTGCTCCGGGTGGAGCGGCGAGCGGTCGACCACGCCCGAGTGCTCCTCGGTCGGCGAGCGGGTGACGGCGACCTGGACGCCGAGCAGGGGGTTCGGGCTCGAGACCGGCCAGTCGCTCCCGAAAGCGAGCCGGGCTCCGGCCGCTCGCAGGCTCGCGAACGGGTACTGCCAGCCGCTCCGCTCGGGTCCCAGGAAGGGAACGGTCAGCTCGGTCATCTGCGCGTCGCGACAGGCCCACAGCGGTTGCGCGTTCGCGATCGCGTTCAGCGCCGGAAAGCGGGGAATGTCGCGTGGATGGACGACCTGCAGATGCGCCAGGTGATGGCGCCCCGCGCCCGGCGGGTTGGCGCGCCGGGCCGCCTCCACGGCGTCGAGCCCGCTTCGGACCGCGCGATCGCCGATCGCGTGCATGTGGACCTGGAAGCCTTCACGGTCCAACCGCGTGACGATTCGTTTCAACGACTCCGGGTCCACGTAGCTGGTTCCCCTGGGATGGCGGGCTCCGGACGGCAGCGCCTGGTACGGCTCGAGCATGCTGGCGGTGAAGTTCTCGCAGACGCCGTCGAGCATGATCTTGATGCTGGTCGCCTGAAAGCGCGGCGTGCTCCGGGCCCGTCGTTCGAGGAACGCGTCGATCTGGTCCTCATCCCGGTCGCGGTCCCACCAGAGCGCTCCGACGACGCGCGCGGTCAGCCGTCCCCGTCCGTCCAGGCGGCGATAGGCCTCGAAGCTATCCGGGATGCCGGCGTAGGTCCCGACGATCGCCTCCTGCCAGGCGGCGATTCCGAGCGAATGCAGGTACCGCTGCGCTTCCAGGATCGCCGCCTCGACCTCGGCGAGCGTGGGCGGCGGAATCAGGCGCGCAACGAGATCCATGGCGGCCTCCTGTAGCGTGCCGGCCGGCTCGCCGTGCCGGGCGCGTTCGATCCGCCCGTCCGGCGGGTCGCTGGTTTCCCGGGTGATCCGCGCCCGAGCCAGCGCCGCGCTGTTGACCCAGGCGCCGTGATGATCCCGGTTCGGGAGGAAGACCGGCCGGTCGGGGACGGCGGCATCCAGGTCCTCCTTCGACGGGATGCCGCCCGGGAACGCGTCCATCGACCACCCGCCGCCCAGGATCCAGTCCACGTCGGGATGGCTGGCGGCGAAGTCCCGGACGACGCGGAGGTACGCGTCCCGGGTGCGTTCCCCGCTCAGATCGCAGCGGAGCCGCTCGAAGCCGCCGCCGACCGCGTGCACGTGCGCATCCTGGAACGCCGGCAGCAGCATGCGTGAGCGTACGGAGATGACCTCGGTCGACGGTCCCCGATACCGTCGCACGTCGTCGTTGGATCCGACCGCGACGATGCGGCCGGACTGGACCGCCACCGCCTGCGCCTGCGGGCGCGCGGGATCGGCGGTGAAGACCCCGCCGTCCTGGAAGATCAGATCGGCTGCGCGCTCGATGCGTTCAATGATGCGCCAGTCTGCGGCGTCAGAATGTGGGAAGGAGAGGGGAGGGGCGCCGCCCGGGCGCCCCTCGTCATCGCCGGATGGCGGCTCAGCTCAGCTCCTGATCTCGATCACGTTGAAGGTCGCGCCCTGCGGATCCTGCACGGTGGCGAACGGTCCCATCGGCGTGTCCTGGGGACCGAACAGCACGCGGCCGCCCTGCCCCTTCACGGTCTTGAGCGACTCGTTGAGGTTCGCGACATTGAAGTAGGTCGCCCAGTGCGGCGGCACCTCGGCCGGCATCATCGACATCGGCATCCCGCCGGCGACCGAGCGGCCGTCGACCTGGAACTCGGTGTAGGGCGGCTCCCCCGGGGTCTCCTTCAGGCCCCAGCCGAAGACCTTCTGGTAGAAGGCTTTCGCCTTCGCCATGTCGCGGCTGTACAGCTCGCTCCAGGACCAGGCGTTCGATTCGTTGACGATCTCCGCACCCTGGTGCTCCTTCGGCTGCCAGACGCTGAAGAACGCACCGGTCGGATCCTGGAAGACCGCCATGCGCCCGGCTTTCATCACGTCGAAGGGTGGGGCGATCACGGTGCCGCCCGCCTCCTGGACCTTCTTCGCCGTCCGCTCGGCGTCGTCCGTGGCGACGTACATCATCCAGGCCGGCGGCTGCTGCGGGTTCTGCAGCGGCCCGGCTGCGCCCACCTCCTTGCCTTTGAGCGTGAACATCGTGTAGCCGCCCGCTTCGGGCTCGGGCGTGACGTGCGCCTCCCACCCGAACAGCTTGCCGTAGAACGCGCTGGCTGCCTTGACGTCCGGCGTGCTCAGATCGATCCACATGGGCGTGCCCGGCGCATAGGTTGCGACGTCCGGCATGTCGTCACCTCCTCACGAGAACCATCGACCTGCCCCTGCCCGGCATTGTAGTCCGGCGGGTTTGGGCCGACGTCCGCGGAATTGACACCGCGGCGACGACGGCCTGGGTGCGACGACCTACCATGGGGGTGTGACCCGGGTGCGCGTCATGCTCCGGCGTGCCTGGCTGCCCGCCCTCGGCGTGGCGGCCCTGATCGGGATTGTCATCGCCGTCAATCCGCTGAGCCTGTGGCGCGTGATCGAGCGGGTCAGCATCCCGCAGCTGCTGCTCATGCTCCCGATGGTGGCCGGCGTCTATGTCTTTCGGGCGCTCGCCTGGTGGGTCACCCTGCGACAGCTGGGAGTGCCGATCGGGCCGCTTCGCGCGATCCGGGTCCTCGTCGCCGCCCGGCCGCTGGTCTTCCTGCCGTTCGGCGAGCTCGGCCGCGTCGCCGTGCTGCAAGCGGTCCAGCCGTCCGAGGTCGATGGCGGCCAGCTGATCGGCACCGTCGCCTTCCAGGAACTCATCTACCTGACGCTCATGGGCCTTGCCCTGCTGCCAGGGCTTGCCACGTACCCCGGGCTCGACGCCGCGGTCGCCCTCCTGCTGCTGCTCGAGCTCTCGATCGTGCTCGTGCTCTTCTGGGAGCGCGCCTACGTGCGCGCCGTGCGGGTCGTCGAACACGTTGGGGTCTTCCGTCGCTTCGACTGCGAGCTGCTGCAGATCCGCACCGGGTTCCTGCGCCTCTTCCACGGTGAGACGCTGGCTGCGACCGTGGGGCTGAACGTGGCCGCCGTCGCGCTCGCGTTCGCGCTCTTCGAGCAATCGCTGCACGCCGTCGGCGCGACACGAGTCGGCTTCGCGCAGGCCGCCATGGTCTATGCCCTGGCCTTCCTGCTCTCCAGCCTGTCGTTCCTTCCCGGCAGCCTGGGCGCCTACGAGGGCATCATGACGTTCTTCATGGCGGTGCAAGGCGTGCCTCCGGCGCAGGGCGCGGCGGCGGCACTCCTCTATCGGGGGATGAACGACCTCCTCACCGCCGCGATCGGGACCGCGCTGATCCTCCCGCTGCGCAGCCGGCTCAGCCGCGGCGGCGTGCGGCCCTCAGGCGGCGGGGAACCAGCGGTCCCGGGCGGGGAAGAGGTAGCGATCGGTGAGGAAGTTCAGCACCCGCCGCGCCGGCGCGAACCCTTCCTGCGCGACCTCCCCCAGCGTCCGCGCCCCGGGATGGGTCCGGCCGGCGCGCCAGGCGACGGCGTACGCCCGGCGACCGATCATCTCGAGGAAGGTGAGCGGGTCGTCTGAGAGCTGGCTCGGCTGTGAGCCCCCGCCGCCGGCGAGCGCCCGCTCGAGTCGCTGACGCGAGATCGGCGGGAGCTGGCGGCCTCCGACGTGGTCGGGAAAGACGCCGCTGAGGAAGAGGGTCAGGTCGCCGAGGCGTCGATAGACGCCCGGCCGCGCGGGAGCCGGCACCACCTCCAGCAGCTCGCACAACCGGACCGGGTCGAGCTCGCTGAACCGGCGCCGGCGCCAGCCGCGGTCCGTGCGAACGGCGAAGCTGCCGCTCTGCACCTGCGTGTAGGAGGCCAGCAGCTGCGCCAGAAAGAAGCGCCGCGCCGGGTCCTCGGCGAAGCGCTGCAGCGGGGCCACGTCGAAGACCGGGACGCGCTGCCCGGGTCCGACCCACTCCGTGACGAAGCCCGCGCCGCGGAGATCGCGGGCCGCCCGGTGAACGAGCGTGGCAAAGGCCAGGAAGGGCGATGCGTGGAGGAGCATGTCCCGGGGATCGCCGCCGAAGAGCGCGTCGTAGACGGCCGGCGACCCGATCGCCTCGAGCAACCGATCCGGATCGTTCACGAGCCTGACGCGGCGATCCTCGGGCGTGCCGCCCGGCGCCGCCGATGCCAGCAGGCGGAGGTCGGCGTCGGTGAGGTGCTCGAGGTAGAGCCGGCCGGTCATCCAGGACGGCCCGCCGTCAGCGCGGCATGGGCGTGCCCAGGTGCCGGGCCGCGACGGCGATCGCTCGCCGGAGCGCGAAACCGGCGCTGCCAGGGCGCCTCGACCTGGGTCGACACCACACCCGTACGATAAATCATGTGTTCCAGGCGGTCGACGTCGGGGTCCAGACCCTGGACTCGTACCGGGCCAGCGCGGGCGCCGAGGCGATCGACCTGATCCGGCAGCTGGCGACACCCCTTCGCGGGCTTCGCGTGCTGCACCTGAACGCCACGCCCTACGGGGGCGGCGTGGCGGAGATCCTGCGATCCGAGATCCCCCTGCTGCGGGATGCCGGGCTCGAGGCGGAGTGGCGCATCATCAGCGGAGACCAGGCGTTCTTCAGCGTCACCAAGGCGATCCACAACGGCCTGCAGGGCGCGGTCGCGGGCGTGACCGCCGAGCAGTGGGAACGGTACATGACGCAGTCGATGCTCAACGCGCGCCAGCTGCAGGACGACTATGACCTGGTCGTCATCCATGATCCGCAGCCGCTGGCCATCCCGAGCCTGGCCGGGAAGGGCGGGGCGTGCTGGATCTGGCGCTGCCACATCGACACCGAGTCTCCCAACCCCGACGTCTACGCGCGGCTTCGGCCACTGCTGGCGGTCTACGACGCGGCCGTCTTCACCATGCAGCAGTTCGTGCCGCCGGCCTTCCCGGTCAAGCGGGTCCAGATCATCCCCCCGGCGATCGACCCCGAAAGCCCGAAGAACCTCCCGCTCGACCCGACGCTGTCCGATCGCGTCCTCCGCTGGATCGGGATCCATCCGGGTCGCTCGCTGATCACGCAGGTCTCCCGCTTCGATCCCTGGAAGGACCCGCTCGGCGTCATCCGGGCCTACCACCTCGTCTGTGCCGAAGTGTCCGATTGCCAGCTCGCGCTCGTCGGATCGATGGCGCTGGACGACCCGGAGGGATGGGAGATGTATGGCCAGATCCTGGACGCCGCGCGCGACGATCCGACCATTCACGTGTTCACGAACCTGACCGGCGTCGGCAACATCGAGGTCAACGCGTTCCAGGCGCTGAGCGACGTCGTGGTGCAGAAGTCGATCCGCGAGGGATTCGGCCTGGTGGTGTCGGAGACGCTGTGGAAGGGCACGCCGGTCGTGGCTGGTCGGGCCGGCGGCATCCCCCTGCAGCTCCATGACGGGGTCACCGGCTATCTGGTGGACTCGGTCGAGGAGTGTGCGCGGCGAATCCTCGATCTGCTCCGGGATCCGATCGAGGCGCGCGCCATGGCCCAGCGCGGCCGGCAGACGGTGCGCGAGAAGTTTCTGCTGACCCGGCTGCTCGCCGACGAGCTGCGCCTGTACGCCGCCCTGCGATGAGCCGGGCCGTCACGATGCAGGCGATGGTGCTGGACGCGCCCCGCCGGCCGCTCCGCCTCACGGACAAGCCTTTGCCGGTGCCCGGGCCCGGTGCCGTCCTGCTGCGGGTCACGGTCTGCGGTCTCTGCCGGACAGATCTCCACCTGGTCGACGGCGAGCTGCCCAACCCGAAACCGCAGCTGATCCCCGGCCATCAGATCGTCGGACGAATCGTCGAGCGAGGGGCGAACGCCTCACGGTTCCAGGTGGGGGACCGGGTCGGCGTCCCCTGGCTCGGCTTCGCCGACGGGACCTGTGAGTACTGCCGGCGAGGCCAGGAGAATCTCTGTCCGCAGGCCCGCTTCACCGGCTATCAGCAGGACGGCGGCTTCGCGGAGTACACGGTCGCGGACGAGCGCTTCTGCCTTCCGCTTCCCGACGGTTACGACGATCGCGAGGTCGCGCCGCTGCTCTGCGCGGGCCTGATCGGCTACCGGGCGCTGCGGATGGCCGGCGAGGCGCCCCGGCTCGGCCTGTACGGGTTCGGGGCGTCCGCCCACCTCGTGGCCCAGCTGGCCCGCCATCGCGGCCAGCGGGTGTTCGCCTTCGTGCGGAAGGGCGACGAGGCGAGCGCGGCCTTCGCCCGGTCGCGCGGCGCGGAGTGGGCCGGCGACTCGCTGCAACCGGCGCCCGAGCCGCTCGACGCCGCCATCATCTTCGCGCCGGCAGGTGAGCTCGTCCCGGCCGCGCTGCGGGCGGTCGCGCCCGGCGGCACGGTCGTGTGCGCGGGCATCCACATGTCCGACATCCCGAGCTTCCCTTACGAGATCCTCTGGGGCGAACGCGTGCTTCGGTCGGTCGCGAACCTGACCCGGCGGGACGGCACCGAGTTCCTCGAGATCGCGCCCCGCATCCCGATTCACACCGATGTCGAGGTGCACCGCCTGTCGGAGGTCAACGTCGCGCTTGACCGGCTCCGCCGCGGTGACGTCCTCGGCGCCGCCGTCATCGAGATCTGAGGCCGCCGCCCAATTCCGCGCACGAAAAGGCGGGCGAGGTCTTGTCCCGCCCGCCCGAACGATCAGCCGCCGGTCAGCTCTTGGCCGGAACCGGCAGCTCCTTGGTCACCGCGATCGGAATCGCCTTCGCCGTCTCCTTGCGAGTCTCGAGCGCCTTGACCGCGCCCTTCACCGTGATCGCCAGGATGCCGTCCTTGTACTCCGCATGGACGGCGCTCTCGGTGATCGTCTCCGGGACCGGGAAGTGCCGCTCGAAGGAGCCGTACAGGGTTTCGAACCGGTAGTAAGTCTTCTCCTTGACCTCCTGCTCCTGCTTCTTCTCCCCGCGAATCACGAGCTCCCCTTCCTCGAGCGTCACCTTGACGTCCTTCACCGGATCGATGCCGGGAAGCTCGAGCTTCACGACCAGGTCGCCCTTGTTCTCGAACACGTCGGCGATCGGCGCGAACGGACGCTCGACCGTCGGCCGAGGAATCGGCAGGAATCCAAAGAACCGCCGGGTCGGATACAGCGGGGTGGTAAATGCCTCGTCGAACCTGCGGTTCATGTCCTCCAGCTCATCCCAGATGCTCCGCAACATGGTCAACACCTCCTTCAGTTGGTGGTTGCACCTGTATGCATACCCTGACACCGACGGGACCTTCAGGGGAGAAAGCCCCGGGACCTTTGGGCCTTCCGCCGGGTGAGCCGTTCAGCCCTGGGTCGGAATCGAATCCAGGACCTGCTGCGTGTGACTCATCCCGAGCCTGGTCGCGCCCGCGTCCAGCATGGCCACCGCATCCTCGTAGTAGAGGATGCCCCCGCTGGCCTTGACGCCAAGGCCGGGGGGGACCGCTGCGCGAAGCAGGGCGACGTCGTGCACGGTCGCCCCGTGGCCGAGATAGCCGGTCGAGGTCTTGACGAAGGCGGCGCCCGCCTCGACCGCCAGCCGGCACCCGAGCCGCTTCTCGTCATCGGTCAGGCGCGCGCATTCCAGGATGACCTTGACCGGATGCGGCGCGACCGCGGCGACCACGCTCGCGATGTCCGCCGCGACCGGCGTCCGCTCGCCGTCCTTCAGCCGTCCGATGTCGACCACCATGTCGACCTCGGTGGCGCCGTCCTGGACGGCGAGGGCAGCCTCGTGCGCCTTGGCGTCGACGTGCGAGGCGCCGAAGGGGAAGCCCACCACGGCGGCGATCCCGACGCCGCTCGAGCCCAGGACCTCGCGGGCGACGGCGACGCGGTTCGAGTTGAGGCAGACCGTCGCGCACCGGTTCCGGCGGGCGATCTCGCACGCCATCAGGATGTCGTGGTGCGTCGCGGCCGGGTCGAGGAGGGTGTGATCGATCACGGCCGCCAGCTCCGCCCGCGTCCAGCGCCGGTCCACGGATCCCAGCCTACGCCCTGGCCCAATTGTGCTGGGCCGTGGGTCCCGCCGCGGCCGGGATCTAGGCCTCTCCCGGCGGCAGGACCGTCGGGCGACGATCAGCCCATGAGGATGGTTGCGCCCGCGCGGGCCGGCGGCAAGCCGGCCATCGCGCTGCTGGTCGAGGCGGACGAGGCCGACCGCGAACGCTACGGCGCCTGGCTGGAAGGGGCGGGGATCGGCGTGATCAACTGCCCGGGGCCTAAACGGGACGATTTCACCTGCCTCGGCGTGCGGGGGGAGCGCTGCGGGCTGGTCGAGATCGCCGACCTCGCGATCCTGGACGTGCGCCTGCTCGACGACGCCTACCGGCCCGCAACCGGTAGCCGGCGGTTGCTGCACTACTACCTCAACAGCGGCAAGCCGATCGTGCTGGTCGGCTCGCTGGACCGCTCGGAGCGCCGGATTCGGGACGACCAGGTGGCGCTCGTGCGTCGCCCGTCGGCCCGATCACTGGTGAGCGCGGTGAGGCGGTTGCTCCAGGCGACCGGCTAGGCCGGCCAGGTCCACTCGCGGACATCGGGCGGGTCGTCGCCGTGCTCGCGGGTGTACTGCCGGTGCCGGACCCGTTCGTCCTGCATGAACTGGCGGACGTGCCCCGCCTTCGGACCGAGCCCCGGCACCCGGTCGATCACGTCGATCACGAGATGGAAGCGGTCGAGGTCGTTCAGCATGACCATGTCGAACGGCGTCGTGGTGGTCCCTTCCTCCTTGTAGCCGCGCACGTGCAGGTTGGCATGGTTGTGCCGCCGGTAGGTGAGCCGGTGGATCAGCCAGGGATACCCGTGGTAGGCGAAGATGACCGGCCGCGTGGTCGTGAAGAGGGCGTCGAACTCGGCGTCCGGCAGCCCGTGCGGATGCTCCGACTCGGGCTGCAGCTTCATCAGGTCCACGACGTTGATGACCCGGACGGTCAGGTCGGGCAGGTGGTGGCGGATTAGCTGAACCGCCGCGAGCGTCTCCAGCGTGGGGATGTCGCCGGCGCACGCCAGGACGACGTCCGGCTCCCCGGTCGAGTCGTTGCTGGCCCAGTCCCAGATGCCGATGCCGCGCGTGTTGTGCACGACCGCATCCTCGATGCTCAGGTAGTTGAGCGCCGGCTGCTTGCCCGCGACCACCACGTTGACGTAATTCCGGCTGCGCAGGCAATGATCCGCAACCGACAGGAGCGTGTTCGCGTCGGGCGGCAGGTAGACCCGGATGATGTCCGCGCTCTTGTTGGTGACGTGGTCGATGAAGCCCGGGTCCTGGTGTGAGAAGCCGTTGTGATCCTGCCGCCAGACGTGCGAGGTCAGCAGGTAGTTGAGGGAGGCGATCGGCCGGCGCCAGGGGATCCGCCGGGTGACCTTCAGCCACTTCGCGTGCTGGTTGAACATCGAGTCGACGATATGGATGAACGCCTCGTAGCAGTTGAACAACCCGTGCCGCCCGGTCAGCAGGTACCCCTCGAGCCAGCCCTGGCAGAGGTGCTCGCTCAGCACCTCCATGACCCGGCCGTCGGGCCCGAGATGGTCGTCGCCCGGGAGGCGCTCGGCATCCCAGGCCCGGTCGGTCACCTCGAACAGCGCCTGGAGCCGGTTGGACGCCGTCTCGTCGGGACCCATCACCCGGAAGCGCTGCGGGTTGCGCGCGACCACGTCGCGCAGGAACGCGCCGAGCACACGGGTCGCCTCGCTGAAGGTCGAGCCCGGGTGCGGCACGTCGACCGCATAATCGCGAAAGTCCGGCAGGCGGAGATCCTTGAGCAGCATGCCGCCGTTGGCGTTCGGATTCGCGCTCATCCGCCGATCACCCTCGGGCGGCAGCGCCCGCAGGTCCTCGACGAGCGTGCCCTCCTTGGTGAAGAGCTCCTCCGGCCGGTAGCTGCGGAGCCACCGGTCGAGGATCTCGAGGTGCTCCGGGTTGGACAGGTCGGCGACCGGCACCTGGTGGGCGCGGAAGGTGCCCTCCACCGGGAGCCCGTCGACGACCTTCGGTCCGGTCCACCCCTTGGGCGACTTCATCACGATCATCGGCCAGCGAGGCCGCTCCGCCTCGCGCTTTGAGCGGGCCGTGCTCTGGATGCGGGCCACCTCGTCGAGCACGCGGTCCAGGAGCGCTGCCATCCGTCGGTGCATGTCGGCCGGCTCGTGGCCCTCGATGAAGGAGGGCGCGTAGCCGCAGCCTTCGAGCATGGCGCGCAGCTCCGCTTCCGGGATGCGGGCGAGCACGGTCGGGTTCGCGATCTTGTACCCGTTGAGGTGGAGAATCGGGACCACGACGCCGTCCCGGATCGGATTCAGGAACTTGTTGGAGTGCCATCCCGCGGCGAGCGGGCCGGTCTCGGCCTCGCCGTCGCCCACGATGCAGAAGACGGTGAGGCTCGGGTTGTCGAAGGCGGCGCCGAAGGCGTGCGCGAGCGCGTACCCGAGCTCGCCGCCCTCGTGGATCGAGCCGGGCGTCTCGGGGGCGACGTGGCTCGGGATTCCGCCCGGGAAGGAGAACTGGCGGAACAGCTTGCGCATCCCCTCGGCATCCATCGTGACGTCGGGATAGACCTCCGTGTAGGTGCCCTCGAGGTAGGCGTTGGCCACCATCGCCGGTCCGCCGTGTCCCGGGCCGCAGATGTAGATGGCGTTCAGGTCGCGGGCCTTGATGACCCGGTTCAGGTGCGCGTACAGGAAGTTCAGGCCGGGCGTCGTGCCCCAGTGTCCGAGCAGTCGCGGCTTGATGTGCTCCAGCCGCAGCGGCTCTTTCAGCAGCGGATTGTCGAGCAGGTAGATCTGCCCGACCGAGAGGTAGTTGCCGGCTCGCCAGTAGGCGTCGATCTTGTCCAGCTCGACGTCGGTCAGTGCGCCGGCCGCCGGTTGGGCTGCCCTCGCCATCCTCTTACTTTGCCTGATGCCTGGCGAGTAGTGTTGACCTCGTATGCGTGTCGTCGTCCTCAACGCGGGCTCGAGCTCGCTCAAGGGCAGTCTCCTGGACGACGCCGGCGCCGTGACCCTGGCACGGTCGCAGACCGATCTCGGCCCCGATGCGACGGTGGCAGCGAACATCGACCAGGCCGTGCGGCGGACCGCGGCCGAGCTGCAGCGGGTGAGCCCGGCGCGGGCGGTCGGTCATCGGGTCGTCCACGGCGGCGTCCGGCTTGTCGGCCCGGTGGTCGTCGACGAGGCGGTGCTGCGCGAGATCGAGGCGCTGCGTGAGTTCGCGCCCCTCCACAACGGCATCGCCGCCCAGGTCATCCGGAGCGCCCGGCGGCTGTGGCCCGGCCTGGCCCAGGTTGCCGTATTCGACACGGCATTCCATGCCGCGATGCCGGAGGTCGCCTACCGCTATCCGGTCCCTGACGCGTGGTACGCGAGCTGGGGGATCCGGCGCTTCGGGTTCCACGGGATCTCGGTCAGCTGGGCGGTGCAGCGCGCCGCGGCGATGCTGCGGCGCCCCGCGAGCCAGCTCGACCTGCTCGTGGCGCACCTCGGCAACGGCTGCTCGGTCACGGCGGTGCACGCCGGCCGGTCGGCCAACACCTCGATGGGCCTGACCCCGCTGGAAGGCCTGATGATGGGGACGCGGTCGGGATCGATCGACCCGGGGATCATGCTCTACGTGCTGCGCGCGCGGGGGCTCTCTCCCCAGGACCTGGAGTCGACCCTCGACCACCGGGCGGGCCTGCTGGCCGTCGGGGGCTCGGCGGACGTGCGCGAGCTGGAGGCGCGCGCGGGGCGTGGCGACGAGCGGGCTCGCCTGGCGCTCGAGATGTTCGCCCAGCGGACCGCCGCCGGGATCGCCGCCATGGCGACCGCGCTGCCCCGGCTCGATGCGCTCGTCTTCACCGGCGGGATCGGCGAGCACGCGGGGACGGTCCGGCGCGCGATCGTCGCCCGGCTCGGTCCTTTGGGGATCGCGCCGATCGAGGACGTCGCGTCGGCCGAGGACGGCCCGCTCAGCGCGCCGGGCGCGCCCGTCGCCATCCTCCGGATCGAGGCCCGGGAGGACGCGATGATCGCCGCCGAGGTCGAGCGCCTACTGCAGGCGGTCTAGGGTCTTGAGGTCGGCCGGCGCCAGATCGAGCTGGGCCGCCGCGCAGTTCTCCTCGAGATGGGCCAGCGAGGCCGTGCCGGGGATGGGGAGCATCACCGGCGAGTGAGCCAGAAGCCAGGCCAGCGCGACCTGCGCCGGAGTGGCGCCCACCCGGCGTGCGATCTCGGCGACCGGTCCGGCGGCCTGGGTCAGGTCGGCCACCGGGCGCCACGGGATGAACGCGATGTCCCTGGCGGAGCACGCCTCCAGAACCGGCTCGGATTCACGGTCCACCAGGTTGTAGCGGTTCTGCACCGAGACGATCGGGGTTAGCCCTTGCGCCTGCTCCAACTGCTCGACCGTACAGTTCGAGATCCCGATGTGCCGGATCTTGCCCTGCGCCTTGAGGTCGACCAGCGCCCCGATCGATTCCTCGAGCGGCACCTGCGGGTCGGGCCGGTGCAACTGGTAGACGTCGATCTGCTCGACCCGCAGCCGGCGCAGGCTTCCCTCGCATGCCTTGCGCAGGTGCTCCGGACGCCCGTTCGGCACCCACTGGTCCGGTCCCGGCCGCTCCAGCCCGCCCTTGGTCGCGATCACGAGCTCGTCCGGATAGGGGTACAGCGTCTCCGCGATCAAGCGTTCCGAGACCTCCGGACCGTACGAGTCGGCGGTGTCGATCAGGGTGACGTCGAGCTCGAGCGCCCGCCGCAGCACAGCCTTGCACTCCTCGCGGTTGGGCGGCTCTCCCCAGACGCCTGGCCCGGTGAGGCGCATCGCGCCGAACCCGAGACGGTGGACGGTCAGATCGCCGCCGAGGTCGATCGTGCCTGCGTCGGTCACCGTGATCGTCGTCGTCGTACCTCGCTCAGCCATGTGCTCGCTCCTTTCGGCCATCCCGCCTGCCTCAACCCTCTCACAGGTAGGCTAGCAGCGAACCTGGACGCGGCGCGTGTCATGAGAAATGATGTCGAAGGCCTCGAGCAGGTCGGTGATGGTCGCGGCCGCGAGCACGAGTCCGCGGGTCGAGGGCGGCACGAAGCCCGCCTCCACCAGGTGGTCCAGGAATCCCAGGAACGGATCGTAGAAGCCGCCCAGGTTGAGCAGACCGCAGGGCTTGGCGTGGATTCCCAGCTGTGCCCAGGTGACGATTTCGGTGAACTCCTCGAGCGTCCCGAGTCCCCCGGGCAGCGCCACGAACCCATCGGCGAGCTCCGCCATGAGCGCCTTGCGCGCGTGCATCGAGTCGACGATGCGGAGATCCACAATCCCCCGGTGGGCCATCTCGCGGGCGAGCAGCGCCTGCGGGATGACGCCGATGATCTCGCCGCCCCGCTCCAGCACGGCATCGGCGAGGGCGCCCATCAGCCCGACGCGGGACCCGCCGTACACCACCCCGATGCCGCGCTCCGCCAGGGTGGCGCCCACCTCCCGGGCCGATTCGAGGTAGGCGGGGTCCCGGCCGGCGCTCGATCCGCAGAAGACACACAATCGTGTCACGGAGAACTATTCTCCCGGATCAACCCCTGACAGGACCGCCGGTGGGGGCGCCCGTGACCGTTATAGGCCTGTGCCCGAGTCCGAGCCTTCCTCGCCGTCCTTTGCCGACCTGTTGCTGCAGGGCCAGGCGTTTCTCCAGGGGCTCCAGGCGTTCGAGGCCGAGGTCTCGGCGGAACTCGCCGACCGGCACGCCGAGCTGGGGCGCCTGCGGCAGGGGATCCTGACCCTGGAACAGGAGGCTGCCGGCTTCCAGGAGAGCCGGCGCCAGTGGGGGCTGGAACGGGACCGCTTCGCGGCCCAGGTCGCGTCGTTGCAGCAGGCCATGGTCGAGCTCGAGGCCCGCGTCGCCCAGGAGCGGACCCGGGTGGAGGCCGAGCAGGCCGAGGCCGCGGAGCGGTCGGAGCGGGAGCGGGCCGAGCTTGCCCGCCGCCTCGACGCCAGGGAGGCCAGCCTGGGGCAGGCGAGGACGGAGGCGGAGGCGCTTGCGTCGCAGGTCGAGCAGCTTCAGGCCGCGCAGCTCGCCTGGGCCGCCGACCGTCAGGACCTCGAGGCGCGGCAGGACGAGCTGCGGACCGCCCACGAGGCGGAGCTCGCCAGGCTGACCGGCGCCCTGGCCGCCGTCCGCGCCGACCTGGAGACGCTGCAGGCGTACCAGATCGAGTGGGCGGCCGAGCGCGAGGCGCACCTGAAGGGACGGAAGGACACCCAGGAGTTGATCGCCCAGGCCGGCCGGCAGACAGCCGAGGCGAGCGCGAAGCGCCAGGGGCTCGTCGCCGAGATCCAGCAGCTCAACCAGGAGCTGACCGCGGCACTCGGCGCGCTGGCCCGCATGCAGGAACGGGAACGGCTGCAGGAGAAGGCGGCCGAGGCGGAGCGGCGCGGCTGGGAGCAGGAGCGAGCGGAGCTGGAGGCGTTGCTGCGCACCGCCCGCGAGAGCCCGCAGACCACCGCGATCACCCCTGAGCGGCTGCACGCGCTGTCCTCTGACCTGAACGCCGTCACCGGCTTCTCCGAGCTGCTCGCCCAGGAGGCGATGAACAAGATCACGCCCGAAGAGCGGCAGGAATTCGTTCGCCTGATCAAAGAAAGCGCCGCCCGGATCGTCGACGATCTGGGCGGACTGGGCGCGACCGGCGCGCCTGCCACGCTCGAGGTCCCGGAGGCCCCGACCGGCCCCGCCGTGCCGGTGATCCTGCTCGCCGACCCGGACGCCCGTGCCCGCGAACGGGTTCAACCGTTCCTCGAGCGCGCCGGCTACGAGGTCCTGGTGGCCGCCAACGCGGCGGACGCGATGGCGCAGGCGCTCGCCCGCCAGCCCCTCGCCGTCCTGGTCGATGCGGCGCTGCCGCCAGGCGGGGGCGCGGCCCTGCTGCGCGACCTGAAGCGCGAGCTCCGGACCAGGGACATCCCGACCGTGATTACCGCCGAGGAGGGCGCCGCGTCGACCCTCGATGAGGGCACGGACTTCCTGCTCAAGCCGATCGACCGGCAGCGGCTGCTCCAGGTCATGGTCAAGCTCGACCTGATGGCGGACGGCCAGCGGGCGCGCAAGATGCCCGGCACCGTCCTCTTGATCGACGACGACCGCCGGCACGCCCGGCTGCTGAAGGCGGTCTTCAAGCCGTTCGCGATCAAGCTGCTGACCGCCGAAACGGCGGACGAGGGGATCGCGCTGGCCACCTCGCAGCGCCCCGACCTGATCATCCTCGACCTGACGCTGGGCAGCGGCGACGGCTTCGCGGTCGTGGACGCGGTGTCCGGCACGCCCGAGGTGGCGCGGACGCCGATCATCGTCCTGACCGCCCGGGGGCTGAACGGACGCGACGGGGCCCGCCTGAAGGGACGCGTGCAGACGGTGCTGGCCAAGGGCGATTTCAACCGCGAGCGGCTCCTCGAGCTGGTCCTCCGGCGCGGCGAGCGGCGCGGCCGAGGCAAGGCTGCGGCTTGACGAACCGTTCGCCGGGCCCTAGCATGGCGGTGCGGTCGGTGGTGGAGGGAGCGGCGCCGGCGTTCGACGGATAGCCGGCGGTCAAGGAGGGGAAAGCCGGCGCCCGAGGAGGGGCGCCGGCTTTTTTCAATGCCATGCTGATCAAGGGTGGAACGGT